>NZ_JBHYIO010000011.1:0-276085 GCF_042740095.1 Nonomuraea sp. NPDC059023 | reverse complement strand
TCCTCGGCGTCGAACGGCCTCCAGCCCGTCGCGGTGGCCGCGGCGAGAAGGCGAGCGGGGTCGTGGACGTGCACCTCCAGCAGGCTGATCGTGCGGACGACCGGCCCGGGGAAGGCGTCGAGGCGGGCGTCGCCCGGCGTGCGGCTCTCGAGGTCGTCACCGAGGCCGGCCGAGCCGCCGCGGCCCCGCCGCAGGGACTCCCACGTGGCGGCCAGCTCGGGAGCGTCGGCCCAGGTCCCGTTCACGACGTCGGTCAGCGTACGACGGAAGGAGGCGGCGGGCGCGTCGGGCAGAGCCGCCGCGATCCGCTCCGACTCAGCGCGGGCGGCGGGGCCCAGGCCGTTCTCCAGCACCGAGGAGAGAAGGTAGGCGGCGTGCTGAGCGAGGGCGGGATCGGTGCAGGTCAGTACGGCATGCAGGGTCGCGGGCCGGCCGCAGCGCTCGACGAGGGCGTACACCCTGCTCTTGGCGCGGGTGTGCTCGCAGTGGAAGCGCGAGGAACGGCAGAGGTCATGACGGGTTCTCCAACAACGTGAGGTACGTGGAAAACCGCTGGTGGGCGCGGTACGGCCACGCCCCCTGACGGAGAAGTCCTGCCCGCTGGTGCTGCTGGTACGGCCAGCTGCCCGGTTCGATGTACGCATCGCACCGCTTGGGTGTCGTTTCGGGCGCTAACCGCCCGTCGGGGGTGCGTCCGAGCGGAGGGCCTTGCTTTTCTATGCGCCCCAGGAGTGGTTGAGGTGGGTGGCTACTGCGGCTTGGGCGGCTTCTGCTGGGCCGGTGGCTATTGCGTTCAGGAGGTCTCGGTGTTCGGTGATCAGGCGGTCGCGGTCCTTGTAGACCTCGCGTAGGCGGACCACTCCGAGCTGGGTTTCGGCGGCCAACGCGCTGTAGAGGCGTTCCAGGCGGGGGCTGCCCACCGCCTCTATCAGTGCCTGGTGCAACGCCATGTGTTCGGCCACTATCGCGGACCACGGGGCTTCTTCCGGGAGGGATTCCAGCCTTGCCAGCGCTGAGTCCGCGGCCTCCACTCTTCGGCCGGCCAACGCTCTGGCCATCAGGTCTTCCAGCGGGCGGCGGACGTACATGAGGTCGCTCAGATCCTCCAGGGTTACCAGGCGGACCTGGGCGCTGCGGTTGCGTTCGCGGCGGAGCAGGCCCTCGTGGACCAGTACGGCCAAGGCCTCGCGGACCGTCGGGCGGGCCACGCCATAGGTGGCCGCGATCTCCTGTTCGGGGAGGGAGGTGCCGGGTTCCAGCTCGCCGGACAGGATTCGGCCGCGTAGCGCTTCGGCCAGCGCGTCGACGGTGGACACGGGTCTGAACGGCACCATGGCACTCTAGCGGCTCACCGTACGGGGTTCGGGAAGGGCTACGGTCACCAGGCTGATCGCCAGCAGGGCGAGGCCGAGGATGGAGAGCAGGGCCAGGTGTTCGCCCAGGACCACCACGCCCAGGAGTGCGGCCACGGCGGGTTCGGCCAGTGCCAGGGTGGCGGCTATGGCGACGGGGGTGGTGCGCAGGCCTCTGCCGTACAGGAAATAGGCGAATGCGGTGGTGCCGAGGCCCAGGTAGAGGACGGCCGCCAGGTTGGCCGGGGTGGTGAGCCAGTCCACGCCTTGCCACAGGAGGACGGGGAGCATGATCGCGGCTGCGCCGCCGAACAGGACGCCCATCACGGCGTTGGACGGCAGGCCGCGGGAGATGGCTCGGGCGGCGGTGACCGCGTAGTAGGCGTAGAGGAGGCCGCCGGCCAGGGCGAACAGGATGCCGGAGAGCACCTGCCCGCCGGCCTGGGCGTCGCCGCCGCCGGCGATCAGGGCCGCGCAGCCGGCGATCGCGGCGGTCGTGGCGGCTGACCAGCGTGCGCTGGGGCGTTGGCCATGGAGCAGCCAGGACAGCAGGCCGGTGAAGACGGGGCCGCTGCCGATGGCGACGACGCTGCCGATCGCGACGCCGGTGCGGCTGATGGCCGCGAAGAAGCACAGCTGGTACGCCGCCACCGCCACCGCGCCCAGCAGAAGGCTTGGGCGCAGGGCGGATCTCAGCTCCGATGCGGCCAGCAGGGCCAGCGCCGCGCCGCCGATGACCAGGCGGGCGGCGGCCAGCGCCACCGAGTCCGCGGAGACGAGGAGGCCGGCGGTGCCTGCCGTACCCCAGAGGACGGCGGCGCCGACGACGGCGGACGGACCATTGCGCATACCAGGATTGTCTGACAAACAGACAATCCTGTCCAGGGGATCAGGTGGCGGGAGTGACGTCGCTGATCTACGCTCAGGTGCGTGGACAGCGAGAGTCTGGCCGCGGCCGCCCTGCTCTCGGCGCTGAGCCGGGCCGCGGGAACCCTCGCCGAGCTGCGTCATCCGTTCGTGCGCAGCGCCCCGTTCACCTACCTCGCCCCACCCGCCGGCGCGGTCGCGGGCACCGTCTTCACGCTGCCCGACGGGCGGGAGGTGCGCTTCGCCGTCTCGGTCGCGGTGGCCGACGGCGCGTACCGCGTGGACGGCGAGGTGATCGCGGAGGACGAGCCGCTGGTCGAGCTGCCGCGCACCAGCGTGCCGACGCTGGAGGAGGCGCTGGTCCTGCTCGATGAGTACACGATCGAGGTGGCCGGGCCCGCGGTGCGGCTGCTCGACCGGTTATTGGAGGATCTGCGCTAGTCGGTGGCCAGGCGGGCGTGGCGTTCGACGTCGTAGCGGACGCCGTCGTAGCTGAGCTTGGCGCGCTCGATGCCCTCGGCCGGGAATCCGGCCTTGAGGGCGACTTTGCAGGAGGCGGGGTTGTTGACGCGGTGGCCGAGTTCGAGGCGGAACAGGCCGCGCTCCTTGAACGCCCACTCGGCCAGCATGGAGGTGGCGATGGCGGCCACGCCCCTGCCGCGGGCCTCGGGGATGGTCCAGTAGGAGACCCAGCCGTTGAGGTGGCGGTCGATGCCGGTGACGGCGACGTTGCCCGCGACCTGGCCGTCCAGTGTCACCGCGAACGCGTGCCCGACTCCTTCCCAGGCGGCGATCCAGCCTTGGGCGTCCTTGAGGGTGACCATGGGCCACGGCGCCTGCCTGCGCATGTCCTCGGACTGGAAGGCTTGGAGTACCACGGGGGCGTCCGCGTCCCGCCACTCTCGCAGCTCTATCCCTGTCAAGAAATATCCCCCCTACTACCGACTTATACGGATATACCCCATCACAGGCGTTGACTTGAGCGGTCGCTCAGCCCCATCTACCCTGGGAAACCCAACGAGGAGACCGATGTCCACCACCACCCGCGCCAAGCTGCTCGACGCGGCCCTCGCGACGCTGCGCGCCCAGGGCATCGCGGGCGTCTCCGCCCGCACGATCGCCGCCACGGCCGGAGTCAACCAGGCGCTGGTGTTCTACCACTTCGGCAGTGTCGACCAACTGCTCGCCGAGGCGTGCGAGAACGGCTCCACCGAGCGGGTGGCCCACTACCGCGAGCGCTTCGCCGCCGTCACGACCCTGACCGAACTGCTCGAACTCGGCCGCGCCATCCACGACGAGGAGCAGGAGTCCGGCAACATCGCCGTGCTCGCGCAACTGCTGGCCGGCAGCCAGACCGACGACAAGCTGGCCCCCGCGACCGCGGCCGGACTCAACCTGTGGGTCGTGGAGCTGGAGCGGACGCTGGAGCGGGTGCTGCGCGAGACGCCGCTGGCCGAGCTCGTGGACGTGTCCGGGCTGGCGCGCTCGGTCGCCGCCGCGTTCATCGGGCTGGAACTGTACGAGGGGGTCGACGCCGACGGCGCCGCGAAGGCGCTGGACTCGCTCGAACAGCTCGCCGTCCTGGTGAGCGTCCTGGACGAGATGGGCCCTCTGGTACGGCGGGCCGTACGCGGCCGGCTGCGCAAGGCGGCGACCCGCGGATGATCGTGCCGGAGGTCCGCCGCTACCTCTCGCTCGCCGATCGCCTGCTCCCTGGCAGGATCACCGGCTTCTACGTGGTCGGATCCACCGCCCTGGGCGCCTTCCGCCGGGGCCGCAGCGACATCGACTTCGTGGCCGTCACCGAGGGCACGATCAGCCTGCCCCGCCTGCGCGCCCTGCAGTGGACGGCCAACACCCCGGGCGGCCTGCGCCAGCTGGCCCGCGGAAACTGGGCGATCCCGGGCACCGTCAACGGCGTGTTCGTCCCTCGCGAGGAACTCACCCGGCCCGTCACCCAGATCAGGCCCGTCGCCTCCCACAGCGGCTCCGACTTCAGCGCCGGCGCCGCCTTCGACGTGAACCCGGTCACCTGGAAGACCCTGCGCGAGCACGGCATCGCGGTGCGCGGCGCCGAGCCGGCGGAGCTGGGCCTCGACCCGGAGCCCGCGCGGCTGAAGGAGTGGAACCTCGCGAACCTGCGCGGCTACTGGAAGGGCCTGGCGGAGCGGACGGCCCGCCGCGCGAAGCCGTCGCTGATCGGCCGGAGGACGGGCATGGCCTGGACGGCGCTGGGGCCGCCCCGGTTGCACCACACGATCGCCACCGGCGAGGTGATCTCGAAGGAGGCGGCCGGCGAGTACGCGCTCGACGTCTTCGACGCCCGCTGGCACCCGTTCCTGCGCGACGCCCTCGCCTACTGGCGCGGCGGCCCGCCCGCCGCCGTGCGCCCCCGCGAGGCCGCGGGCTTCGTCCTCGACGTGATCGCCGACGCCGAGCGGCTGTCGAGCGGCGGCTCGGGGCTCGGGTAGTCCTTCAGCTCGATGTCCGTGGCCGCCCGGTCGCCGATCTTCGTCATGGCCCGCAGCAGGAAGCGGTACTTGAAGATCCAGTTGCGCATCCTGATCCCGCGCCTGGTGGTCGGCGCCAGGAAAGTACCGGCGTTGCCGTCGCGCGCGATCTTGGCGTAGCCGAGGAAGGCGTCCTCGTAGGCCTGGTAGGCGGCCCGGTACTCGCCGCCGGTCGCGGCCAGCTCGCCCGCCAGCACGTACGCCGCGACCATCGCCAGACCGGTGCCGAACCCGCCCAGCGTGTTGCCATAGGCGGCGTCGCCGATCAGCGCCACGCGGCCCTTGGTGTAGTGGTCGAGACGGACCTGGCTGATGGAGTCGAGGTAGACGTCCGCCGCCGCGGCCACGATCTCCGCGCCCCGCCAGCCGATCCCGCGGTAGGCCTCCACCAGGACCCGCTTCATGTCCTCGGCCGAGTGGCGGTCGAAGGACAGCTCACCGGCGGCGAAGACGAAGAACGCCCCCGCCTTCGGCCCGCCCGAGGCGATCATCCGCCCCGGCTCGTTGTACATCTGCGCCGGCCCGTCGAACCGCTCCGGCAGATCGGCCAGCGCGTAGTAGTGGCCGAGATGGGTGACATAGTCGGACTCGGGGCCGAAGGCCAGCCTGCGGACGTTGGAGTGGATGCCGTCCGCGCCCACGACCAGGTCGTAGGTGCGCGGCGCGCCCCGCTCGAAGGTGACGTGCACGCCGCCCCCGGTCTCGGTCAGCGAGGTGATGGAGTCGCCGAAGACGTAGCGCGCGCCGGCCGCCACGCTGATGTCGTACAGGATGCGGGACAGCTCGCCGCGCTCGATCTCGAGGTCGCCGCCGGTGAAGGAACCGGGTATCACCGCCAGCTCACGCCCGGCGGCGTCGACGATCTGCTGGTCGGTGCCGCCGGTCTGGTGCCGCGACACCTCCCGCAGGATGCCCGTGCGCTCCAGCACGAGCCGGTGCGTCTCGCCCTTGAAGTCGACGGCCTGGCCGCCGGGACGCAGCGCGGGCGACTTCTCCACGACGGTCACGTTGAAGCCGTAGCGGGCCAGCCAGTAGGCGAGGGCGGGGCCGCCGATGCTCGCGCCGGAGATGAGGACGTTGCTGTTCTTCATGTCCACGAGCTTCGGCGGGGGCGCTGACAGTCCGGCGACGGCCGGCTGACGGTCACGACAGCACTGTCAGCGCCTGGTCCCTGCTCAGCGCCGCGCCCTTCGCGTACTGCGCGGCGAACCGCTCGGCGCCGATCGCCCGCGTCGCCGCCGCGGCCACCTCGGCCACGGCGCGGTCGCCGGTGACCGCCGTGCCGCGCAGCGTCGCCGCCGCGCCCAGGAGGTAGGCGGCACGCTCCGCCCTACCGTCGAGAAGGGCCAGGTCGGCGTGGCCCTCGACCACGGTGGCCAGGTCGCCGGCGAGCGACCGCGAGATGCCCGTGAGCGCCTCGGCGTGCAGCGCGCGTGCTCGCGCGTGGTCGCCGTCGCGTGCGGCCAGGCGCGCGAGGGCGGTCTGCGCGTGCGGACGCAGGCCCTCGGTGGCGAAGACGCCGGGCTGGGCGACGGCCAGCGCCCTCTCGTAGTGTTCGCGGGCCGCGGCCGGGTCGCCGCGCCGCTCGGCCAGCTCGCCCAGCGTGAACTCCACGATCGCCGGCCGCCCGGTCACGCGCGCCAGCTCGGCGGCCCTGGCCAGGTCGGCGGCGGCGGCGTCCTGGTCGCCCTCGCGCAGCAGCCCGCCGGCCCGGCGGCACAGGATGTCCACGACCTCGTCGTCCGCGCCCAGCTCGCCGATCAGGTCGAGTGCCCGCTGCCACAGCTCGCGCGCCCGCGCCCACTCGCCGCGCCAGCTCGCCAGCGTCGCCAGCGACTCCAGGCCCTGCGCCATGCCCCACCGCTCGCCCAGGGCGGTGAAGCTGGCCAGCGCCGACTCCAGCCCGCGCTCGGCCTCGGGCAGCCGCCCGTCGAGCTGGTCGACCAGCGCCTCGCCGAGCACGGACACCGCCCTGCTCCACGGCTCGGGACCGAGCATCCGCCCCCGCCGCCTCCGGTCGACGCCGGGAGCGCCGGGCCCGGCGACCATGCCCCACAGGACGGTCCCGAACGGGTAGCGCAGCGTGCGGTCCAGCACGTTCATGATCGCCTCCGCCCGCGCCCACTGCTCCTGCCGCACATCCGGTACGGCCAGCAGCACGCACAGCACGTACTCCTCGACCAGCTCGGCAGGAGGCTCACCCACCCGGTCAAGCAGTTCCCGCGCCGACGCGGCGGCCTGCCCGCGCCGGCCGCTCAGGAACCAGTAGGCCGCCTGCGCCCCGACCAGCCGCAGCCCCGTTCCCGGATCGTGGCGTACGGCATGCCGCAGCGCCGCCTGGAGGTTGGCCTGCTCGGCGGAGAGCCGGGCCAGCCAGTCGAGCTGCTCGGCCCGCAGCAGCCAGGGGTCGGCTTCCCGCACCAGTTCCAGGAAATAGGCGGCATGCACGTCGCGGGCGGGATCGCCGGCCTCTTCCAGCTTCTCGGCGCAGAACAGACGGACCGTCTCGAACATCCGGTACCGCCCGTCGGCCGCCTCCACGAAGGACTTGTCCACCAGGTCGGCCAGCACCTCGCCGTCGCCGCAGACCCGCTCGACGGCCTCCAGCCCGGCCCCGCCCGCGAACACGCTCAGCCGCCTTGCCACCACCTGCTCCTCGTGGCTGAGCAGGCTCCAGCTCCAGTCGACGACGGCGCGCAGTGTCCGGTGCCTGGCCGCGGCGGTCCGGTCGCCGCGCGAGAGCAGCTTGAACCGGCCGTGCTCGGCCAGCCGCGCGGCGATCTCCGCCACGGTGAAGGAGCGCAGGCGCGCCGCCGCCAGCTCGATCGCCAGCGGCGAGCCGTCGAGCGCCGTGCAGATCTCCACGACCTCGGGCCCCGGCTCGAACCCGGGACGCACGGCCGAGGCCCGCTCGGTGAACAGCCGCACGGCCGGGGCCCGTGCCCACTCGCCCGGCTCCGCGCCGGCGGCCGGCAGCGCCAGCGGGGCCAGCGGGACCAGTACCTCGCCGGTCAGCCCGAGCGGCTCGCGGCTGGTGGCCAGGACGGACAGCTTCGGGCTGGCGTCGAGCAGCCGCCTGGTCAGCAGCGCGGCCGCGGCGACCACGTGCTCGCAGTTGTCCAGGACGAGCAGCAGGTCCCGGTCGGCCAGCGCGGACACGACCCGTTCGACGGGGTCCGGCGGCTGGAGCAGCCCCAGCCCGGTCTCGCGCACGCCCAGCGCGCCCATCACCGCGTGCGGGACCAGCCCGTCGTCGGCCACCGCCGACAGGTCGACGAAGCAGACGTCCCGGCCACCCCGGCGGGCGGACTCCACCGCCAGGCGCGTCTTGCCGGTGCCGCCCGGCCCGGTGATCGTGACCAGCCGGGCGTCGGCCAGGTCGGCGAGCCGGTCCAGCTCGGCCTCGCGGCCGACGAAGCTGGTCAGGGGAGCGGGCAGCCGGCGGCTCGCGCGGGGCGCGTCGGCGCGTAGCATCGCCACGTGGAGTCCGGCCAGCTCGGGTGAGGGGTCGGCGCCCAGCTCGTCGGCGAGCAGCCTGCGTCCCTCCTCGTAGACCTCCAGGGCCGCGGCCTGCTGGCCGCCCGCGTGCAGCGCGCGCATGAGCTGGCCGCGCAGCCGCTCGCGCAGCGGGTGCGCGGAGACGAGTTGCCTCAGGGAGCCGACGGAGGTGCCCGCGGGGAGGGCCAGTTCGGCCTCGATCAGGTCTTCCGTCGCGGCCAGCCGTACCTCGTCGAGGCGGGCGATCTGCGCGCCGGCGTGGGCCACTTCCGGCAGGGCGGGGCCGCGCCACAGCGCGAGGGCCTGCCGGAGCGTGGCGGCGGCGCGTTCGGGCTGGGCGGCGGCCAGTAGCGCGCGGCCCTCGGCGGCCAGGTGCTCGAAGCGGTGGGCGTCGACGTCGTCGGGGTCGACCGCGAGCCGGTAGCCGCTGCCGTGGAACTCGATCAGGTCGGGCGGGAGCTGCCGCCGCAGCCGGGAGACGTGGGCCTGGATCGCGTTGACCGCCCCGGCCGGCGGGTCCTCGCCCCACTGGCCGTCGATGAGACGCTCGGTGCTGACCAGCCTGCCCGCGTCCAGCAGGAGGAGAGCCAGCAGCGCTCGGGGACGGGGACCGCCGAGCGCGACGGGTTCGCCATCCTCGCCCCTGACCTCCAACGGCCCCAGGACTCCGAACCGGGGAGCCGACATGCCCCCAGCCTACTGACTGCTATAAATCCCCAATGGCGAAGTTCGGTGGTGTCGTGCGCCTCGGGTTGTTCCGTGTCGCCGCTCCCTGGCTCAAACGCGGACGCGCGGCACGCAAGGGCCGCCGCCCGCAGATGGCGGCCGGGCCGGGCCGGGTTCCTTCCAGGTCGCCGGGTCGTGGTCCCGTGCCGCTGGCGAACCTCCGCCCACGGCAGGTCGACGAGCTTGAGCGCGCCACGGCGCCGCTGACGGCCGCGCAGCAGGCCGGGATGCGCCAGGCGCACCAGGAGATCGCCCGTCTCCAGCGGGAGGCGGCCGGGAAGCCGTTGTCGTACATCAGGATCCGGCAGATGCTGCAGCACATCAACCCGACCAACAGCCGCAGAAACTGTCCCGAGACGGCCCTGGCCGTGGACGACGTGCTCGCCAGGCGGGTGGCGGTCGCTGGTCCGCTCCCGGGCTCGCCGATGCCCCAGGCACGGGGCATCTACCAGAGGAGGGCGATCGAGGGCACGACGCGGAACGACTCCCTCGACGCCGCGGAAAGCACGATCGCCGCCAACCCGGGATCGCGCGGCATCATCATGGCGAGCCGCGAGAACGGCAACGCGCACATCTACAATGTCGCCAACATCAACGGCAAGGTGACTTACCTGGACGGGCAGTACAAGCTGATGTCGCCGACGAATCCGCACACCCAGTTCAGCTCGTTCGAGTTCTTCCGCACCGCGTGAGGAGGCGGCCACCGATGATCAGCAGAGAGGCGGCCGAACGCGTCGCGCGCGACTTCGTCGCCAGGGAGTTCCCGGACCTGGAGGGCGCCGAGGAGGTCGCGGTCGACGACGCGGCCACGATCGAGAAGCCCTACGGGTGGCTGTTCACCTATACGACGGTGTCCTACCTGCGTACCCGTGACCCCGGCGAGGGTCTGGCCGGCGCCGGGCCGCTGCTGGTGCTGCGCGAGGACGGGCGGATCATCGACTTCCCGTCCTTCCACACCCGCGAGTCCGCGCTGGAGGCCTACGAGAGCGGGAAGGCGCCCTGAGCCTCAGCCGCCGATGACCCCGTTCATCGCGATGGTGACGCACAGGTCGAGCAGGCGGCCGGTGATCTCCATGATGATCGGCATGCGCGCCGTCGAGGCGCCCATCGTGGCAGGGGCCGCGGCGATGGCGATCTGGAGCTGGATGACGAGCTGGATCAGCTGAACGATGAAGTTGATCTTCAGGATGAGGACGATCGCGGCCAGGATCATCAGCCCGAGGCCGATGACGCCGGCGCCGGTCGTGCCGTCGCGCAGGTTGCCCTGGGGGGAGTCCTCGGCGTTCCACGCCTGGCGGAAGGCGGTGACGCCGTCGCCCTTCTGCTCCGTCCACACCCCGGCGGCCGGGGTCTCGCTCTTGTTCACCGCCGTGCCCATGTCCCGGCCCAGCGCCATCCAGGCGAGGCCGATCTTGAACAGGTACTCCTCGTCGGTCATCGGCCAGTGGCGGCCCAGCGAGTACATGACCTTGCCGAGCCCGGCCGGAGGCTGCATCCCCATGACGTCTACCCGAGCAGCTTCTTGACGTTGTTGACCTCGATGAGATTCAGTTCCTCGCCCATTTTCTGGTTCGCCCCCATGGTCTCGATGTCCGCGGCGACGGCCTTCAGATCGTCGGTGTTCTCGCTGTAGGAGCCGAACGCCATCTCGTGGATGGCCGCGTAGACGGCGCCGATGAGCATGCCGAGGTCGTCGCCGCCGAGTGCGCCGCCGTCGCCTTCGACCTCGCGGCGGAAGTTGTCCAGCTGCGCCCGCAGCTCGTCGGCCGAGGTGCCGACCTCGCCGGCGGCGCCCTGCGTCCGCGCGGGTCTGTGCAGGCTGTCTTCCACGGCCACCTCCTAGTCCGGACTCCGGACGCTGGACATGATGTCGCGCAGCGCCCGCGTGGCCCGGTGCATCTGGTCGAGGCTGAGGTCCTGGAGCTGGCGGGCCCGCTGGTCGAGGTCCTCGCGGTACACGCCGGTCGCCGCCTCGCTCTCGGCACGCTTGGCCCGCAGGTCGGCGAACGCCTCGTTGACGGCGGTTCGCAGGTGCTCGGCCAGCTCGTGCGTACCGGCGGACATCGCCTTCGCGCCGATCTCCAGTGCCTCCAGGCGGCCGTCGGCCGCGAGCGCGCGTACCTGGCCCTTGAGCGCGAGGCCCTCGCCGCGCGGCGGCTCGACCGGCCGCTGCTGTCCCTCGGCCGCCGTGTCCAGGAAGGTCTGGGCGAGTTCGAGGAGCTGGTCGAGGCCGAGGCTGCGCGCGTCCGCCGCGCCCTCAACCCGGGTACGGCCGTGCAGCTCGGCCATCGCCGAGGCGATGCCGCGGGAGATCGTGTCCATCTGGAACAGGGCCTCGTCGCGCGCCTGGCGCAACATCTGTGACATGGCCGCCAGATCGGGGACGTCCGGGGCGCTGCGGGCGCCTTGCACCTGCTCGATCGCCTCGTTGACGGTCCTGAGCACCAGCTCCGCCACCTCGCCCGGCGGCAGCCGGAGAAGGCGGGGGTCCAGCCTGATGTCCTCGACGGCGCCGCGTGCGACGGTCACGCGTACCCGGCCGTCCTCGCTCGTGCCTTCGCCGTACGGCGCCGCGCCCGCCGCACCCGTGCGCAACGAGTCGATCAATGCGCGGGTGTCGGCCGTCAGCCGATCGAGTTCCGTGTCGTCAAGAGGCTCCGGCACCGGACAGACAATACCTCAGCCTGACAAAGGCCGCTTCTCGCTCTCGATACGGCAAATGTCGGACGGCTCTGCTAGACCTGTTGGCATGGGCGTAACCGTTGACGAGTTCCTGGAGATGCTGCGGCGGCTGCCCGAGCACAAGCTCGGCGACGGCGGCGACTGGACCAGCATGAAGGTCCACGGACGCGGGTTCGGCTACCTGTGGGAGCGCACGGAGACGGTCGGGCTCAAGGCCACCATCGAAGAGCAGCTCGCGCTGGTGGCCGAGCGGCCCGAGGTGTTCGAGGTGCAGTTCACCGCGGGGCGGTTCGGCTGGGTCGTCGTGCACCTGGCCCGGATCGACGCCGACGAGCTGTGGGAGCTGGTCGCCGAGGCGTGGTGCCTGACGGCGCCGCAGGAGATGGTGACGGCGTTCGAGGCCACGCTGGGGCTCGTCGACAGCCCGTGATCGCCGGTACGCGGTTCACGGTGGTCCCATAAGCACCTATAAGCGCAGGCCCTTGCGGGACGTGGCCCCGAGTCGCGAGAATCGCGCCCATGCACGGCAACCCGATGCCGGACTCCTACGTGTACGTCACCGAGGAGGGCGTCACCCGTCACTACGCCGACGGCAGCGTCGAGGCGCTGGCGTGGGAGGACGTGGTCGAGGTGCGGGTTGTCACCGAGCCCGGGGCCGACGTCCTCTATATCCTGCTGGATCGCGACGGCGAGGGCTGCGTCGTGCCGAGGTCGGCGACCGACGCGACGTTTCTGGCGCGCCTGCGGTATCTGCCGGACTTCGATCTTGATCGGCTGGCCGTCGCGGCGGAGTCTGTGCAGGACGGGGTTGTGGTCGTGTGGCGCAGTCCGGATCCGCCGTCCGCATTGCCAGATCTTGAGTATGACTAGCTCCTGAATTCTGGCGCTATCGCTGGGTTTCCAGTGGTCAAACAGGCATTTCTCCTGTTCCTCGCTGCATCTTTGGATCGTTCCGTCAAGGTCAGAAATCTGCTCCCTGGCGTCCGATTGTGGACATAGTGCGTTATTCCCCAGCATGGAATCGATCTTTACTCTTTAGTGGGGGCCGCCGCCCTTGAGTTCATGTGGGATGTGGGTAAACCCATGCGCTTCAAGGAACGTCACGTTATTGCGGTGCCGAGAGTTGCAGGTGGGGTGTTATGAGGGTGGGGATAGGGGAGTCCGATGTCGTGCTCCTCCATGCCGTGCCGCGTCACGCATCCAGTATCTGGACGCGGGCGTATCTACGGCTCTTATTACTGGGCGACGTCGTCTGCGCGGTGGTCTGCTGTGCCTTCGTGTTCGGGGTGCGGCTCGGCTTCGGCGCGTACATCCCGGCGGAGGAGTTCGCGCTGGGCATCGGGCTGCTGGTGGCCTGGCCACTGGCCCTGATGCTGGGCGGCGCGTACCGTCAGCGAGCCCACGGCGAGGGCACTGACGAGTTCCGCGCGGTGTTCAACGGCGGTGTCGGGCTGATGGCCGCGGTGGCCATCGGCGCCTACGCCACCCAGACGGCCGTCGCCAGAAGTTTCGTCATGGCGACGCTGCCGCTGGCCGTCATGGCCACGCTGTACTTCCGCTACCGCATGCGCAAACGCCTGCACAGCAGGCGGGCGGTCGGCGACTACATGCGCCACGTCATCGCGGTCGGCCACCGGGAGGCGGTGATCGACCTGGTGGTGACCTTCCGCCGCCAGCCGCACCACGGCATGGTGGTCGTGGGCGCGTGCCTGCCGCCCGGCACGCTGGACGCCGATCTCGAGGGGACGCCGGTGCTCGGCTCCTTCGCCGACGTGGCCGACGTCGTGGCCGAGGTCGGGGCGGACGCCGTCGCGGTGCTGGCCTGTCCCGAACTCGACGGGACCACGCTGCGCAGGATGGCGTGGAGTCTGGAGACGGCCAAGACCGATCTGTTCGTGGCTCCGGCGCTCATGGAAGTGGCCGGGCCGCGCATCAGCATCCGGCCGGTCGCCGGGATGCCGCTGCTGCACGTGGAGCATCCGGAGTTCGGCGGGGCCAAGCGGGTGGTGAAGAACGCCTTCGACCGGGTGGTCGCGGCGCTCGCGGTGCTGCTGCTGTCGATTCCGCTGCTGGGCATCGCGCTCGCGATCCGGCTGACCAGCCACGGGCCCGCGTTGTTCCGCCAGACGCGGGTGGGCAGGGACGGCACGACCTTCAAGGTCCTGAAATTTCGGACCATGGTGGTAAACGCGGAGCAACTCAAGGACACGCTTCTCGACGAGAACGAGTTCGACGGCGTGCTCTTCAAGATTAGGAACGATCCACGGATCACCCGGGTGGGCGCCTTCCTGCGCCGATACTCCATCGACGAGCTGCCCCAGTTGCTCAACGTCGTCGCCGGGGACATGTCGCTGGTCGGCCCGCGCCCGCCGCTGCCGGAAGAGGTCGCCAAGTACGGCATAGACGTACGGCGGCGCCTGGTCGTCAAGCCGGGCATGACCGGGTTGTGGCAGGTCAGTGGCCGTTCCGACCTAACCTGGGAGGAGTCGGTACGGCTCGACCTCAGGTACGTCGAGAACTGGTCGCTCATTCTCGACCTGCAGATCCTCTGGAAGACCTGGTCGGTCGTCACCCGTGGAGAAGGGGCCTACTAGCCGTGAAAGCACTCGTCCTCGCCGGAGGGTCGGGGACCCGGCTCAGGCCGATCACCCACACCTCGGCCAAGCAACTGGTGCCCGTCGCCAACAAGCCGGTCCTGTTCTACGGGCTGGAGGCGATCGCCGCGGCGGGCATCCGGGAGCTGGGCATCGTGGTCGGTGACACGCACGCCGAGATCGAGGCGGCGGTCGGCGACGGCTCCGCCTTCGGGCTGGAGGTCACCTACCTGCGGCAGGAGGCGCCGCTCGGGCTGGCGCACGCGGTGCTGATCGCCCGCGACTTCCTGGGCGGCGACGACTTCGTCATGTACCTGGGCGACAACTTCCTCGTCGGCGGCATCAACGACATCGTGTCCGGATTTATGGCCAAAAAGCCGGACGCGCAGATCATGCTGACCCGCGTCGGCGACCCCCGCCAGTTCGGCGTCGCCGAACTCAATCCCGACGGCGGCGTCAAGAGCCTGGAGGAGAAGCCGCAGCACCCCAAGAGCGACCTGGCCCTGGTCGGCGTCTACCTCTTCACCGCCACCGTGCACGAGGCGGTGGCCGAGCTCAAACCGTCCTGGCGCGGCGAGCTGGAGATCACCGACGCCATCCAATGGCTCATCGACCGCGGCTACCACGTCGAGTCCACGACCGTCACCGGCTACTGGAAGGACACCGGCAACGTCGAGGACATGCTGGAGGTCAACCGGCTGGTGCTGGAGTCGATGGAGCCGACCGGGCAGGGAGAGGACGTACAGGGGGAGAGCGTGGACAGCGAGCTCATCGGCCGGGTGCGGCTGGAGGCCGGCGCCCGTGTGGAGCGCTCGCGCATCGTCGGGCCCGCCGTCATCGGCGCCGGCGCGCGCGTCACCGACAGCTACGTCGGCCCCTTCACCTCGATCGGCGCCGACTGCGTCATCGCCGACAGTGAGATCGAGTACTCCATCGTGCTGCCCAGAGCCTCCATCGAGGGCGTACGGCGGATCGAGGCCTCGCTCATCGGCCACGACGTCCAGGTCACCCCCGCCCCGAACACCCCCAGAGCCCACCGCCTCGTGCTGGGCGATCACAGCAAGGTCCAGATCAGCTCATGAAGATTTTGATTACCGGGGGTGCGGGGTTCATCGGCTCGGCGTACGCGCGCATGTGCGTGGACGACCGGGCCGAGATCACCGTCCTCGACAAGCTCACCTACGCCGGCGACCGGCGCAACCTCGACGAGGTGCGCCACACGTTCGTGCACGGCGACATCTGCGACGGCGCCCTGCTCGACGAGGTGGTGCCCGGCCACGACCTGGTGGTGAACTTCGCCGCCGAGTCGCACGTGGACCGCTCTATCGACGGCGCCGCCGAGTTCGTGCGCACCAACGTGCTCGGCACCCAGACGCTGCTCGACGCCTGTCTCAGAGCCGGTACGCGCAAAGTGGTCCAGGTCTCCACCGACGAGGTCTACGGCTCGGTGGACATCGGCTCGTGGACCGAGGACGCGCCGTTGCAGCCCCGCTCGCCGTACGCGGCGGCGAAGGCCGGCGGCGACCTGATCGCCCGCGCCTACGCCATCACCCACGGCCTGGACGTCTCCATCACCCGCTGCGGTAACAACTACGGCCCGCGCCAGTACCCGGAGAAGCTCATCCCGCTCTTCGTGACGAACCTGCTCAAGGGCAGGAAGGTCCCGCTGTACGGCGACGGCGGCAACGTCCGCGACTGGGTCCACGTGAGCGACCACTGCGCCGGCATCCGGCTCGTGGCGGAAAAGGGCGAGCCGGGCGAGGTCTACCACATCGCCGGCACCGCCGAACTGACCAACGTGGAGCTGACCGGACGCCTGCTCGACGCCTGCGGCAGGGACTGGGACATGGTCGAGTACGTGAGCGACCGCAAGGGCCACGACCGGCGCTACTCGCTCGACGACTCGAAGCTGCGCGCGCTCGGCTACCGGGCCGAGGTCGCCTTCGACCAGGGCCTGAAGGACACCGTCCGCTGGTACGCCGAGCACGGGGACCGGTGGAACGACTGATGCGCTGGCTGATCACCGGTGGCGGCGGCATGCTCGCCACCGACGTGCTGGAGCGGATCGCGCTCACCGGGGAGCCGGTGATCGCGCTCACCCGCGCCGACCTCGACCTGTGCGAGCCGCGCGCGGTGCGCGACTTCGTCTGCGCCTACCGGCCCAGAGTGGTGGTCAACTGCGCCGCCTGGACGGCCGTGGACGACGCCGAGAAACACGAGGACGAGGCCATGGCGGTCAACGGCAGGGCGGTCGAGGTGCTGGCCGCCGCCTGCGTGCGGGCCGGGGCGCGATTAGTGCAGCTTTCGACGGACTATGTCTTCGACGGGCGGTCGGCGCGGCCGTACCGGGAGGATGACGAACCGAACCCGCTCAACGCCTACGGGCGCGGCAAGCTGGCCGGCGAGGTCGCCGCCGCCGGTCACTACGTGGTCAGGACCGCCTGGCTGTACGGCTCGGCCGGCCGTAACTTCGTCAAGACCATGATCCGCCTGGCCGGTGAGCGCGAGTTCGTGAACGTGGTCGACGACCAGCGCGGCCAGCCCACCTGGACCGCCGACCTGGCCGACTACCTCGTCCGGCTGGCCCAGTCGGACCAGCCGCCGGGCGTCTACCACGGCACCAGCGCCGGCGAGACCACCTGGTACGGCTTCGCCCGCGAGATCTTCACGCTGCTCGGCACGAGCCCCGACCGGGTCAGGCCGATCACCACGGCCGACTACCCGATGCCCGCCGCGCGCCCGGCCAACAGCCTGCTCGCCTGCACCAGAGGCGAACCGCTGCGCGACTGGCGGGCCGCACTGCACGCCGCCTGGCCGGTGCTGGCCACGAGAGCTGGTCGTCAGTGCAGTCCCGCGTAGAACTTCTGGCACGCGACGTAGGAAGGCAGGAGCCCGGACTCCAGCGCCGCCTTCAGCGTGGGCGCGGCCGCGTCCTTGTCCGACAGCAGCGGCTCGTCCACCGGCCACGTGATGCCCAGGTCGGGGTCGAGGGGGTGGACGCCGTGCTCGCCGCCCGGGTTGTAACCGGAGGAGCACAGGTAGAGCACGGTGGCCTGCTCGCTCAGCGCGAGGAAGGCGTGGCCGAGCCCTTCGGCGATGAGCACGGCCCTGCGCTCGTCGGAGTCGAGCCGCACGGCCTCCCAGCGGCCGAAGTCCGGGGAGCCCTCGCGCAGGTCCACGACGACGTCGAGGATCGCGCCGGACACGCACATCACGTATTTCGCCTGTCCGGGAGGTACGTCGGCGAAGTGCACGCCCCGCAGGACGCCCGCCTTGGATACCGAGCAGTTGACCTGCACGGTGTCGAAGGGCCTGGGCAGGTCGGCGGTTCGGTACGCCTCCAGGAAGGCGCCGCGAGGGTCGGCGTGGACGCGCGGGGTGAACTCCCACGCACCGTCGATGCTCAGGGGCTTCATGGGGCGCAGCATCACACAAACACTCCTGAAAGGGCTAGGTCGAAATGACCACCGTCTCCTCCGCGGGCAGCAGTTGTAACGATCCGTCCGCCATGTCCGACGAACACGCGGGAGTGAGCTGACATGATCGTTTGCCGTCTGTGCGGGTCGGGTGCGATGGCCGGTGTCGTGGACCTCGGCGCGACGCCGCCGTGCGAGCTGTTCCTCACCGCCGACCGCCTCGACCAGCCCGAGCAGACCTTCCCGTTGCATCTGCGGGTGTGCACCGACTGCTGGCTGGCCCAGCTCCCGCCGCTGATCACCCCCGAGGACACCTTCACCGAGTACGCGTACTTCTCCTCCTACTCCTCCTCCTGGGTCGAGCACGCCCGCCGCTTCGTGGACGGGCTGACGCTCTGGCCGGACTCGTTCGTGGTGGAGGTGGCCAGCAACGACGGCTACCTCCTGCAACACGTGGTCGAGCGCGGGGTGCGCTGCCTGGGCATCGAGCCGTCGGCCAACGTGGGCGCGGCCGCGGTGGAGAAGGGCGTGCCGACGCTCACCGAGTTCCTCTCGCCCGAGGTGGGGCGGCGGGTGCGCGAGGAGCACGGTCCCGCCGACGTGGTCGTCGCCAACAACGTCTACGCGCACATCCCGGACGTGGTCGGCTTCACCCGGGGCCTGCGGGCGCTGGTGGCCGACGACGGCCTGGTCGCGATCGAGGTGCAGCACCTGCTCACGCTCATGGAGCTGAACCAGTACGACACGATCTACCACGAGCACTTCCAGTACTACACCGTCGCCTCGGCGCAGCGCGCGCTGGCCAGTGGCGGGCTGACGCTGGTGGACGTGGAGCTGCTGCCGACGCACGGCGGCTCGATCCGGCTGTGGGCGAAGCCGTCGGGAGAGCCGTCGGAGCGGGTGGCGGACGTCCTGGAGAGGGAGAAGGCCGCCGGACTGCATGAGATCTCCGGGTACGCGAACTTCGCCGCCCGCGTCGCCAAGGTCCGGCGCGACCTGCTGCGCTTCCTCATCGACGCCGCCGACGCGGGCAAGACCGTCGTCGGGTACGGCGCGCCGGGCAAGGGCAACACCCTGCTCAACCACTGCGGCATCCGGCCGGACCTGCTGGCGTACACGGTGGATCGCAACCCGTACAAGCACGGCAGGTTCACCCCCGGTAGCCGTATCCCGATCCTGCCCCCGGAGGCGATCGAGACCGACCGGCCGGACTACGTGCTGGTCCTGCCGTGGAACCTGCGTGACGAGCTGGTCGAGCAGCTCTCCTTCGTCCGCGAGTGGGGTGGCCGGCTGGTCTTCCCGATCCCCAGGCTGGAGGTCGTCGAGTGAAGGTCGTCCTGTTCTGCGGAGGGCGCGGCACGCGTATGCGGCACGAGGGCGTGGGCGGCGACATCCCCAAGCCCATGCAGCTCGTCGGGCCCCGGCCGCTGCTGTGGCATGTGATGCGCTACTACGCGCACTTCGGCCACAAGGACTTCATCCTGTGCCTGGGCTACGGTGCCCAGCACATCAAGGACTTCTTCCTGACCTACCAGTTCGCGCTGCGCGACGGCACGATCGAGATGCTGGAGACGGACATCTCCGACTGGCGCATCTCGCTGGTGGACACCGGCCTCGACTCGCCGATCGGCGAGCGGCTGCGCCGGGTGCGCGAGCGGCTGGACGGCGATGAGATGTTCCTGGCCAACTACGCCGACGTGGTGGCCGACGCGCCGTTACCCAAGATCATCGACAGTTTCGCCGCCTCCGGCGCCGGCGCGTCCATGATGGTGGTCCCGCCGACGTCCAACACCTTCCACGTCATCGAGATGGGCGAGGAGGGCCTGGTCGGCGGCATCACCCCGGTCAGTGAGATGCCGCTGTGGATCAACGGCGGCTTCTTCGTGCTGCGCCAGGAGATCTTCGACCACATCCCGGAGGGCGGCGACCTGGTCGCCGACGGCTGCATGGAGCTGGCCAAGCGCGGCCGTCTCCTGGCCTACCGGCACCGCGGCTACTGGCGCCCGAGCGACACCGTCAACCAGCGTCTGGAACTGGACAACTCGTGGAGCCGGGGCGAGCGCCCGTGGGCACTGTGGGAAGCATGATCGGACTCAGGCCGGGCCGTACCGGGCGGATCGTGGCACTCGGCGCCCATTGCGACGACCTCGCGATCGGCGCCGGCGCCACGCTGCTCACGCTGGGCGCGACCCGTGTGGACGCGCTCGTCCTGTCCGGCGGCGGCACGTCCAGGGAGGACGAGGAGCGGGCCGCGCTGAAGGCGTTCTGCCCGGAGGCCGAGGTGCACGTCACCGTCCTGGACATCCCGGACGGCCGGCTGCCCGCCCACTGGGAGCGCGCCAAGGACGCGCTGGAGGACCTGCGCGCCGCCACCGACCCCGACCTGATCCTGGCCCCCTGGACCGGCGACGCCCACCAGGACCACCGGGGCCTGGCCCAGCTCGTGCCGACGACGTTCCGCGACCACCTCACGCTCGGCTACGAGATCGCCAAGTGGGACGGCGACATGGGCCGCCCCAACGCCTACCATCCGATCGCGCCCGAGCTGGCCGAGCGCAAGACAGATCTGCTCCACCTGCTCTACCCCTCGCAGCGCCGGCGTGCCTGGTTCGACCGCGAGGCCTTCCTCGGCCTGATGCGCCTGCGCGGCATCGAGTGCAACAGCCGCTACGCCGAGGCCTTCCACGTGAACAAGCTGACGATCGACCTGGCTGGAGACTGACATGCGGGTACTTCTGACCGGACACCAAGGCTATCTGGGCACCGTGATGGCCCCGGTCCTGCGCGCGGCCGGCCATGAGGTGACCGGCCTTGACTCGGGCCTGTTCGCCGACTGCGTGCTGGGCCCGGCGCCGGACGACCCGCCCGGCCACACCGTCGACCTGCGTGACGCCGGGCCCGAGGTCTTCACGGGCATCGACGCGGTGGCCCACCTGGCGGCGCTGTCGAACGACCCGCTGGGCTCCCTGGCGCCACAGTTGACCTACGACATCAACCACCATGCCTCGGTACGGCTGGCCGAACTGGCCAAGGCCGCCGGCGTGCGCCGTTTCCTCTACGCCTCCACCTGCTCGGTCTACGGCGCCTCCGGCGGCGACGGCCTGGTCAACGAGGACGCCCCGCTGAAGCCGGTGACCCCGTACGCCGAGTCGAAGGTACGCGTGGAGGAGGACCTGGCCAAGCTGGCCGACGACGACTTCTCGCCGGTGTACATGCGCAACGCCACCGCCTTCGGCTTCTCGCCCAGGCTCCGGGCCGACATCGTGCTGAACAACCTGGTCGGGCACGCGTTCCTGACCGGGGAGGTGCGCGTGCTGTCGGACGGTACGCCCTGGCGGCCGCTGGTGCACGCCCTGGACATCGCCCAGGCCTTCGCCCTCGCGCTGGTCGCGCCGCGCGGGGCCGTACACGATCAGCCCTTCAACGTCGGCACCGAGCGCAACAACGTGACGGTGGCCGAGATCGCGCGGGAGGTCGCGGACGCGGTGCCCGGCTCGCGGCTGACGATCACCGGCGAGGCGGGCAACGACCCGCGCTCCTACCGCGTGGACTTCGCCAGGATCCGGCAGGCCATGCCCGGCTTCGACGCGGGCTGGACCGTGGCCGCGGGAGCCGCCGAGCTGGTCGAGGCCTACCAGCGGCACGGCCTGGACAAGCACGCCTTCGAGCGCCGCTTCACCCGTCTGGCCCGCCTGGCCGACCGGCAGGGCGCGGGGACGGTGGACGGGACTTTGCGCCCGTGAAAGACCTGGTTGAGCGCCTTTATCCGATCTGCCGCAGCATCACCGGCGACGGCGTCCGCGAGACGCTGGCGATCATCGGCGAACACCTGCCGCTGACGGTCTCCGAGGTGCCGACCGGCACCCAGGTGCTCGACTGGAACGTGCCGCAGGAATGGAACATCCGCGACGCCTGGATCAAGGACCGATCCGGCCGCAAGGTGGTCGACTTCCGGGAGCTCAACCTGCACGTGGTCGGCTACAGCGTGCCCGTGCGCGGCACGTTCACGCTGGAGGAACTGCGCCCGAGGCTGCACACGCTGCCCGGCCTGGTGCCCTACCGCACCAGCTACTACAGCCAGACGTGGGGCTTCTGCCTCACGCAGGAGACGCTCGACGCCATGGACGAGGGCCCCTACGAGGTGCTCATCGACTCCACGCTGAGCGACGGCAGCCTGACCTACGCAGAGCACGTCGTTCCCGGCGAGCTCGACGATGAGGTGCTGATCTCCTGCCACACCTGCCACCCGTCGCTGGCCAACGACAACCTGGCCGGCATCGCGGTCGCGGTCGAGCTGGCGAAGAGCCTGGTCAGCCCCCGCTACACCTACCGGTTCATCTTCGCGCCCGGCACCATCGGCGCGATCACCTGGCTGGCCCGCAACCGCGGGCGGACCGAGCGGATCAAGCACGGCCTCACCCTGGCCTGCGCCGGCGACCCCGGCCCGCTCACGTACAAACGCAGCAGGCGCGGCGACGCCCCGATCGACCGGGCCGTCGCCCACGTGCTGCGCGAACGGCCGCACACCCTGCTCGACTTCTCGCCCTACGGCTACGACGAACGCCAGTACTGCTCGCCCGGCTTCAACCTGCCGGTAGGCGGTCTGACCAGGACCCCGTACGCCGGCTACCCCGAGTACCACACCTCGGGCGACAACCCGGGCTTCGTCACCGAGGAGGCCATGGCCGACACCCTCGACACCCTCGAACAGGTGGTCGAGGTCCTGGAGGGCAACCGCGCCTACCTCAACCTCAGCCCGTACGGCGAGCCGCAACTAGGCCGGAGGGGCCTCTACGGATCACTGGGCGGAAGGAGTGACACGAAACAGGCCCAGATGGCGATGTTATGGGTGCTGAACCTCTCCGACGGCGAACACACCCTGCTCGACATCGCCGAGCGCGCGAACCTGCCGTTCTCGGCGGTGGCCCAGGCCGCTGTCGCGCTGCATGGCGCGAGCTTGTTGAAGGAGAAGACGTGATGGAGCTCCGGGTCGGGGACCTGGTGGAAGTTCGGAGCGAAGAAGAGATCCTGGCCACCCTGGACGATCGGGGCGAGCTGGACAGCCTGCCGTTCATGCCGGAGATGCTCAAGTACTGCGGGCAGCGCATGACCGTGCACAAAGTGGCGCACAAGCTCTGCGACACGATCGAGAAGGGACGCATGCGCAGGATGGAGCATGCCGTACATCTGACCGGGGCGCGCTGCGACGGCGGCGCGCACGGCGGGTGCGGGACGGCCTGCTCCATCTACTGGAAGCACGACTGGCTGAAGAAGGTCACGCCCGCGGATCCGGAGGGGGCGGCCAGGCCGGCGCCGAAGCTGCTGCCGCTGCTGGACGCCAACACGCTGAAAGGTCCCGACCGCTTCGCCTGCCAGGCCACCGAACTGCTGCGGGCGGCGCCGACCTGCGTGCGTTTCAGCGACGTCAGCCAGTACGTGACCGATGTGAAGACCGGCAACGCGGGCGTGCTCGCGACCGTGCGCACGATCACGGTCGGCCTGTTCAACCACTGGCAGCGCTTCTCCCGCAAACTGCCCAGGCCGCTACGCATCAAGAACGGCATCAACTGGGGTTTCGTGCCGCCGGGCACGCTCAAACGCACCCCGTCCGGCGAACTCGACCTCAAGCCGGGCGAGCTCGTACGGGTCCGGCCGAAGGCCGACATCCTCGCGACGTTGGACGCCAACCGTAACAACAGGGGCCTGGGTTTCGAAGAGGAGATGGCCAGGCACTGCGGCAAGGTGACCAGGGTCCGCTCACGGGTGGAGGTCTGCGTCGACGAGCGTACAGGCGAGTTGCTGACCATGAAGAGCCCGTGCATCACGCTCGAGGACATCGTCTGCGCGGGCGCTTACAGCGTCAACTGCCCGCGCGAGTTCGTGCCGTTCTGGCGGGAGATCTGGCTGGAACGTGTCAACGAGAGCGAGAACCATCCGTGACATCCATAGGTCAGCAGGCCGGGCGTGGCTTGCGCTGGGGCCTGGTCGGGAATCTGATCACCCGGGCCGGGTCGTTCACCATGGGCCTGGTTCTGGCCCGTCTGCTGACCCCCGAGGACTTCGGCGTGTTCGCGGTGGCCATGGCCGCCACCGCGTTCGTCATGACGGTCAAGGACCTCGGCATCATGGCCGCGGTCGTGCAGTGGCGTGGCAAGCTCGAAGACGTCACGCCGACCGCGACCCTGCTCTCGTTCGTCTCGGCGATCATCCTCTACGGGATCTTCTGGCTCGGCGCCCCCTACTACGCCGCCGCCTCCGGCGCGCCGGAGGCCACCGGCGTGGTCCGGCTGCTGACCGCGATCATCCTGGTGGAGGCGTTCACCGCGGTACGCAGCGCGGCCATGCTGCGCCGCTTCGAGCAGGACAAGCTGACCACCGCCATCGCGATCGGCTTCGTGGCCAACGCGGCCGTGGCCATCTCGCTGGCCAAGGCGGGCGCGGGGGCGTACAGCTTCGCGTGGGGCCAGGTCGTGGCGGCGGTCATCACCGGCGTGATCGTCTTCTTCTGGGCCAAGCTGCCCGGCAGGATCGCCTTCGACCGGCCGATCGCGGTCAAGCTGATGAAGTTCGGCCTGCCCTCCGCGGCGGGCGTCGGGCTGGAGAGCGTGCTGCTCAACGCCGGTTACATCGTGGTCGGCGCGGTCATGGGCCCGGACTGGCTCGGCTACTTCCTGCTCGCGTTCAACGTCTCCAGCTGGGTGCCCGGCCTGATCGGCAACGCGATCAGGAACGTGGCCATCCCCGGGTTCTCCCGCCTGGCCGAGGACGGCGGTGAACGCCTGTCCGACGGGGTACGGCGGGCCACCCCACTGCTCTACACCGCGATCCTGCCGTTCGCCGTGATCATGGCGACCCTCGCGCACCCGCTCATCGACCTCCTCTATGGCGAGAAGTGGGGCCAGTCGGCCGGCGTGCTGCGCTGGCTGGCGGTGGTCATGGTGGTGAGGATGCTGGTCGCGCTGACCTACGACATCCTCACCGCGCAGGGCGCCACCAAGGCGACCGTCTGGATGAACCTCGGCCACGCCTTCGTGCTGCTGCCCGCGCTGATCGCCGGCGCGCATCTGGACGGGATCAGGGGCGCGGCCATCGGCCAGGCGATCGCGTCGGTCGCCGCGGCGATGCCGCTGGCCGTGTTCTTCCTGCGCAGAGCGGGCGTGGACCTGGGCGGCATCCTGCCGTCGCTGCTGCGTCCGACGCTCGCGGCTGTGCTCGCCACCGCCACCGCGTACGTGATCGAGCGTTTGGTGAGTGCTCCTGCGGTGGTCGAGCTGATCACCGCCGGCGGCGCCGCCATGCTCGTCTACACCCTTGTCGTCGTGCCCGTTCTCAGGAAGATGCCCTCTTTCGGGAAGAAGGAAGTCGCGTCATGACCGTCTCCATCGGCCTGCCCGTCTACAACGGCGCCGAGCATCTGGCCGAGACCGTGCGATCGATCCTGGCCCAGGATCACACCGACATCCAGCTGGTCATCTCCGACAACGCCTCCACGGACGGCACACAGGAGATCTGCCGCGAGCTGGCGGCGGGCGACGAGCGCGTGCTCTACCACCGTCAGCCGCGCAATCTGGGGACCATCCCCAATTTCATGACCGCGATGGAGTTGTCGACGGGCGAGTACTTCCGCTGGATCGGCGACGACGACCGGATCGAGCCGAACTACGTCTCGCGCGTGCTGCGCGAGTTCGAGCGTGACCCGCGGGTCGTCCTGGTGACGCACCAGACCGCGTACACCACGGAAGGCGTGACCACCACGGCTCGCTACGAGGGCACCGAGCTGGGTTCCGACGACCCGGTCGAGCGTTTCGCCGAGCTTCTGCGGCTGCTGACCGAGAGCTACACGATCATCGACCCGCTGTACGGGCTCATGCGGCGCGACGTGGCGGTGAGCATCCCGCGGCCGATCCTGGTGCGCGAGGACGAGCTGGCGGCGGCCCGCTACGCCCTGGCCGGGCCGTGGGCGCACGTCAACGAGGTGCTGGCGGCCCGGATCTGGATTCCGGCCCGCATGGTGAAGATGTCCAAGCGGCACGAGCTGCCGACCTGGCGCGGCGTCTTCGCCAATGTGATCTTCACCCGCGAGCTGCTGCGCGCCGCCGAGGAGGCCGGGCTCGACGCCGACCAGCGCCGGCGGGCGCGGGCCGCGGTCTACAAGCACTACGCGGCTCGGCAGCGGATGTTGCTGCGCCGCCGTACGCGCCGTCTCATGCGCCTTATTCCGGGCATGTAACGGATCGCCCCATATTGCCGAGGTATATAGCAATTAATTGGGGCGGGGAGCACGAGAAAGTTCAACCCATGACGTCAGTCTTCTCCAGCAGCACTTTTGACGACGACGCTCGCCGGGATCTCATCTTCAAGGGGGAGATCTTCACCTTTCCGGCCACGGCGGCCTCGACCGAGCTGATCGGGTTCGCGCGAGAGCTGATCGACGAGGCCTTCGCGGGCCGGGACCCGGAGACCGCGCAGTTCGACATGCCCGTGGAGGAGTTCGCCGGACTGCTGTCCGATCTGAAGCCGCGGTTCATCCACCACCCGCGGTGCAAGGAGATCCTGCCCAGGATCTTCGAGGAGATGGGCATGAACCTGGAACGTACCTACTTCGACGTCCCCCGATTACGGACGTCCACCTCCGACCGCTACCTCGACTCGGGCATCTCCTACGCCTACCACGCCCACCGCGACTGCTGGTATTCGGCGCCCTTCAGCCAGGTCAACTGGTGGATCCCGGTGTTCGAGGTGGTGCCGGAGAACGTCATGGCCTTCCACCCGCGCTACTTCGACCGGCCCGTGGCCAACGGCAGCGCCCGCTACGACTACGGCGAGTGGAACCGCGTCGGCCGGCCCACGGCCGCGCGCCACATCCACTCCGACACCCGCGAGCAGCCCAAGCCGGAGGAACCGCTCGACCTGCAGCCCGAGATCAGGATCGTGCCCGAGCCCGGCGGGATCGTGATGTTCTCCGGCGCGCAACTGCACTCGACCGTGCCCAACACCTCCGGGCGCACCAGGTTCAGCGTCGACTTCCGGACCGTGAACCTGGACGACGTGCTGGCCGGAAGGGGCGCCCCGAACGTGGACGCCGAGTGCAGCGGCACCACGCTGGGCGATTTCATGCGGGCGAGCGACCTTGAGCGGATACCGGAAGCCGCGCGTGCTATGTAACGACAAGCCCCATTGGAACGATGAAATCGTGTTGGGGGCCTGCGTCCCGGGCACTGAGGGGGAGACCGGCACGTGAATTTCTGGAAGGCGCTCCTGCGCCTCCTCCTGCAGAAGCGCATTGGGATCCCAGTCGCCCTGGCCGCCGTAGGCGTCGCGGCGGCGACCTTCGCCGTCATCCCGGTCCGCTACATGTCGAGCACCATCATGATGGTGTCCCCGCCGGTCAACGGCGGCATCGTCAACCGCAACGCGGTCAACCCGGGCGGCGGCGGCAACCCGCTGCTCATCCAGACCGAGGGGCTCAGCACCGCCGTCGCCACGCTGGTGCTCGCGCTGAGCGTCGAGGAGACGCGGGCCGAGCTGGGCGCGCCCAAGGACGGGCCCACCGAGCTGGTCGTCAACGACGGCAGCACCAGCCCCCGGCTCATCGGCATGGACGGGCCGTTCCTCTACGTGGAGGCCACCAGCACCTCGGCCAGGGCGTCGGCCGACGTCGTGGCCAAGGCGCGTGAGCGGCTGATCCGCGAGCTCGACGGCCGGCAACGGGAGCTGGGCGCGCCGACGGCCACGTACGTGGTGCTCATGGACATCGTGCCGCCCACACCGCCCGAGTCGGACGCCATGGACAAGTTCATGGGCGCCGCGATGGGCTTCGTGATCGCGATGTTCCTCGGCATCAGCATCGTGTACGGGCTGGAGCGCCGTCGTGCCCGGCGGCGGGTGGCGCGGGCGCCGGCCGTACCGGAGAAGGAACTGGTGGTCCACGCGCAGATTCCGGACAGACGCCCGGAGCCCGTCGCGGACGAGGACGACATGCCGACCGACTCCTTCCCCGCCGTGGTCGCGGAGGAGACCTCCAACGGCAACGGCAAGGCCAAGGCGGAGGAGCCGGAGGACGACAGCGAGCCCGAGGACGCCGTGGCCACCGAGCGCGGCGGCTGACGGGAGCGCCATGGACTTCTGGAGCACGATCGGCGTGCTGTTCCGGCGCTGGTACGTGGTGCTGCCCGCGTTCGCGCTGGCGATCTTCGCCTCGCTCGCGGTCTACCGCACGGTGCCGGTGCAGTACGCGTCGAACGCCGTGATCGCCCTGACCCTGCCCAAGAACGGCGGGGTGCTGCCGTACAACCCCAAGGAGCCCAACCCGGAGCTCAACCCGCTGATCGTCACCGAGCGCGGGCTGACCGCCACGGCCTCGATCCTCATCGCCGCGCTCAACTCGCCCGACGTGGCCACCGAACTGGGCGCGCCCCCCGGTGGCGCGGTCGAGCTGAGCGTCAACAACGGCAGCAGCAACCTGGAGGCGATGGCCAACGGGCCGCTGGTGTACATCGAGGTGGAGAGCCCGTCGCCGGACCTGTCGCGTGAGCTGGTGCAGCGGGTCAGCGCCCGCGCGCGGGTGGAGCTGCGCGAGCGGGAGATGCAGGTCGCGGCCCCGGCCACGACCTACATCGTGGTCACCGACGTCGTGGCGCCCACCGCGCCTGAGCCCCGGCTGGCCCGCAAGTCGCGGGCCATGGTCGTGGCGCTGGCGCTCGGCGGCATGGCCGCGCTGACCTCCGCCTACGCCGCGGAGAGCTTCGCGCTGGCCCGGCGCAGGCGGGTGGCCAAGGACGCGGGCCTGCCCGAGGTGGTCATGCCCGAGCGGGTGCCCTGACCATGGCCATCGACTTCCGGCCCACCGGATTGCCCAGCCTCAACGGGCACCGGCCGGTGCAGGTGGCCGACATCGACGGGATGTTCGCCGGCCCGCGCGCCGACGGGGCCACGATCGCCTGCATCTACATCGTGATCCTGCTGACGACGCCGGCCGCGCTCATCGTGCGCGGGCTGCCGCTGTCGGTCACGCCGGCGGCGATCATCGGCATGATCGGGCTGGTGCTGTGGCTGATCACCCAGCTGACCACCACGCTCGGCGCGGCCAAAGGCCGCAACATGGCACGTTCCGGCCTGTTCCTGTTCTTCACCGCGAACCTGGTCAGCTACGGCTACGGCACCTACCACTGGCTGCCCTCCGACGAGCTGAACCTGGCCGACCAGAACCTCTTCCTGCTGCTGGCCAACCTGGGCATCGGGCTGCTGGTCTGCGACGGCGTACGCGGGATCGAGCGGCTGAACCTCGTGCTGAAGGCGGCGGTGGCCGGTGGCGCGATCATCGGCGTCATCGGCGCCATCCAGTTCGTGACCGGCTTCGACATCACGCGCTACCTGGTGCTGCCCGGACTCCGGCTGAGCTGGGAGGACCTGTACGTCTTCGAGCGCGGCTCGGTACGCAGGGTCGCCGCGACCACCGCGCACCCGATCGAGTTCGGCGTGATCAGCGCGATGCTGCTGCCGATCGCCGCGCACTACGCGCTGCGCGCCAAGGCCCTGGGCCAGCCGTACCTGCGCTGGTGGGCGTGTACGGCGATGATCGGGGCCGGGCTGATGTTCTCGGTCTCGCGCTCGGCGGTGCTGAGCCTGGTGGCGATCGGCGCGGTGCTGGTGTGCGGATGGACGTGGAAGCGGCGGCTGCGGGCGCTGGCCGTGCTCGCCGGCTTCCTGGCGGTGATGAAGGTGGCGGTGCCCGGCCTGCTGGGCACCTTCCTCGACCTGTTCGTCAACTTCTTCACCGACTCCAGCGTGCAGTACCGCACGCACGACTACGGCATCGCCATCGCCGAGATCGAGCGACATCTGTGGCTGGGGCGCGGCACCGGTAGCTGGTATTTCCCGAAATATCAGGTGTTCGACAACCAGTACATGCAGACCGCCATCGACCTGGGCCTGATCGGCACCGCCATCTACGTGATCATGATGGCGCTGGGCATCGCGGCCGGGCTATGGGCCAGAAGGCTCAGCAAGGACCCGCACGTCCGCGACCTCGGACTCACACTGGGCGGTGTCATGCTGGCCCCGATCGTGGCCTCGGCCACCTTCGACCTGCTCGCCTTCGCCACCGTGACCGGCCTGATGTTCCTGCTGATCGGGGCCTGCGGCGCGCTGCTGCGCGTCGCCAGGCAGGAGGCTCAGCCCATACAGTCCAGCGGCCCGACCACCCCGGTCACCCGGTAGGCGTCGTCGATGGTCACGAGCTTGTTGTCGCGCCAGTCGACGGTGGCGCACTCGACCTCCGCCGGTTTGTAGTCCCAGGTGTTGTCGACGAGCAGGTTGTTGCGGAAGATCACGTACCCGCCGATGTCCCAGAGCTGGATGCTGAACGTGCCGCCCATCAGCAGGTTGTTGGTCATCACGACGTTCTCCGCGTCGGGGTTCTGCGTGCGCGGGATGAAGATCGGCGCGTTGTGGTCGACGACGCCGCGCTGGTCGATGGTGTTGTGGTCGAAGAACAGGTTGCTTCTGCCGTAGTAGCCCTGGATGCCGTCGGAGTGGTCCTTCGGGTTGGAGCACAGGTCGATGAAGGAGTCCTGGACGACGATGTTGTCGCCGGAGAAGCGGATGCCGTCGCCGTGGTTGCGTACGTGCACGCGGACCGCGGTGAACTCGCCGTCCCCGATGCCGGGCAGGCTGTCGCAGCCCTGCTCGGGGCCGACCGTGCTGTCGCTGATCGTGAAGCGCTTGAGCTTCCTGTCCTTCTCGTTGAGTATGCGGCCGTCGATCACGCTGTTGGTGATCACCACGTCGTCGGCCAGGACGACCAGGTCGCCCTTGATGTGCACGCGGTCGAGCCGCCGCCCGGCCATGTCGACGCGGTGGGCCTGGCCGCTGTCGTTGAGCACGGCCTCGGTGAGCTTGGTGCCGGGCGGCACGCCGGTGCAGGCGGCCGTCGGGTGGTCGGGGCAGGCGCGCCCGTCGGGCGCGACGACCTGGCGCGGGCCCAGCGCGGTCGGCCTGCTCGTGGCCTTGGGCGTCGGCTGCGGCTTGCCGGTGCCGGTCAGCGGGGAGGCGCTCGGCGACGGGTTCGCCGAGGCGGTCACCGTGACGGTGACGGTCGGCCCGCCCCGCGGGGTCAGGGCCCCGCTCGACGGCACCTGGCCGCCCGCGGCCGTGCACGCCGCCGTCATCACCAGCGCGGCGAGCACGGGCAGGACCTTGAACAACCGTCGCATCGCAGCCACTCCTTCAGGTCAGGCGGTCGAGCAGTCCCGCCCACGATCCGGCGGCGAGGTCACGCGCGCTGACCGCCGCGGCGGGCAGCGGCCAGTCGATCTTGAGGTCCGGGTCGTCGTAGCGGACCGAGAGGTCCTCGGACGGGTCGTGCTCGCGGTCGATGCGGTAGCAGACGTCGGTCTGCTCGGTCAGGGCCTGGAAACCGTGCAGGAATCCAGCGGGCACGTAGAGGGTCACGAAGCTCTCGTCGTCGAGCGTGACCGCCTGGCTCCGGCCGAACGTCGGCGAACCCGGCCGGATGTCGACGAGCATGTCACGGACCGCCCCTCGCGCACATCTCACCAGTTTGGCCTCACCGCGCCCGGCCCGCCCGTGCATTCCGCGAATCGTGCCCCGGCGCGAGCGCGACTGGCTGTCCTGCACGAACGCGGCCGGGTCGATGCCGTGCTCGGCCGCGAGCACCGCGTCGAACGTCCGCGTGAACAGGCCCCGATCGTCACGGTGCGGTGTCGGAACGAACAGCAGGACCCCGTCCAGGGCGGTCCGCTCTACTCTCATGGTCGGCCTTCCGAAGGGAACGACAGGTGAATCCCGTCGCCAGCATCGTCATCCCCGCGCACAACGAGGAAGCGGTCATCGCGGCCGGACTCGACCGGCTGCTCGGCGGCGCGGCTCCGGGCGAGTTCGAGGTGATCGTGGTGGCCAACGCCTGCGCCGACGCCACCGTATCGGCCGCCGCGCGCCCCGGCGTGCGGGTGCTGGAGACGCCGGTTGCGGGCAAGGCCAACGCGTTGCGGATGGGCGACGCCGCCTGCGGCGCCTTTCCGCGGATCTACGCCGACGCCGACGTGGGGCTCGACGCGGACTCCGCCCGCGCGCTCGCGGCCGCGCTGGCCCGGCCGGGCGTGCTGGCCGCCGCGCCCAGGCCGGTCTGGGATCTGGAGGGCGCCACGTGGGTGGCCGGGCGGGTGCACCGCGTGCACGACGCGCTCGTGGCGCCGCACCGCGCACTGGCCGGCGTCGGCGTCTACGCGCTGGGCAAGGAGGGGCACGCCCGCGTCTTCCCGCTGCCCGACGTGCTGTCCGACGACGGCTGGGTGCACGCGAGCTTCGCGCCGCACGAGCGCGTGGTCGTGGACGGAGCGAGCTCGGTGGTGCGTCCCGCGCGCTCGGTCCGCGCGCACCTGCGCCGCCGCGTGCGGGTGCGGCTGGGCAACCGGCAACTCGCCGACCTCGGCCGGCCGGTCAACGCTGTGCCGCTGCGGCTGGGCGATCTGGGCGCGCTGCTGCGCGCCGGCCGGGTGAGCGTGCTCGACGCCGGCTGCTACCTCGCCGTCCTCCTCGCCGACCGTCTCCTGACCCGGGTACGGCGCGGCCGCCCCGCCGACTGGGGAACCGACGCCAGCAGCCGCTGAGCTCATGACGAGGCGACGGCGGCCTCGTAGGCGGCCAGCAGCGCGGTACGCGAGTTCGCCCAGGACAGCGGCCCCGACACCCGGGCCTGCCCGATCTCGCCCATCCTGCGGCGCTCGTCCGGGTCGTCCAGCAGCAGCGCGATCAGCTTGGCGAACTCCGACTCGTCGTTGGGCGGCGCGTACCGGGCCGCCTCGCCCGCCGAGACCCTGGCCTCGCGCAGGTCGAAGGAGACGATCGGCCGGGCCATCGCCATGTACTCCATGATCTTGTTCATCGTGGAGACGTCGTTGAGCGGGTTGAGCGGGTCGGGCGCCAGGCAGACGTCCGCCGTGGACAGATAGCGCAGCAGGTCCGCGTCGGGGATGCGGCCGGTGAACTCCACCACGTCCTCCAGCCCGAGCGTCCTCGACAGCTCGACCATGGCCTCGAACGTGTCGCCGCCGCCGACGAAGACCGCGTGCCAGTCGTCGCGGCCCAGCTCGTCACGGAGCTTGGCCAGGGCGCGCAGCGCGTAGTCGACGCCGTCCTGCGGTCCCATGACGCCCAGGTAGCACAGCAGGTGGGGGCGGCCCTTTTTCAGCTCGGGCTCGGGCGGTACCTGGTGGAAGCGCTCGACGACGGGGGCGCTGCGGACGACGAAGACGTCCTCCGGCCTCTTGCCGCCGCGGGTGAGCGCCACCTGCCGGTAGGACTCGTTGGTGGCGATGACGACGTCGGCGACCCGGTAGGTGGCCCTCTCCAGGGCGCAGACCGCCCGGTAGAGCAGGTCGCGGCCGCGGGTGAAGCGGGACTCGTACAGCTCGGGGATGAGGTCGTGCTGGTCGAAGACGTAACGGCTGCGCCAGCGCAGCTTGGCCAGGAGGGCGATGAGGAAGAAGAAGTCGGGCGGGTTGCAGCCGTGGACGACGTGGACCGGGCCCACGCGCCTGGACAGGCGTAACGTGTGCCACAGGGCGGTGCCGTACTCCTTGAGGTAGCCCTTGGGGCCGCCGGTCGCGGCGGTCAGCGGGTAGCGGTGGATGGTGATGCCGTCGATGACGGCGTACGGCTCGGTGTCCTGTTTGGCGCCCTGCGGGCAGATGACGTGCACCTCCCAGCCCGCGTCGCGCAGCGTCGTGCTCTCCTGCCAGACGCGCCGGTCCATCGGCACGGAGAGGTTCTCGACAAGGATCAGCGCTTTCCTACCAGCCAAGGCCCACGTATCCAGGTTCAGCCCGCCGCCGCTCGGCGTCGGGCAGGCGGACGAGGTCGATGACCGGGCGGTCCCCGGCGCGCGTGAGCACGTCGAGCACGGCCTGGTCCTTGCAGCCGACCACGCACACCTCGGCGTGGTCGAGCACCTCCTGCGCGGAGTCGGTGAGCAGGTCGGCCAGGTGCGGCAGGCGCTGCTCGACGTAGGCGCGGTTGGCGCCCATCAGCCGCGACAGGGTGACGTTCGCGTCGTAGATGCGCAGGTCGTAGCCCTTGCCGAGCAGGTGCTCGGCCATCTCGACGAGCGGGCTCTCGCGCAGGTCGTCGGTGCCGGGCTTGAACGACAGCCCGAACAGCCCGACCTTGCGCCGGTCGGCGCCGATGACCAGGTCGAGCGCGCGCCGCAGGTGCGCCTCGTTGGCGGGCAGCACGTGGGACAGCAGCGGTACGGAGACGTCGGCCCGGCGCGCGGCGTAGACCAGGCCGCGCAGGTCCTTGGGCAGGCAGGAGCCGCCGAAGGCGAAGCCGGGGCGCAGGTAGGCGGGGGAGACGTTGAGCTTCGTGTCGGCCAGGAAGATGTCCATGACACGGTGGGAGTCGATGCCGAGGGCCTGGGAGACGGCGCCGATCTCATTGGCGAAACCAATTTTCACCGCATGGAACGCGTTGTCGGCATATTTCGTCATCTCGGCGACGGGAATCGGGACGCGGAATACCTCACCCGGTAAATCCCGGTATAACGCGGCGACCAGATCGCCCGTCTCGCGATCGGATTCCCCGATCACCGTTTTCGGCGGGTCGAAGAAGTCGCGCACGCTGGTGCCCTCGCGCAGGAACTCGGGATTCACCGCCACCCCGAAATGTGTCCCCGCCTTCAGGCCCGAGGCGCGCTCCAGAATCGGGACGAGCAGGTCCGCGCAGGTGCCCGGCAGCATGGTGCTGCGGAAGACGACCGTGTGCCTGCGCGTCCCGTCGATCGCCCGCCCGATCTGCTCGGCCACACGCTCCAGGAAGGCCGTCGACAGGCTTCCGTTCGCCGCCGACGGCGTTCCCACGCAGATCAGCGAGAGGTCGCTGGCCGCCAGGGCCGCGACCGCGTCGGTGGTGGCGCGCAGCCTGCCATCCTGCACCACCTCCCGCGTGAGCTCGCCGATCCGCTCCTCCACCACGGGCGCGAGCCCGCGGGAGATGAGCTCGACCTTCTCCGGATTGACGTCCACTCCGACGACCTCGTGGCCCATCGAAGCGAGACACGCGGCCGAGACGCAGCCGACGTATCCGAGGCCGAAGACGCTGATCCTCATCTGCCCTCCAGACAAGCAAGGGCAGCGCATCCCCCCGCCCACGTCTCGGATATCGATACCTGCGCTTGGAACGTTACGAGAGGCGGCAGGTCGTGATATTTACGGGTGATGAGCGAGCTCGTAGTAACTCGCAAGAGGCTGGATTCACTGACCGGGTTACGGTGGATCGCCGCCTTCGCGGTCTTCGGTTTCCATATCCACGCGGCCGGGCTCACCAGCGACCCGGCGTTGAAGGCGGTGCTGTCCGCCCTTTTCTCCGCGGGCGCCGCCGGTGTCCCCTTCTTCTTTATCCTGTCCGGGATGGTGCTGACCTGGTCGGCGCGGCCCGGCACCTCCTCCGGCGTCTTCTGGCGGCGCAGGGCGGCGCGTGTCCTGCCCAACCACGTCCTGACCTGGCTCGCCGTCCTGGCGTTGCTGGCCGTCTCCGGCGCCGCCGTCTCCGCCGGTCCCGCGCTGAGCGGGCTGGTGCTGCTGCAGAGCTGGGTGCCGGTCGAGGCCTACTACTTCGGCGGCAACACACCCGCCTGGTCGCTGTCGTGCGAGCTCGCGTTCTACGCTGCCTTCCCGGTGCTGCTGCCGTTGCTGCGACGGGTGCCCGCGCATCTGCTGGGCTGGGTGGCGGGCGGGATACTCGCGGGCATCTGGGCGGTGCCGCTGCTGTCGCAGCCGATGGGTGACGAGATCGCCTACTGGTTCGTCTGGATCTTCCCGGTCACGCGGGCACTGGAGTTCGCGCTGGGCATCGCGCTGGCGTTGCTGGTCGCCTCCGGGCGCTGGCGGGGGCCCGGCCTGCCGGTCGCGGCGGTGATCGCGCTGGCCGCCTATGCCACGGTGCCGTTCGTGTGGGAGCGCTGGGGGTGGGTGGCCTGGACGGCGGGGCCGTTCGCGCTGCTGATCGCGGCCGCGGCGACCAGTGACAACCTGGGGGAGCGGGTCTCGTTCCTGGCCTCGCGGCCCATGGTGTGGCTGGGGGAGATCTCCTTCGCCTTCTACCTCGTCCACCAGCCGGTGATCAGAGTGGCGGGGCGGCTGGTCGGTGGCGACCGGCCGGTTCCCGTCGTGCTGCTGGCGGTGGCGGGCATGCTCGCGCTCGCGCTCGCCGCCTCGTGGGCGCTCTACCGGTATGTCGAACGGCCGCTGGAGCGGCGGCTACGTTAGGCGGCGCTTCATCCGGCTCAGCGTGGGCCTGACCCGCTCCAGGGCGGTGCGGGCGGCCCGCCGTACCGGATTGCGGGTGACCAGACCTTGACCTACGGTCGTCTCGCCCGTCTTGGCGCGGCGTTTGTACTCGTCGTCGCCGCGCCCGAGGTCGATGCGCTCCACGCCCAGGGACGGCGCCGCCAGCACCAGCTCACGCAGCAGGATCCAGCCCGGTGCCAGCTTGGCGTGGCCGGGGTCGTAGACGGGGAACCACCAGTGCAGCACCCCGCCCGACCTGATCCCGAAGTGCGCGGCCAGCAGGTGCGGGCCGGCGTGCAGGGTCGACAGGATGCCCGAGAAATCCGGCTCGCGCGTGTGCAGGAGCAGCTTGAGCAGGTCCGTGCGGCCGGGCTCGGCGAAGTAGTCGCGCGCGCCCGTCGCCCGGTACTGGGCCCGCTTCAGCTCGATCACCTGAGCCAGCGCGTCCTCGTCCAGGCTGTCGGCGGCGAAGCGCACCGGCCCCAGCTCGCGCCCGGCCTTGGCCGCGCGCCTGCGCGCCTGCCCCATGTTGTCCTTGCCCGCCTTCGACGCGCGCGCGAGGTAGCCGTCGAGCCCGCCCCCTACCTCCACGTACGGCGAGGCCCGCCGCGTGACCGTCCACCGCTCGAAGCCCGCCACCCCCTCCACCAGGTGGTCGAACTCGAACCCCGTCACCCCCTTGCCGAGCAGCCGCAGCGGCTCGAAGGCGGTCCCCGGCACCAGCAGCGGCCCCTGGAAGTCGGCACCCGGCCACCCGGCGGGACGCAGCGTCGAGCCGATCCGATGGCAGGCCAGCAGCGCGTCCTCGCCCACGGCCACGTGCACGGCCCGGCCGCTCGCGTGCACCGCCCCGGCGAAGCGCGGATGGAAGAAGGGACTGTCCAGCGCCGGATTGGCCGCGCGCAGCCCGTGCCAGGTGTCGAGCTGTTCCAGCGTGAGCTCGTGGAAGGGCAGCAGCCTCATTGCGGCAGGCTCTTCCAGCGCCGGGACGGCCGCAGCAGCCAGGCCACGCACTCGCGCGAGGTCCTGCGCCCGGTCAGCGCCCGCGCCGCCTCGCCGAGCAGCACGATCAGGAAGTACAGGCCCCCGGCCAGCGGGCCGCGCCGGCGCCGGAACAACGTCACCTTGTTGATCATCAGCAGCGCCGCCAGCGACGGGTTGACCGCCGAGTCGCCGCCGATGTGCTCGATCACCGACGCCGGCTCGTACCAGGTGGCCCAGCCGTGGTCGGCGGCGCGCAGGCAGTACTCGGTCTCCTCGCTGTAGAGCAGGAACGACTCCTCCCACGGACCGAGCTCGGCCAGCATCTTCGCCGACATGCACAGCGCCGCGCCGGTCGCCCAGGCGACCTCGCGCGCTTCGGCGTACTCGCTCGGGTGCGTCACCAGCTCGCCCAGCCTGCCCAGCCGGCCCGCCCTGATCCCGCCGATGGCCGCCTCCACCGCGGCCCGGCCGATCGACGGCATCCGCCGCAGCGACGGCTGCAGCGAGCCGTCCGGATTCACCATGTACGGCGCCGCGATCCCCCGCCAGGCCGCCTCAGCCAGCGGCAGGATGGACCCCGGCCGCAGCCGGCAGTCCGGGTTGATCAGGTAGACGGCGTCCAGTTCCCCCAGGTCGAGCGCGGCGACGGCGGCGTTGAAGCCCGCCGCGTACCCCGCGTTCGAGCCCACCTCCACCACCCGCGCCCCGCCCGCCTTCGCCAGCGCCACGCTGTCGTCCTTGGAGGCGTTGTCGGCCACCACCACGTCGATGAGCTTCACGCCCTCCGAACCCGCGACGATCGAGCGCAGGCAGCCGTCGATCACGTCGGCGCTGTTGTAGGTGACGATCACCACCGCGATCCGCTTCAACGGCGTGTCCTTTTGTAGAGGCGGGCGCCCAGATCGCGCAGCGACGTCCCGGCGTGCAGGACCCGCTCGATCCACGCGCTGTCCAGATCGTGCTTGAGGCTGGTGCGCGCCTGCAGCCAGCCGCCGGGCCTGGCCCGCCCGCCGTCGCTGGTGTACGCCCGGCTCACCCCCGCCCGCCGGAGCCTGGCCAGCACGCGGCGGTCGTAGGAGCCGAACGGGATCGCCACCCGCGACACCCGGCGCCCGGACACCTCGCTCAGCACCGCGTGCGCCTGGGCCAGTTCCTGCTCTGCCTCGCGCGCCGAGACGCGCCGCCAGTCGCGGTGCGCCCAGCCGTGTGAGCCCACCCGCATCCCGGAGGCCACCAGCGTCCGCACCCCGTCCTCGTCCAGGCGGCCCGGCTTGCCGAGCTCGCCGGCCAGCACGAAGAACTCCGCCTGCAGTCCCCGCTCCAGCAGCCTCGGCAGCGCGATCTCCAGGTCGGAGGCGTTGCCGTCGTCGAAGGTGATCCGCACGTCGGGCCGGCCCACCACCGCGTCCATGACCTGCTCGAACCGTTCCACGCTCACCCAGGTCAGATCCTCGCCCGGATCGAGCGCCCGGCGGGTCTCGCCGATGCCGTGCACGGTCAGGTTGACGACCGAATCCCCCACATGCCCCTCCCAGGTCAGCTTTAGGTAATCGGGCGGCGGATGGCCCCGTTACACCGCGGCCAGCAGTTTTTGCAGGTGCAGGCCCCTGTTCACGTCGATCTCATGGGGACGCCACTCGCGCACCGCCGCGGCGAACTCCGCGCGCAGCGCCGCCCTGGTCGGCCCGGAGTCGCCGGCCAGGTCGGCCAGGTCCAGGCGGAGCTCGCCGTGCGGGCCGTACATCTCGTAGACCGTGCGCTTGCCGACGCCCGGCACCTGGCCCGACAGCGTCAGCTGGCTGACCGCGCCGCCCTCGTGCAGGCAGGTCAGCATGTGCACGGCCGAGCCGGCCGAGCTGACCTCCTTGATCGTGCCGAGGGCGGCGTCGAGCAGGTCGAGGCCGTGCGGGCCGGTGTTGTACAGGACGCCGCCCCTGTCGCGCCATGGGCTGTGGGCGAACGTGCCGTCGCGGAACTCGTTGGTGAGCTGGCAGGCCCGCCCGCCGTACAGGCTGGTCCCGGCGCACGCGCGCAGGAAGGCGCGCACGCCGGGGCGGAAGCGGTTGGTGAGCGTCAGCATGCTCGGCACGCCCGCCCGCCCGACCTCCGCCGCCACCCGCTCCGCCGCCGCGACGTCGAGCGCGAGCGGCTTTTCCAGCAGTACGGCCCGGCCCGCCCGCGCCGCCAGGACCGCGAGCGTCGCCTGCACATCCGGGGGCACGGCGAAGACCACGGCGTCGCAACGTTCCAAAAGCTCGTCGAACGTGGCGAACACCGGCACGCCGACCCGCGCCGCGTTGCCGGGATCGCGCGACCACACACCCGCCAGCCGGGTTTCGGGACCCGCGGCGAACGTCGGCGCGTGAAACGCCCGCGCCCACGGCCCAGCGCCGGCCAGCCCGACCGAGACGGTCACGCCTTGATCGCGATCAGCGATTTGGTGAGCCCCGCCACCCTTTCGGCCCTCATCCGCGCGGTGGGGAAAAGCAGCGCCATTTCCGCGCGGCCGATCAGCTCGATTTCCAGCGCGTCCTGGAGCGCGGCCGGCCAGTCGGGGGACTTGGTGTGCACCAGCGGCCAGCGCCGGTTGATCCGGGCCCGGACGTTCAGCGGCAGGAATTGGTAGAAAGGAAAAAGCACATGCGGCTCGACCGGAAAGTATCTGTAGGGCGTCTGGACCCAGAACCGCCCGGCGAGCGAGTGCACCGCGTCCGCGAACGCCTGCCGCCTGGCGTAGCCGCCCACGTGCTCGATCACCGCGTTGGAGAAGACCAGGTCGTAGTCGTCGCCCAGAATGCGTTTGGGCAGGTCACAGGCGTCGCCCACTTCCGTCCTGAGCCAGCTCGGCAGCTCCTGGTCATCGTGCGCCAGGTTGATGACGTGGACGCTGGCCGGTTTGATCGGGGCGCGCATCCAGGCGGTGGCGGTGCCGCCGAGGTCGATGACGTTCATCTGTCCCAGGTCGGGAAAGCTTTCCGCCACCCACCGCCAGCGGCGCGCCCGCGCCTTTGCCGCGACGGAATTTGGACCGTCGACGAATAAATTCCGCAAGGGAGATCCCACCGCGTCATCTTCGCCTACGGGCTGCCACCGCGCCAGCGTTCTACCCAGGTAGGCCACCTTCGGCCACCTTGCTGTAGTTCTTTCCGAGCGGCCGGCCGGGGATCGGCTTGGCGATGAGGGCGACCGGAATGAAGAAGCAGATCTGGCCGATCGTGAGGATGAGCGTCCAGAGCGCCTTGTCGTCGTAGAGGGCCGCCGCCCTGGCGTACAGCTCGTCGGGGACGCGCTCCCCGGTCGGGTTCGGGGTGAGGACGGCCTCCACGAGTTCCAGCGCGACCCGCTCGGCGTCGGTGAAGTACGGGGCGTCCCGCCAGGACGGCAGGGCGGCGATGCGCTCCTCCGTCTCCCCGGCCTTGCGCAGCAGTTCGGTCTGCCGGACGGTGTGGTACGTGCTGCCGGCGATCTGCCCGGCGCGCAGCTGGACCAGGATGATGGTGAGGGCCGGGATCGCACCGTTGTGGGCGGCCTTGGACATGGCGCCGGCGACCGTTCCCACCTCGGGGAAGAACTGCATGGGGTCGGGCAGGCGGGACTCGATGGATGCGGACATGGGGCTTCTCCCTAGGATCGGCGGGTGTCTTGGAGGTCCGACGACACAGCCGCGGGGAATGTGAGGCCTCACATTTCGGCGGGCTGCGGCGTCGGACTCATGACAGATCCATCCAGCGCCGTCCTGGCCGTCGAGGAGTCACCCGTGTTTCTGCGTGTCGCGATCATCCTGCAAGCCGTGACCCTTTTCAGCGCCCCGATCACCGCCGGGTTGCTGCTGACCGCGCCCAGCGGACGGGCGCTGCACAGCGCCTCGGCGTACTCGGTGTTCGCCGCGGCGCTGGTGCACCTGGTCGCGGTGATCCTGGTGTGGCGGCGGGGCGGCGGCGCCGCCCGGCCCGTCCTGTACTCGGCCGGGTTCTTCGTTCTCGTCCTGGCGCAGATCGCGCTGGGCATCGCGCAGGCGGTGACCCTGCATCTCCCCTTGGGCGTGCTGTTGTTCGGCTACAGCGTCCTTCAGCTCAGCCAGCTGCCGTCGATGCGGCGGCTGGCGCCGGAGAGCGTCTGAGCGGTGGCAGGCCGGGGTCGCCGGTCTGCCACCCCTGATCAGGACTTTCGCTGCTGGTCGGCGTACCAGGCGATCGTGTTCTTCAGCCCGTCGACGAGTGAGGTTCTGGGCTGCCAGCCGAGTGTCGTCCCGGCGGGGCCGACGTCGGCGATATGGGCGCGGTCGAGCTGCCGGTCGGGCAGCGCGCCGTACTGGGGCGTGATCGGGCTGGCGGCCAGACGATGGAGCAGCTCGATCGTGTCCCTGATGGACACGCCCACCCCGCTGCCCACGTCGTACATGCCACCGGCGGCCTTCTCGCTCTCCGCCGCCGCGACGAACGCCTCGATCACGTCGTCGATGTAGACCCAGTCGACCAGCCGGGAGCCGCTGCCGATCCGGGCAGAACGTCCGTTGAGCAGCTCCGTGGTCACGTACGGCACCAGCTTGGCGATGTCCCGCTGGCCGGGGCCGTACACCATCGCGATGCGCAGCACGGACACGTCCACCGACCACAGATGGTGGAAGAGCCGGGCGTACACCGTGGCCGCGGACTTGGCCGCGGAGTACGGCGAGTGCGGCACGCTCTCCGCGGAGCGCATTTCCTCGATGGAACCGGCGAAGACCAGCTTCATGGGCTGTCCCGCCGCGGCCGTGAGCAGGTTGACCGCGGCGACCAGGTTGCCGTCCAGCATGGCTCTGACCATGCCGACGTCCCTGATCCCGGTGACCTCACTGGCCAGGTGGAAGACCAGGCCGGGCCGGATCGTGCCCAGGAGGTCGGCGGTGGGCGCGGCCTCGCGCAGGTCGCACTGGTGCCAGATCTCGGCTCCGACCTGCGGCTGCGGCTGCCTGCTCACCGCGTGCACCTCGGCGCCGAGCAGTTCGAGCCTGCGCGCGAGGTGCGATCCGATGAACCCGCTGGCGCCGGTGACCAGCGCGCGAGTTCCTTGCCATTGCGGCATTCTCTTTTCCCTCCTTCATGACATGTCGGAACGTGCCTGAACGGAGGGGCGGCGGCCCCCTCGGACTGGGCGGGGGGTGGCCGGGATGATGGGGATCGGGGTCGGGTCCCGCCCGTGCGAGGCGGCGGTGACTTCGCGCGCGGCGTCGCGGGACGTACCTGCGGATCTCCTGGCGCCGCCGTTGCGGGCGCGCGGCGGCGGTGGCCGTGGCGACGGGCGAGGAGCGCTTGGGCGAGCAGTGCGCGGGCCAAGCGTGCCGTGGAGTCCTGGTCAGGCGGCACGGGTGGCCGCCGCAGTCGGGTTCGACCGGCGCTTGCTCGGACTCCACGACGGTGACGTGCACGGCTACGACCGGCGGTGGTGCTACCGCCGGTAAGCCGAGAAAGGTGGCCGCCAAGAGCAAGACGGCAGACAGCACGCTCTTGGCAGCCAAGTGAGTCTCCGCGACAGAGGTTCCGCTACGGAGACATTGTCAGCTCGGCTCAGCCGATGCGCCAGGTGTCTCCGCCCAGCAGAAGCTCGCTGAGATCTCCCGGGCCCTTCCCGGCCGCCGCCTGCTCCAGCTGCTCGGCCATGAGCACGTCGTAGGCCGGGCGGTCCACCTGCCGGAAGATGCCGATCGGCACGTGCTCGAACGCGGGCTCGTCGAGCCTGCTGAGCGCGAACGCGAGCGACGGGTCCGGGTTGTGCGCGTCGTGGACGAGGATCTGGTCCTCGCTCACCGAATCGCGCGCGACCACCTCGATGCCGCCGTTGGCCGCCCTGACCACGGCCTTGGAGGTGCTCACGATCGGCTGGTCGTGCTCCATGCGCAGCGTGATGTCGTCGCGGACCTCGGGGTCCTTGAGCGGCTCGAAGGCGTTGTCGTTGAAGATGTTGCAGTTCTGGTAGATCTCCACCAGCGACGTGCCCCGGTGCGCGGTGGCCTCGCGCAGTACCGACTGCAGGTGCTTGCGGTCGGAGTCGATCGTGCGTGCCACGAACGAGGCCTCGGCGCCGATGGCCAGCGAGATCGGGTTGAACGGCTTGTCCAGCGAACCCATCGGCGTCGACTTGGTGATCTTGCCGACTTCGGAGGTGGGCGAGTACTGGCCCTTGGTCAGACCGTAGATCCTGTTGTTGAACAGCAGGACGTTCAGGTTGACGTTGCGGCGCAGCGCGTGGATGAGGTGGTTGCCGCCGATCGACAGCGCGTCGCCGTCGCCCGTGATCACCCACACCGACAGGTCGGGACGGCTGGCCGCCAGCCCCGTCGCGATCGCCGGCGCGCGGCCGTGGATCGAGTGGAAACCGTAGGTGTTGAGGTAGTACGGGAACCGCGAGGAGCAGCCGATGCCGGAGACGAAGACGATGTTCTCCCGCTTGAGCCCCAGCTCCGGCAGGAAGCTCTGCACCGCGGCCAGGATCGCGTAGTCACCGCAACCCGGGCACCAGCGCACCTCCTGGTCGGACTTGAAGTCCTTGAGCGTCTGCTTCACGTCGGTCTTGGGGATGAGGTTCAGCCCCTTGCCGTTGACCAGCTCGGTCATTTCTCAATCACGTCCTGAATGACTCCGGCCAGCTCCTCGGCCTTGAACGGAAGCCCGCGTACGCGGTTGTAGCTGATGATGTCCACCAGGAACTTCGCGCGCAGGAGCAGGGCCAGCTGTCCCAGGTTGATCTCGGGCAGCAGCACCTTGTCGTAGCTCTTGAGCACCTCGCCGACGTTGGCGGGCAGCGGGTTGAGGTGGCGCAGGTGGGCCTGGGCCACCTTGCCGCCGGCCTTCCTGATCCGCCGCACCGCCGCCGCGATGGGCCCGTACGTCGAGCCCCAGCCCAGCACCAGCACCTTGGTGCCGTCGTGGACGTCGTCGACCTCCAGATCGGGGACGTCGATCCCGTCGATCTTGGCCTGGCGCAGCCGGACCATGAGGTCGTGGTTGTTGGGGTCGTAGGAGATGTTGCCGCTGCCCTCGGCCTTCTCGATGCCGCCGATGCGGTGCTCCAGGCCCGGCGTGCCGGGGATGGCCCAGGCGCGGGCGAGCGTCTCGGTGTCCCGCTTGTAGGGCAGGAACTCCTCGTCGCCGTTCTTGACCGCGAACTCGGTGGAGATGTCCGGCAGGTCGGAGACCTCGGGCAGGCGCCACGGCTCGGAGCCGTTGGCCAGGTAGCCGTCGGACAGCAGATAGACCGGCGTGCGGTACTTCACCGCGATCCGCGCGGCCTCGATGGCCGCGTCGAAGCAGTCGCTCGGCGAACTGGGCGCCACGATCGGCACCGGCGACTCGCCATTGCGGCCGAACATGGCCATCAGCAGGTCGGTCTGCTCGGTCTTGGTCGGCATGCCGGTGGAGGGGCCCGCGCGCTGCACGTCCACCAGGATGAGCGGCAGTTCGGTCATGACCGCGAGGCCGACCGTCTCGCCCTTCAGCACGACGCCGGGACCCGACGTGGTGGTCACGCCCAGCGCGCCGCCGAAGGCCGCGCCCAGGGCGGCGCCGACGCCGGCGATCTCGTCCTCGGCCTGGAACGTCCGCACGCCGAACTTCTTGTGCTTGGACAGCTCGTGCAGGATGTCGCTGGCCGGGGTGATCGGGTAGGAGCCGAGGAACAGCGGCAGCTTGGCCTGCACGCTCGCGGCGATGAGGCCGTAGGCGAGCGCCTGGTTGCCGGAGATGTTGCGGTAGACGCCCGGCGCCAGCTTGGCCGGCTTGATCTCGTAGGAGACCGAGAACGACTCGGTCGTCTCGCCGAAGTTCCAGCCCGCCTGGAAGGCCGCGATGTTCGCCTTGGCGATCTCGGGTTTCTTCGCGAACTTCTGCTCCAGGAACGTGATCGTGTGCTCGGTCGGCCGGTGGTAGAGCCACGACAGCAGGCCGAGCGCGAACATGTTCTTCGAGCGCTCGGCGTCCTTCTTCGACAGGTCGAAGCCCTCCAGGGCCTTGACCGTGAGGGAGGTCAGCGGTACCGCGTGCACCCGCCACTCCGACAGCGTGTCGTCCTCGAGGGGGTTGCCCTCGTAGCCGACCTTCTGCAGGTTGCGCTTGGTGAACTCGTCGGTGTTGGCGATGATGTCCGCGCCCCGGGGAAGATCGCCGAGGTTGGCCTTGAGCGCGGCGGGGTTCATCGCCACCAGGACGTTCGGAGCGTCCCCCGGCGTGAGGATGTCGTGGTCGGCGAAGTGCAGCTGGAAGCTGGACACGCCCGGCAGCGTTCCTGCGGGGGCGCGGATCTCGGCGGGGAAGTTGGGCAACGTGGACAGGTCGTTGCCGAACTCCGCGGTGCCCGCGGTGAAGCGGTCGCCGGTGAGCTGCATGCCGTCGCCGGAGTCACCGGCGAATCTGATGATCACACGGTCGAGTTGCTGAACCTGCTTCGTCACGGCGCCTCCTTGGTCGGCGCGGTGTGCTCGCGGGTGCCCTCGCTACGCTCGGTCACGAGTCCTCCTCGACGCGCCATTGCGCGGGAGCGGGCGCGGTCTCTGTTTCCATGCTAGATCCTCGGGAGGGTCAAGACGTTTCCTCGCCGCACAATGCGGGTAAACGCGTTGAAAGTTAGGGGTGGCGGGGGAGAACGACTAAGGGTGACACAGCCCGGACGCGAGCCTGCCGAGATCGACGTGCAGGCGGGCGAAGAGGGTGGTTCGGGTCACGAGCGCCAACTATACGTCCCCCCAAAGCTCAGGCTACGTCAGGGGTTGCTTGCGTGAACCGCTCGCCCCCGACAGGTACAGGCGTCCGGCCTGCATCCCTGCAGAGCCGTACAACTCTGGAACGGTGACGAAGGTGTAACCCTTCCCGCGCAGTCTTTTGAGGATGTCCGGAACCGCCTCAACGGTCGTGCGATGAATGTCGTGCATCAGGATGATCGCCCCAGGATGCGCGCCCTTGACCGCCCGCTTGGCCACGACCCCCGCCTTCCTGTCACGCCAGTCGCGGGTGTCGACGTCCCAGTTGACCAGCGAGACCCCGAGCTCCTTCGCAACCGCCAGCACATCCTTGCTGACCGCCCCGTACGGCGGCCGGACCAGCGTCGGCCGCTCACCGAGCGTGGCCGTCAGCGTGTCCTCGGTCCGGATCAGCGAGTCGGCGATCTTGCTGCTCGACAGCTTCGACAGGTCCCGGTGCGCCCAGCTGTGGCTGCCCACCAGGTGTCCCTCGCCGCTCATCCGGCGCAGGAGGTCCGGCCGGGCCGCGGCGTTGACGCCGACCGTGAAGAACGTCGCGCGCGCCCCCGCGTCGCGCAACGTGTCCAGCAGCAGCGCGGTGTGCGGCCCCGGCCCGTCGTCGAAGGTGAGCGCGACGCACTTCGCCTTCGCGCAGTCGACCGTGCCCGCCTGGTTGCTGGTCGCCTCCGGGCTGTGCGTGGGCGTCACCTTCGGCGTGGTCTCCGGCGTCGGCGGCGCGGCCGCGCGGGCCGCCTCCCGCGCCCGCCGTCCCGCCGCCGACAGCAGCGGCTCCACCTCGGCAGCCGGTACGGCTTCCGCCACCCTCCCCAAGGAGCAGGCGCCGACCTGGCAGTCGTCGAACTCCACCACGAGATCCCCGTCGCGGTTGAAGGCCATCGAGTCGAACAGTTCGGGATTCGCCCCCACCCCGCCGGACCCGCGGGCCTCCAGCCGCCGGCTCACCTTCTCGGCCAGCCCGCCCAGCGCCGCCTCGCCGTCGAGCAGCCCGGTGGAGGGGAAGGCCTGCTTGGTCCGGCCGTCGTACCAGAACGTCCGGTTGGCGTTGCCCCAGTTGGCGCCGTAGAACTCGCCCGTGCGCAGCCGTACGGCGATGGCGGCGTCGGAGGCGACGGGCAGTTGCCAGTCCACGTTGAGCTCGGGCCGGGGGGCCGGTCCGTGCTTGACGGTGGACTCGCGGAAGGCACGCAGCTGGCGCTCCGCCTCCTGCCTGACCTTGTCGTTGAGCGGGCCGGCTCCCTTGATCTCGGGGTAGGTGATGTGCACGTACCGGCCGCTGCCGTCCCCCTCGCCGAGGGTCTTGGTGACGAGCCCGTTGACTGCCGACGGGGTCACGAAATCGATCTTCGTCGGCTCGGCGGGGACCTTATGGTCGCCCTCGGGGGAGGCGGTGGTCATGCCGCAACCGGCGACGGATACGGCAATCAGCGCGATTCCTCCGAAGAATCGCATTTTGTGCATGCGGGCCAGGCTATGGGTGCCCTTTGAGCGCTTTACCTTCCCTTGGGAATCTTGGAGTCGAGCCTTTAGTGGGGTATGTACGTAAAGGAGTTGCGTGCCTACGATGTGATGGGTGCGGGATCTAGGACCGTCTACGGGGTTCATCCAGTCGACCCTTCTTCAGCGCAAGCTCCATGACCTGGTGCCGGGCGGCGCGCACACCTACGCGCGCGGTGACGACCAGTACCCGGAGGGCATGGCGCCGGTACTCGTACGCGGCGCGGGCGCGCGGGTGTGGGACGCCGACGGCAACTGCTTCGTCGAGTACGGCATGGGCCTGCGCTCGGTCACGCTCGGGCACGCCTATCAACCGGTGCTGGACGCCGTGCGCGAGGTGCTCGACCAGGGCCTGAGCTTCAGCCGCCCCACCGAGCTCGAACTGCGGGCCGCCGAGGACTTCCTCGCCCCGCTGCCCGGCGCCGACATGGTGAAGTTCGCCAAGAACGGCTCCGACGCCACCTCCGGCGCCGTCCGCCTGTCCCGCGCCTACACCGGCCGCGACCTGGTCGCCGTCTGCGCGCAGCCGTTCTTCGCCACCGAGGACTGGTTCGTCGGCGCGCTGGAGATGAACGCCGGCGTGCCCGAGTCGACCAGGAAGCAGACCCTCCGCTTCGCCTACAACGACCTCGGCTCGCTGCGCGCGCTGTTCGACCGGCACCCCGGGCAGATCGCCTGCGTCATCATGGAGGCCGCCACCGCCCTGGCCGAGCCCGAGCCCGGCTTCCTCGAAGGCGTACGCGCCCTGTGCACGGAACGCGGCGCGCTCCTCGTCTTCGACGAGATGATCACCGGGTACCGCTGGGCCTACCCCGGCGCCCAGGAGTTCTACGGCGTCCGCCCCGACCTCGCCTGCTGGGGCAAGGCCATCGGCAACGGCTTCCCCGTCTCCGCGCTGACCGGCCGCCGCGAGGTCATGGAGCTCGGCGGCCTGCGTACCGACCGGGACCGCGTCTTCCTGCTGTCGTCCACCCACGGCGCGGAGACGGTGTCGCTGACCGCCCTGCGCGCGGTCATCCGCGCCTACACCGAGCACGACCCTGTCGGCGTCATGGAGGAACGCGGGCGCGCACTCGCCGACGGCGTCAACTCCGCCGCCCGCGAACTCGGCCTCGCCGCCCACGTCGCGGTCGTCGGCCGCCCCTCCTGCCTGATCTTCACCACCAAGGACGCCGAAGGGCAGCCGTCACAGCCGTTCCGCACGCTCTTCCTGCAAGAACTCCTGCGGCACGGCGTCCTGTGCCAGTCGTTCGTGGTCTCCGCCGCGCACACCCCCGACGACATCGAGCTCACCGTCGAGGCCGCGCGCGCCGCCCTGCTCGTGTACGGCAAGGCCCTGGAGGACGGCATCGGCCGCTTCCTCAACGGAGCCCCGGTGGCCCCCGCCCTCCGCAGCCGCGCCGCCCCTCGCCGGGTGCGCTGACGAAGGTTACGATCAGCCCATGGACGGCTACTACGGCAACTACGCTCTGGTCGCCGCGCTGCTGCTCATCGGCGTGGCCATCGTGGCCGGCGCGCTCATGGCCAACCGTCTCCTGCGCCCCACCCGCCCGACCGCGGAGAAGCTGACCACCTACGAATGCGGAGTGGATCCGGTGGGCGACGGCTGGGCCCAGTCCCAGATCCGCTACTACGTCTTCACCTACCTCTACGTGGTCTTCGCGGTCGACGCCGTCTTCCTGTTCCCCTGGGCCACGGTCTTCGCCGCCCCCGGCTACGGCATGACCACGCTCGTGGAGATGTTCGTCTTCCTCGGCTTCATCGCGCTCGGCATCCTGTACGCCTGGCGCAAGCGCGTCCTGACCTGGACCTAGCCCCAGATAAAGTGCCCCATGACCTCATGGCGGGACCGGCCGCGCACGCGGCCGGCAGAAGAGCTCCCCGACGAGGTCGGCGACGGTTCCGCCTCCGGCGGCCGCCTCGCCCGACTGGCCTCCTACGCCGCCGCGCTGCTGGTGCACCTGCTGACGCTCGCCCTCGTCGCCGCCGGGATCTGGCTGATCACGCGGCCCGGGTTCATCGGGATCATCCTCGGCGCCGGGGCGCTCGGGCTGGCCTGGCTCATGGCGCCGCGGCCGGGGAAACTGCCTGACGGAGTGGCGCTGGGCCGTACCGACGCGCCCGAGCTCTTCCGGCTCGTGGACGAGATCGCCACCGCGCTGCGCGCGCCCCGCCCGCACATGATCGTCGTCTCCGGCGAGGTCAACGCCGCCTACGGCACCTACGGCCCGCTGCGCAGGCGCTTCCTGGAACTCGGCTACCCCTTCTGGCTCGCGCTGACCCCGCAGGAGCGGATCGCGATGCTCGGGCACGAGGTCGCCCACTCGGTCAACCAGGACACTCGGCACGGGTTCGTCGTCGGCTCCGCGCTGGGCGCGCTGGCCGAACTGCACGAGACCACCAGGACGGACGGCGACCACCTCACCTTCGGCAAGATCGCCGTGGCGCCGCTGCGGCTGGTCGCCGGCGGGTTCCACACGGCGCTCGAACGCATCACCTACCGGGCCACGCAGCGTGCCGAATACCGGGCCGACCTCATCTCCCTGCGCGTGGCCGGATCGGAGGCCGCGCTCGCCGCGATCGACAAGGGGCTCTGGGCGCTGCCCCACCTCGCGGACTACCTCGGCACCCAGGCCCATCAGGTACGCGGGGACCTGTGGGACGCGGTCAGGGCCTACGTGGCCGAGATGCCCGAGGACGAGCGCGACCGGCGCCGCCTGGCCGCGCGGCGGCAGGAGGCGCGCGTGGACACCACCCATCCGCCCACCCACCTGCGCCGCGACCTGCTGGCCGGCCGGCCGTACACGGAACCGATGGTGCGCGCGCCACGGATGGAGCCCATCGACCGCGAGCTCGACGAGGCCGCGCGGCGGATCGCGAGCGAGATCGTCGACAACGCCCGCGCCGCGCTGTACATGTAGGGGGCTCTACTCTTCCGCCGCCACCCGCGCGAGAATGGTCACATGGCCGATCTTCCGATGCCCACCGTGGGGCCGATCTCGCGGCTGGCACCCAAGCCCATGCGGTTCATCCTCAACTGGGGGCGGCGCTACTCGCTGTGGGTGTTCAACTTCGGCCTGGCCTGCTGCGCGATCGAGTTCATCGCCACCTCGACCAGCCGCCACGACTTCATCAGGTTCGGCGTCATCCCGTTCGCCAACGGGCCCAGGCAGGCCGACCTCATGATCGTGTCGGGCACCGTCACCGACAAGATGGCGCCCGCCGTCAAGCGGCTCTACGAGCAGATGCCCGACCCCAAGTACGTGATCTCCTTCGGCGCCTGCTCCAACTCCGGCGGCCCCTACTGGGACTCCTACTGCGTCACCAACGGCGTCGACCAGATCATCCCCGTCGACGTCTACGTGCCCGGCTGCCCGCCCAGGCCAGAGGCGCTGCTCTACGGGATCATGAAGCTTCAGGAGAAGATCGCGGGGGAGAAGCTCAGCGACCGCTACATCTGGTCGCGCGCCCACAAGGAGGACGTGTGAGCTTCTCTTCCTGGGGCGAGCGGGCCCAGCTCAGCGAGTCGTACGGCGAGCACACCGTCGACGTCGCCGCCGCCGACTGGACCGAGGCCCTCACCTACGCCCGCGACGAACTCGGCTACGAGTTCTTCGACTGGCTGACCGGCGTCGACGACCCGCCGGAAGGCTTCACCGTCGTCGCCCACGTCTACAACCCCGCCGAACGCGCCCGGCTCCTGCTGCGCACCTGGGTGCCACGCGCCGAGCCGCGGCTGGCCTCGGCCGTCGGCGTCTACCGCGGCGCCAACTGGCACGAGCGCGAGACGTACGAGATGTTCGGCGTCACCTTCGACGACCATCCCTACCTCGTTCCGCTGCTCCTGCCCGACGGCTTCGAGGGCCACCCGCTGCGCAAGGACTTCATCCTGGCCGCCCGCGTGGCCAAGGCCTGGCCCGGCGCCAAGGAACCCGGCGAGTCCTCGCCCGGCCGCCGTAAGATCCTCCCACCCGGAGTACCCGCCGACTGGGGCACTGGAGGTTAGGCCACATGCTTGATGTGATCTTGCGCTTCGCCGTCATCCTCGCGGTGTTCCTGCTCCTGCCGCTCATCATCGGACAGACCGAGCACAAGGTCATGGCGCACATGCAGTCACGGCTCGGGCCCATGTACGCCGGGGGCTTCCACGGCTGGGCCCAGCTCATCGCCGACGGGGTCAAGTTCGCCCAGAAGGAAGACGTCATCCCGGCCGCGGCCGACCGCCGCGTCTTCATGATCGCCCCTGGTGTGGCGCTGGTGCCGTACCTGGTCGTGCTGATCGTCATCCCCATCGACAAGAACGGTTTCGGCGTCAACCTCGACCTCGGCCTGTTCTTCGTGCTGGCCGTCATGGGCATCGGCGTGCTCGGCTCGATCATGGCCGGGTGGGCCTCGGCCAACAAATACTCCGTGCTCGGCGGCATGCGCTCGGCCGCCCAGCTCATGTCGTACGAGCTGCCGCTCGTGCTGGCCGCCTCCTCCGTCGCCATGGCCGCCGGAACCCTCTCGCTGCCCGGCATCCTGGACCAGTGGCAGTGGTGGTGGCTGCCGTGGCAGGCCATCGGCGGCGTCGTCTTCTTCCTCGCCGGTCTCGCCGAGCTGCGCCGCCCGCCGTTCGACATGCCCATCGCCGAGTCCGAGATCATCATGGGCCCGATGACCGAGTACACCGGGATGCGGTTCGCCCTGTTCATGCTCGCCGAGTACGCGGGCATCGTCGTGCTCTCCTTCCTGACCACCGTGTTGTTCCTCGGCGGCTGGCACGGCCCCCTCCTGGCCGGGTGGATCTGGACGCTGATCAAGGTGTTCCTGCTGGCCTTCGTGGTGATCTGGCTGCGCGTCAGCTTCCCCCGGCTGCGCGAGGACCAGCTGCAGAAGCTGGCCTGGGTCGGGCTGGTGCCGCTGGCCCTGGTCCAGCTCGCGCTGACGGGTGTCGTGAAGGTGCTGCTTTGAGCGAGTTGCGCTCCGGTCTGACGGTCCTGTCCTGGTCCGCGGGCGAACTGCTCATCTCCCCTTCTCCGGTACGGCTCACGCCCGCCGCCCTCCTCCACTACCGCTACGAGCAGACGACCGTCGGCGCCGACGGCCTGCCCGCGTACGAGCGGACCGTGAGCGGGCTGGCGGTGCTCGACCAGGACGGGCTCGTCCTCGCCGACCTGCCCGGCGAATGGGAAGACGTCCTGGCCTTCGCGCAGGCGGGCGGTGTTCCGCTGCACGCGGCGCTCGACGCTCCCGCCGCCCGGGTCCGGGCTGCGCTGGCCGCCCGCGCGCCTGGGTGGAGGCGCATCGTCGGCGTTCCGCCCGCACCGGCCGCGCGCTGGCGTAAGCCGGTGGCGATCGGGCTGGGGGTGGCGGCCCTCGGGATCATGATCTACCTGACGTCGAACGGGTTCTGGTACGTGTGGCGGGGGTTCTCGGCGATCGGGCGGCTGCTGATCGATGTGGTCGAGGTCAAGTGGCTGATCTTCTTGTTCAGTCCGTTGTTGTTGTTTCTGGCGCCTGTGCGTGAGCGTCTTACGCGGCGGAGTGTGCGTAAGGGGGTGATGGTGGGGTCGGTGGGCGGCCTGCACCTCAGGCTGACGTCCGGCATCCTGTTCATCAACCGCGGCCCCCAAACCCTGACCGCCCTCCCCGTAACCCCCCACCCACCCCTCGCCCCACCCTCGACTTCCCCCACTTCTGCCCCACCGCCCCCACCCGCACCCTCCACGCCACCCCCACCCGCACCCTCCACCCCCGTGCCGTCCGCGTCCCCACCCGCGTCGTCCGCGCCCACGTCCCCACCCGTGCCGTCCGTGGCCTCCCCACCCGCACCCTCCACGTCTGCACCCTCCACCCCCGCGTCGTCCGCGTCCCCACCCGCGCCCTCCACGTCCGCGCCCACGTCCCCACCCGCAGCCCCCACCCCCGCGCCGTCCGTGGCGTCCCCACCCGCGCCCTCCAGGTCTGCACCCTCCACCCCCGCGCCGTCGGTGTCCGCGCCGTCCCCTCCCGCGCCGTCCCCTCCCGCGCCCGCTTCCCCTGCGTCTGCAGACCCGCTACCTTCTCCGGCCGCCGACCTGACACCCACTAGCGCGCCAGCGGCTCCCGCGCAGGCGGCCGACAACACGCAGCCTCCCGGGACGCCTACCCCGGCCCACCCGTCCCCGGCGGTCTCTGGCCCCGACTCCGTGGCGGTCCCACACCCCTCAAGCGCAGACCCGCCACCCACCCCTGCGGCCGCACCCGACACGCAGCCTCCCGGGGCGTCGAACCCCGTGGACAGGCCAGAGCCCGAGGGCAGGGCCGAGGGGTTCGCTGCCCGGCTGTTTCTCTACCGCTACCGGGACCTGGCCGGTCTGGTGGTCCTGGCCGCCGATGGGCACCCGGTCCACCACCTCCCAGGCCCCTGGTCACCCGAGCACGTCAACCTGTTCGCCGCCCGCCACAACCTCCCCCTGGAGATCCGCACCCTCACCCACGACGGATATCTGGCCCTGACCACGGAGTCCGCCGACGCCACCACGTAACCCGCTCACACCACCACAAGCACCAGGTCAGTGCACGATCGCCAGCATCACGTCAGACGCCGACGGCCGCTCATCGGGCTTCTTGTTCAGGCATGACCCGATGACCCCGCGCAACGCGGGCGGCAGCGGCGACAGATCCGGATGAACCGTGAGCACCCTGTTGAACACCGCCGGAACCGTGTCCTCACCGAACGCCGGACGCCCCGTGGCGGCGAACACCATCGTCACCGCCCAGCTGAACACGTCGGAAGCCGGGCCCACCGCCTCACCCGTCAGCTGCTCGGGCGACATGTACGGCGGCGTCCCGACCATCTTCCCCTGCGTCACCGTGACCTGATCCAGCGCCCTGGCGATGCCGAAGTCGATCACCCGGGGGCCGTCCGAGCCGATCAGGACGTTGCTCGGTTTGAAGTCCCTGTGGACGACGCCCGCCTTGTGGATGGCCGCCAATGCACCGGCTGTGGATAACGCGAGCCGTACCAGACTGTCCTGATCGCGCGGACCGTGCTTCTTGACCAGCTGTTCCAGGGACGGTCCCTCGACGTACTCGCTCACGATGTAGGCGTGCTGGCCGGTGATGTTGACGTCGAGCAGTCTGGCTGTGGAGAAGGTCGCCACCCTGCGCGCCGAGTCGACCTCGCGGGCGAACCGCGCGCGGGCCGTCTCGTCCACCAGATCGTGCAGGACCTTGACCGCGACCCGGTTGCCGTTGGGCGCGGTCGCCAGGTACACCGCGCCCTGGCCACCGCGGCCCAGCAGGTGCAGGACACGATACGGCCCGATCCAGCCGGGATGTCCTGGCCGGCTCTGGAAGCCGGTGTGGCCGGGCGGCGGATGGTAGGTGGGGGTCGTGACCCGCTGGTGAAGGTCCATCGGGGGTTTGACGCGGGCCTTGGCCATGAAGGGGACCAGGATGCCGCTGTGGATCACGCCGCCCAGCCAGCTGATGCCGAAGCCGATGGTGATCAGTGAACGCATCGGGTCGGGTATCTGCTCGAACTCCTCGTATCCCACGATGGTGATCAGGAACGAACCCACGAACACCGTGTAGACGACGGCGGCGATCGCGTGGAAGGTGCTGCGCAGCCAGAAGGCGGCGAAGCCGATGGTGAGCGGAGTGGCCAGGCCGCAACTGATGAAGGGGAGGATCGCCCAACCCACGAAGGCAGCCCAGATCCCGGCGCTGGGGCGGGCGGGGTGGGGGTGTGGCATGCCGGAACACTATCGGTCGGGGGTGACAGGGCGAGGTGGGGCGGCTCTCCTGTGGATAACTCGGGGACAGCCTGTGGATGACTGTGGAAAAACTGGGGACAACAGTCTGGCTCATTCACCTCAGACGCATAGTGCGTCATGATGTTGAACCATGGTGCGGATACCGGGAGTAGGGCTGGCAAAAGGGCTGTCCATCACCCTGCGCCACATGCTGCGCAGATCCGTGACGCGGCAATACCCCGAGGTCAAACCCGCCCTCCCGCCCCGCAGCCGCGGCGTCATCGCGCTGGTCGAGGAAAACTGCACCTCCTGCATGCTGTGCGCCCGCGAATGTCCCGACTGGTGCATCTACATCGACTCCCACAAGGAGACGCTCCCCGCACCGGAAGGCGGCCGCCCCCGCCAGCGCAACGTCCTCGACCGATTCGCGATCGACTTCGCCCTCTGCATGTATTGCGGCATCTGCATTGAGGTGTGCCCGTTCGACGCGTTGTTCTGGTCACCCGAGTTCGAATACGCGGAGGGCGACATCCGCAACCTTCTCCACGAGAAGGAGCAGCTCGGGACATGGGTCGAGACCGTCCCGCCGCCGCCCGCCCACGACGCGGGCGCGGAGCCTCCCAAGGAACTGACCGCGGCTCCACGCCGCCCATCCGGTACGGCAGGCCCCTCCGCCAGACCGGCGCCGTCCGACACCCCCACACCCCGCCGGACCCGCGACACCCCAGCCGGAAAGACACCCCCAGAGGGCACCAGCGGAGAAACGCCCGCAAAAGGCTCGTCCACCGCGGAAAAGCCCGCTGAGCGGACACCCAAAGCCGCAACGCCCACAGTCGCAACGCCCACAGAGGGCCCGGCCCCAGAGGCAACGCCCGCAGAGGGTTCACTCCCCAAGGCAACGCCCACGGAGGCTTCGCCCACCGAGGCAACGTCCACCGACGCGAAGCCCACAGGGGAACCACCCGCAGGCACGCCCGAGCCACCTCCCGGCGAAGCGTCCACCGGCGCGAAGGCCACAGACAAGACACCCGAGACACCTCCGGCCGATGCGTCCACAGGCGGCGCACCGGAGCCCGAGGGCGGGAAGTTGTCCACAGGCGAGCAATCCGGCGACGAGTTGTCCACAGGTTCGGGCGAGTCGTCGCGGCCGTCCGATTCGGGAGAGCAGACTTCTGCCGCGAGCCCGCGCAGGCGGCGGATGGCCGACCCACGGTCAATCCGTCCGCCTGGGCAGCTGCGACCCGACGAGACACAGGAGTCCGAGGAGGATTCGTGACCGAGGCGGCGCCCTTCCTGCCACCCACCACGCAAGAAGTCGTGTTCTTGCTCCTGGGCGCGGTGGCCGTCGGATCGGCGCTGCTCGTCGTCACCACCAAGCAACTCGTCCACGCCGCCCTCTGGCTAGTCGTCTGCTTCGGCGCGCTGGCCGGCGGATATCTGGTGCTGACCGCGGAGTTCGTCGCCTGGGTGCAGGTGCTGATCTATGTGGGCGCGGTGGTGGTGCTGCTGCTGTTCGGCATCATGCTGACGCGCGCCCCCATCGGACGCTCGGCCGACCTCGACAGCGGCAACCGCGTCGTGGCCGCCGTCGTCGCGCTGGCGACGGCCGCGATCCTGGTCACGGTCGTGATCGACGGCTTCCGCACGGCCTACGCGCCGCTGAAGCCGGGTGAGGGCGCGGCGGGCGAGCTGGGCGCGAGCGTGTTCAGCACGTGGGTGCTGCCGTTCGAGGCGCTGTCCGTGCTCCTGCTCGCGGCGCTGATCGGCGCCATCGTCCTGTCCCGCACCGACATCCGCGGCGCCCCGCCGTCCGCGGGCGAGGCCGGCGGGGATCAGGCTCCGGCTGAAGGTCCCGGGGGGCCCTAGTGCACATCGTGTACCCCGCGGTCGTCTCCGCGTTGCTCTTCTCCATCGGCGTCTACGGCGTGCTGGCCAGACGCAACACGATCCTCGTGCTGATGTCGGTCGAGCTCATGCTCAACGCCGTCAACATCAACCTGGTCGCGTTCGACATGTGGCTGGCCGACGTGCTCCACAGCGGTCAGGTGCTCACGCTGTTCATCATCGTGATCGCGGCGGCCGAGCTGGGTCTCGGCCTGGCCATCGTGCTCGCGCTCTTCCGCAACCGCCAGAGCGTCGACCTCGACCGCCTTCGCGACCTCGCCGAACCCGCCGACCCGGCCACCACCGCCGACGGCGACAACGGCGCGGGCGGCGACAACGGCGGGCGCGCCGACGACCACCAGCCCGCCGAACTCGGCACCGTCACCTCACCCCAGCTCACCGCACGCGGCAACGGCGCCTCCGACCAGGGCGACGGCGCCGGCCGCCCCGGTCACCCCGCCAGGCGAGGAGGCAACACATGAGCACGACGTCCTCGCCGTTCCCTCTGCTGATCGTGGCGCTGCCGTTTCTCGCGGCCTTCGCGGGCCTGCTCCTTTCCCGCTGGCCGAAAGGGCAGCAACCAGGCCAACCCGCCGAAGCGGGGCGGCCACACCGGGGCGGCAACCGGCGCGCGGCCTGGATCGCCGTCCTTCCCACCGCGGTCTCGGCCGCTCTGGCGCTGTGGCTCGCGGCCGCTCAGGGCTTCGCCTTCTTCGCCGAACGCGCGGCCGACCCCGTCGGCGCCGACTACGGCACGATCGTCACCGGTACGGTCCCCATCGCGCTGACCCTCCAGGTCGACGCCCTGTCCGGTGTCCTCGGCGTCCTGGTGACCCTGGTGGCGCTGGCCGTACAGGTCTATTCGGTGGGTTATCTCCACGACGACCGGCGCTACCCGTCCTACAGCGCCTTCATCAGCCTGTTCACCAGCGCCATGCTGCTCGTCGTCTACTCCGGCGACCTGCTGGTCCTGTACGTGGGCTGGGAGGTCATGGGCCTGTGCTCCTACCTGCTCATCGGCCACTGGTGGGAAGACCGGGCCAACTCCAGGGCCGCCGTGAAGGCCTTCCTGGTCACGCGCCTCGGCGACGTCGGCTTCCTGTTCGGCATCTTCGTGCTGGGCATCTCGGCGGACAGCTTCCGCATAGCCGTCGTGCTCGCCAAGGTGCCCGAGATGTCCACGGCCACGCTGGTCACGGCGACCATGCTGCTGCTGGCCGGGGTGGCGGGCAAGAGCGCCCAGGTGCCGCTGCACACCTGGCTGCCCGACGCCATGGCCGGTCCGACGCCGATCAGCGCGCTGATCCACGCCGCCACCATGGTCGCCGCCGGCATCTTCATCGTGGCCAGGCTCTTCCCCGCGTTCCTCGGGGCCAGGCCCACGCTCGACGTGCTGGCCGTTATCGCGGCGCTCGGCATGCTGGGCGCCGCCCTGGCCGCGCTGGCCCAGGACGACCTCAAACGTGTGCTCGCCTATTCGACGATCAGCCAGCTGTCCTACATGGCCGGCGGCCTGGCCGCGGGCTCCGACCACGCGGCCATCTTCCACCTGCTCACGCACGGCGCGTTCAAGGCGCTGCTGTTCCTGTGCGCGGGCGCGGTCATCCACCACGTCGGCTCCAACCTCATGAGCCGGATGGGCGGCCTGCGCCGTGAGCTCCCGGTCACGTTCGCCGCGACCACGATCGGCTTCGCCGCCCTCATGGGCCTGCCGCCGGCCAGCGGATTCTTCAGCAAGGACAGCCTCCTGCTGGCCATGGACGGGGCGGTCGGCGGCGCCGCCCTCACCGACGCCGCCGCGCTCCTGCTCTACGCCTGCGCCCTGGCCACCGTCGTTGTCACCGGCGCCTATTCGGCCCGCGCCTGGCTGCGTACCTTCTTCGGGCCCGCGCGGACCGTCGCCCTGCCCGAGCCGCAGCCCGGCACGGCGCACGTGGTCGACACCCGCGAGGCGCCGCCGACGATGCTGATCCCCATCGTCCTGCTCGCGGTCCCCGCCCTCCTGCTGGGCTTCGCCGGCGGCCTCCACCTCGACATCGGCGTGGCCACCATCAGCGTCGTCCTTGCGCTGCTCGGCGCCGGAGTCGTCTACGCCTTCTGGCGCGGCGATCCGGTCGCCGACCCCGCGCGTATCCTCGGGCCGTTCCGCGTCCCGTGCGAGCGCGCCTTCTACGTCGACTCCGTCTACGCGGCCCTGTTCGTCCGCCCGATCCTCGCGCTGTCCCGGCTGGTGGTCAGCACCGACGACCGGGTCGTGGACGGCGCGGTGCGCGGCTCCGGCCGCACGGCCCGTGGCCTGTCGGGGGTCCTGCGCCTCGCGCAGAACGGCAACGTGCAGCTCTACGTCAGCGGCGTACTCGCCGGTGTGCTCCTGATCGTCGTCGGGGCGGTGATGTTCGCATGAGCGGGCTCAGCTGGCTGCCTGTCGCACTGCTGGCCGTACCCCTGCTGGGTGCTCTTGTGCTGCTCGCACCCCCACCCGCGCTGCGGCGGGCGCTGCGCCTCTACGGCCTCGCGGTCTCGGGCGCGGTCCTGGTGCTGGCCGCGATCATGGTCGCGACCTTCGAGTACGGCCAGGCCGCCCGCATGCAGTTCACCCTCGACCTGCCGTGGATCCCCGGCCTGGGACTCAGGTTCCACCTGGGAGTCGACGGGATCTCGCTGCCGCTGGTCGCGCTGACCGCCCTGCTGACGTTCCTGTGCTTCGTCTACCTGGGTGTCGGCGACGGCCGCGGCCAGGGCCAGTTGCTCCGCCCCAGAGCGGGCGGCAGTCGGCCGAGGGCGCTGGTGTTCACGCTGCTGGTGCTCGAAGTCGGCATGATCGGCACCTTCCTGGCCCTGGACCTGCTGCTGTTCTTCGTGTTCTTCGAGATCGTGCTGATCCCGATGTACTTCCTGATCGCCGTCTGGGGCGGCAAGGCCCGCCGGGCGGCGGCGGTCAAGTTCATCCTGTACACCCTGCTCGGCTCCGTCGTCATGCTGCTGGGCCTGCTGCTCATCTGGGCGCAGGCGGGCACGCTCGACATGGTGGAGCTGGCCGCCGGGCACGGTGCGGGAATGTCCAGGGCGGTCCAGGTGGTCGCGTTCCTGGCGGTCGGCAGCGGCCTGGCGGTGAAGACCCCGATGTGGCCTTTGCACACCTGGCTGCCCGACGCCCACACCGAGGCGCCGACCGTCGGCTCGGTGCTGCTGGCCGGCGTACTACTCAAGATGGGCACCTACGGCTTCGCCAGAATCGCCATCCCGGTCCTGCCCGAGGGCGCCGCCGCCCTGGCGCCGTGGCTGGGCGCACTGGCCGTGGTCGGCATCATCTACGGCTCCCTGGCCTGCCTGGCCCAGCGCGACCTGAAACGGATGATCGCCTACTCCTCCGTCGGCCACATGGGCTTCGTCCTGCTCGGCTTCGCCACGCTGACCACCGTGGGCATCAACGGCGCCCTGTTCGCCAACGTCGCCCACGGCCTCATCACCGGCCTGCTCTTCTTCCTGGCCGGAGCGATCAAGGAGCGCTACTCCACCGCCGACATGCCCTCGATCACCGGCATGCTGGCCACCCTCCCGCACCTGGGCTCGGTGCTGACGTTCGCGGCCATCGCCTCGCTCGGGCTGCCGGGCCTGGCCGGGTTCTGGGGCGAGATGCTCGCGCTGCTGGGCGCCTTCGATCCGGCCGAGGCGCTCTCCCGGCCGCTGTTCCTGACGTTCATGGTCATCGGCGGCCTCGGCGCGGTGCTGACCGCGGCGTACTTCCTGGTCATGCTCTCCCGCGTGACCCACGGACTGCCGGGCGGCAAGGCCACGCCCGCACCCGCACCCGGCCCGTCCGACGAGCTCGCGGACACGCGCCTGGAGAAGTCCGGTGAGCGGATCGGCCTCCTGTCCCGCATGCCCGACATCCGCGGCTACGAGATGGCCGCCTGGGCGCCGCTGATCGTCCTGATCCTGCTGTTCGGCCTCTGGCCCGGCCTCCTGCTCTCGCTCACCACACCCGCCGTCGAGGCGCTGCTGGGGGTCGTGTCGTGATCCAGTCGATCGACTACTTCGCCATCGCCGCCCCGCTGATCCTGGCGCTGGTGGCGGGCCTGGTGCTGCTGCTCGACGCCTTCCTGCCCGCGACCCGCCGGGTACGCGCCGCGCTCGGCCTCATCACCATGACCGGCCTGCTCGCCGCCCTGGCGTTCGTGGTGGCCCAGGCCCCGGCGGCGGCCCAAGGCCTGTCCACGTTCTGCGTCCCGGAGGCCCTGAACACCGGCCCCACCCCCATGTGCTCCTTCGTCGTGGACCACTTCACCGTGGTCTTCGCCGGTCTGGCGCTGGTGGCCGGGGTCGTCGTGGTGCTGCTGTCGATGACCGAACTCGCGGGCGGTGGCATCCCGGTCGGCGAGTGGTACTTCCTGCTCCTCTGCACCCTCGTGGGCGCCGTCGCCCTCCCCGCCTCCCGCGACCTGATCATGCTCGTGGTCGCGCTCGAACTGGTCTCCCTGCCGGTCTTCGCCCTGACGGCGCTGAAACGCTACGACGGCCGCGGTTCGGAGGCGGCGGTGAAGCTGTTCGTGGTGTCCGTGGTCTCGACCGCCATCATGCTCTTCGGCGTCTCCCTGCTCTATGGCATCACCGGCACCGTCTACCTCAACCGCCTGGCCGCGACCCTGAGCGGCCAGCTCCCGGCCCCAGGCGCCCCCGGCGCGTTGCCCGCGGTCGTCGCGGTCGGCGTGGTCCTGGTGACGGCGGGCTTCGCGTTCAAGATCGCCGCCGTCCCGTTCCACTCCTGGGCGGCCGACGTCTACCAGGGCGCGCCCATCCCCGTCGCCGCCCTCCTGTCGGTCATCTCCAAGGCCGCCGGGTTCGCCGGCCTCATCCTCGTCCTCGTGGCCGCCCTGCGGGGCCAGGCGGCGACCTGGTCCCCGTTGATCGCGATCCTCTCCGCCCTGACCATGACCGCGGGCAACCTGCTGGCCATGCGCCAGCGCTCCGCCGTACGCCTGCTCGCCTGGTCCTCGGTGGCGCAGTCCGGCTACATCCTCGCCCCGCTGGCCATCGCCGCAGGATCGGGCGCCGCCATCACCGCGTCGATGGCCTATCTGGTCCTGTACGCCGCCATGAACCTGGGCGCCTTCGCCGTGGTCATGCTCGTCTCCCGGAGCGCCCCGAGCAACGAACTGGACGACTACCGGGGCCTGGCCTTCCGTACCCCGGTCGCGGGCATCGCCCTGGCCTTCTGCCTGATCTGCCTGGCGGGCCTGCCGCCCGGCCTGGCGGGGCTGTTCGCCAAGGTCGTGGTCTTCCGCGAGATCGTCGAGGGCGGCCTGGGCTGGCTGGCGGTGGTCATGGCCGTCAACACGGTCATCGGCCTGTACTACTACGTGGCCTGGACCGCCCGCATCGTCACCCCGGCCTCCGCTCCCGCCCACAAGCTCGCCCGCACCCACCCGGCCACCTGGGTCGCCGTCGCCGCAACGCTGGCAATCGCGGTCCTGTTCTCCGCGGCCCCGCAACTGGTTCTCACCCTGACCACGCTGACGGGCTGACACGCGAGCACAGGGCCGAATGGCCGACCGAAACCAAGGATCGCCGCGTGACAGGCCGACCATGATGATCACTCCGCGGCCGCCACGTCACGCCTGCTCAACTCGGTCGGCACGGGACCGCTCCATCGTCCGCGGTCTCACATGATGAGAAAGCGCGCCACGCCGGAAGGTATTTTTGAACGCGCCTCCCTTTTTCGGCGGGGTTTGCAAATGTGGCCGAACGGTTAATGGAAGTTTCAATTTGAAGTGAATTTCGCGCGGCTCCGCCTTCGGCCTGAATTTTGTGTCTTTCCAGGTGCTTGCTCGCCTGTTAACTTCGCTGTGGAATCCACGATCGCGGAGGAGAGGCAATGCTCCACATCGAACTCGACGTCTTTTCTGGACGTCCGAATCCGCACTGGAAGCTCACGGCACGCGAAGAACGCGAACTCATCGAACGCCTCAAGGCGAATCGTTCCGGGTTACGCTCGGTCAACGACGTCGAGTCCAAGCTGGGTTATCGCGGAATGGTCGTGACCGCCGATCGCTCAAGTCGGGAACGCCTCGCCGCATCCGGCCTGCCACCGAGCTTCCGCCTCAGAGAAGCCACCGGCCTGCGGGTGTCGGACGTCACGGAACGCTGGCTGTTACACACCCCCGGCGCACAGGCCACCATCTCGCCCGAGGTCGGCGACGTATCCGACCTCACCATAGGCACCCCGTCGGCACACCTGGAGTCGGGGGCCGCAGGCCAGATCGCGGCCTGCGCGACCTGGTCGTCCACCTGGGCGGACCTCAACACCTTCTGGAACGGCGCCCGCCGCCCCACCAACAACTGCTACAACTTCGCCTCCAGCCTCGCCACCGGCACCTTCGCGCAGCCCGGCCGCGGCACCGGCAGCGTCTTCACCTCGCTGACCATCGCCAACATCAAGGCGGCGGTGTTCCGCGACGGCTACACCAGCGCCTGCAACGACGACAGGTTCGTCAGCTATCTCTGCATCTGGCCGGGGGAGGACTTTCACTTCTACCACCGGATCGCCGATTACTCCGGCAGCCTCCAACGCTGGGCGCACAAACCAGGAAGCACACCGGCGACGAACGTCGACAATTCCGGGCTGGCCATTACCAATCCGGTGACATGCAACCGGGGTCCGTATACAGTGGACGGATCTCCGTACATCTATCCCCGGGTAAATCCGCGCTCCACTATCAACTAGTCAGGGAGTTCCAGTGGCTGTCCGGCTTGTTCTCGCGGTGCTCGGAGTTTCGCTGTCCATGTTCGCCTGCGGCAATTCCGGCGCCCAGGGCGGCTCGCCGAGCGTGGCGACAGTCGATATTTACTCCGGTCGGCCGAATCCGAGCTGGACCCTCGACAAGTCCGCACGCTCCGCAGTGGTGGCGGCAGTGGACGGCCTGCGGGTCGACGAGGGACTCAAGCCACCGGACGAGGGCAGGCTCGGCTTCCGCTGGATCGAGGTGACCGGCCTGGACACCTCGCACGGCCGCGTGGCACGGGCCAAGGTGGCCCCGCGCGTCGTCGCGCTGGAAATGTCGGCCGATCGGCGTACGGTCCTGCTGGCCGACCCCGAATCGCGCACACTCCAGGAACTCCTGCGGCACGCCGCGGGCCATGTTGACGCCGACGTGCTCAATCTCATCCGTCAACAGATCCGCTAACGGAGGACACTCATGTCCGAATCAGTCTCACGCCGTACGATCATCGCCGGCATCCTCGTGGGCGGCGCCGCCGCGTTCGCCCTGCAGTCGGAGGCACTCGCGGGGGCCCCCGACGGCACCGTCGAGTCCTGGCTGCTGACCACGGCCAAATTCTGACCAACAAGCGGCACCCAATGGATCCATGGCCAGGAGGGCGCCGCCCGGCAAGGCCATGACTCCGCCGAAAGCGAAGGGCCCCTGGTGCGCGTAGGCGCAGACCAGAGGCCCTTCGTACTGCGTGTGGCAGGTCCAGGGTTCGAACCTGGGTAGGCTAAGCCGACGGATTTACAGGGGACCGACGATTCAGTTCACCACAAGCGTCTGACCACGAGGGCCGGCCCCGAGCGCTCACCCGTTCAGAAAGATCATCCCGCGCATATCCCGGATCATGGGCGATGCAACTTCGAACAGCGTCCGGTAGCGTGCTGCGATGGCTTGTGCAGATGACGCCGTCACGCTCTGCCCCACATGTGCCCAGCCAATGACGGTTGGTGCCTTCTATCTGATGCACCGTGAGGACGATGGCAGGCGTACTTGCCGCGTTGGGTGGAGTTGTCCGACTGATCACCACTGGTGGCACTGGGCCGATCGACCCGACAGCCCTCTTGAAGCACTTCCTCGCGAAGTCTTGTAGAGCTTGAGGCCAGGCGCTGTCAGCTTGGGAATTGCAGGGATCTTGCCTTGTAGAGGTGTTGACCTGGTCTGAGGCCGGTCGTGAGTGACCGTGGTTGACCCCTCGCCACCGGGGTTAATGGCACGACGATCACCAGAAGCTCCTGCAATGGCGGCTGCGCAGGCGGTGCCCGGCGAATGCCTGGGGGTCCCACCGGGCGGGATGACCAGGCTTCCACCTCAGCTACCTACGAGCCTCAGGTCCCCGCAGTAATCATCCCGGAGCCGGAGATCCCCGCCGGAGGCTTATTCTCGCTTGGGCCTACCGCCCTGGTGCCAGAGGTGGTCCTTGTGTCGAAGGGCGTCAATCAGAGTCCGGCTGTAGCCGCTTGCTTGCACGACCTCGTCTATCTTCTCGGCGTGGGCATGCGGGGGAAGAAGCTGCTGGATGAGGCTGGCAATCTGGGCGCGGGTCCGCTGGAGCTCGACCGTCATGTATCGCTCTTCTTCGCCCAGTGCGCGAAGCTCGGCATATCGGCCGTCGGACGGGATGCTCTCGGACATGTCGATACTTTAAGGCTTGGCGACCGCGCGCAGCGGCGCAGCCGCCGCCTTGATTCCTATAGGGGCAATTCGGCAGTTGCGCTTACGGATTCGTGAGTCTGCTCAGCTCTTTGAGGGCCAAGGGCCATGGGTAGGAGTTCAGGATGCTTCCTCCTGTGCCGGCTGGATGGGGTTCGAACTGGCCGGGGCCGAGGAGGACGGGGATGCCTTCGGCGCGGAGTTGTTCAACACTCCGGAGCAGAGGTGCACGGCTGGCGAAGGCGGTGTTGATGAAGGGCAGGACGACCACGGGGATGCCGAGGCCGGGCGCTTCGGCGAGGACGTCCTGCTTCGGGTCTATGCGAAGTGCCTCGACGGCCACCAGAAGATCGCGAACAAGCGGATCGAGGACGCACTGGCAGCATGAGACGAACGAGAGCCCCGGCGGCGCACCGGGGCTTTTCGGCGTTCCTGGGGCCGATTTGATCCCGCAGGAGGGCCGAAATCCGGCCGCCGAGCAGGGAAAACGCGCCAAGATTCATCCCGCGCACATCCCGCGACCACCGACATTCGGCTGCTTCCGGTGGCCTACGGCTGCCTACCCCGGAAACGCAAAGAGGCCCCCGAAAGGGCCTCTGAGCTGCTTGTACTGCGTGTGGCAGGTCCAGGGTTCGAACCTGGGTAGGCTAAGCCGACGGATTTACAGTCCGCTCCCATTGGCCACTCGGGCAACCTGCCTTGTCAGACCCGCTTGCGCGGCGACAGGTAGAAGAATAGCGGACTTTCGAGGTGGACGTGACATCAGAATGTCCTGCTTGTGGTCGGGGGTCAGCGGCGCTTCGCGACGGTGAGGAGGACGGCTGAGTCCTCCACGGCCTCGACCGCGTGTACGGCCTGCGGAATGATCAGCAGGTCCCCGGTCATCCCGTCCCAGGAGACGCCGTCGGACAGGAGCCTGACCCGGCCGGACACGACGTACAGGGTGGCTTCGCCGGGATTGTTGTGGTCGTCCATGCGGGATCCGGCAGCCAGGGCGATCATGGTTTGGCGTAGGACCTGTTCGTGCCCGCCGTACAGGGTGGTGGCGGAGCGGCCGCTTGAGGCGACACGCGCGGTTTCGAGCTGGTTGCGGGCTACCGCGGTCAATGACTGCTTGTTCAAAGGTTCCACCTCTCACCATCCTGGTCGTGGGTATTCCCGCAGCTCACCCCCATCTCCCCGGCCAAGGCTCGGGTAAACGACATTTGACCGGCAGAGCGCCGCGCGCGGATGCTGGCTAGGCTTGTCAGGCCTATCAAGGACTATCGGGCCGCGGCGCCCGTGCGGGCTATCGAGAGTGAAGAAGGCCGAGTCCGCCGTGACTTGGCCCGTCTGAGAGGTTTCGGGCATTGGCAGACTCGTCATTCGACATCGTCAGCAAGATCGACCATCAGGAGGTCGACAACGCGCTGAACCAGACAGTCAAGGAGATCGGGCACCGCTTCGACTTCAAGAACACCGGCGCTTCGATCAGCTGGTCCGGCCAGCAGAACATCGAGATCAAGGCGAACAGCGAGGAGCGCGCCAACGCCGCCCTCGACGTGTTCAAGGAGAAGATCATCAAGCGGGGTCTCTCCCTGAAGATCCTTGACTCCGGCGAGCCGAAGCTGTCGGGCAAGGAGTACCGCATGATGATCGCCCTCAAGGAGGGCATCGACCAGGAGAACGCCAAGAAGATCTCCAAGCTGATCCGCGACGAGGGCCCCAAGGGCATCAAGGCGCAGATCCAGGGCGAGGAGCTTCGGGTCAGCTCCAAGAAGAAGGACGACCTGCAGGACGTCATCACCCTGCTCAAGGGTAAGGACCTCGACGTCGCCCTGCAGTTCGTGAACTACCGCTAGCGACGCTCGGGGCACGCCGTGCCCCGAGCCGCTCACCACCACCTTCAGAGGTACGGCGGGCATGTCCGCCAACTCGCACCCCGCGAGATCCCCGGGCCCCTGCGGTCCACCCAAGCACCACTCCCCGAGAAGCCGTGCCGCGCTGGGCGGAACCCGCCTGTCACGCGCGCCGCACCGCTCCGGCCAAGACCCCGCCCCGCGCCGGGCCATCGCGAAGCCACGCCCGCCTCGTGCCCGCCTCGTGCCGCGCCCGCCTCGTGCCGCTTCAGGTCGCCCCTGCCTAGCCGCCCCGCCTCGCCTCGCGCCGAGCCGCCCCACCTTTGCCGTGCCGCCCCGCCGCGCGCCGAGCCGCGCCGCCTCGTGTGGTGCCGCGCCGAGCCGCGCCTGGTGAGGCACCGGGCCGCGCCGCTTCGGGTGCGGATCGCGTTGTGCTGCTCTGGCCGAGGCACGTCCCTGCGGCTCCGGCCGAGCGATGCCCCTGTTGACAGGCCCCTTGACTGCTCGCCGTACCCCCTGACTGGGGGTTGGGTGCTTGTGGGGGTGTGGGTTTGCGCAGGTCAGCGTCCTTAATGTCCGGTCAAGTCCGGGAACGGGAGATTTCCGGAACGGCGTGCGGGATGGTGGGGCGGGAACGTTGGGGTGGGGGATGGACGTTGGAGCTGGTGAACCCAGACCACGGAAGGGGGAGCCTTGCGTCGCAATGGTGTGCGCACAGCCGTGCTACTTGGCGGATTGTCGGCAGGGATCCTCGTCGTGGGCACCTGGGTGGGTGGCAGGGTCGGGCTGCAGGTCGCGTTGCTGATGGCGCTGGGAAGCTCCGGGATCGCGTACTTCTTCTCCGACCGGATCGCGCTGTCGGCCATGCGGGCCCGGCCGGTCAGCGAGGTCGAGCAGCCGACGCTCTACAAGATCGTGCGCGAGCTGTCCACGGAGGCGCGGCAGCCGATGCCGAGGCTGTACATCTCGCCTACGGCCCAGCCGAACGCCTTCGCCACCGGCAGGAGCCCCAGGCGGGCGGCGATCTGCGTGACGTGGGGGCTGACGCGGCTGCTGGACGAGCGGGAGCTGCGCGGGGTCATCGGGCATGAGCTGTCACACGTGTACAACCGCGACATCCTCCTCTCGTCCGTTACGGCGGCGCTGGCCACGATGATCACGTGGGTCAGCTATGTCGCGGTGTTCTTCGGCGGCTCGGACGACGATGAGGGCCCCGGATTTCTCGGGGCGCTGCTGATGATGGTGCTGGGCCCGGTGGCGGCCGGCATGGTGCAGATGGCGATTTCCCGGACACGCGAGTTCCAGGCGGACGAGTCGGCCGCCCGGCTGACCGGCGACCCGCTGGCTCTGGCCTCCGCGTTGCGGAAGATCGAGATGGGCGCCCGGCGGCTGCCGTTGCCGGAGAACAGCCGGCTGACCTCGGCCTCGCACCTGATGATCGCCAACCCGTTCAGCGGATCGGGACTCGGCCGGATGTTCTCCAGCCACCCGCCCACCTCGCAGCGCGTGGCGAGGCTGGAGCGAATGGCGGGATATCGGCGCTGAGGTTCCAACCCGGTGGTGCACAATTGGATCATGGGGTTACGTATGCGGCTCAACGCGGCCGAGCAGCGTGTCTGGAAGGCCTTCGAAACGGGCGCCTGGACCGAGTTCGCCGACCCCATCACCGGCCCCGGCCGCATCGCCGGCGAGAACGCGCCCACGGACGGCGAGACGTGGGGCCCCGAGCGCACCGTGCGCGGCGAGGTGATCTCGGCCCTGCTCCTCGGCGCCCACGAACCCGCCGCGGGCACCGCCCCCGCCGTACGGCTGCGCGGCGCCCGCATCACCGGCCAGATCGCCCTCAGAGGGGCGAACACCGCATACGAGCTCGCGATCAGCGGCTGCCACCTGGACGAACCGGTCGACTGCGCGGGAGCGACGACCAAGACGCTGCGGTTCACCGACTGCCACCTGCCCGGCCTGCGGGGCAGCGGCATGCGGGTGGCCGGGCACCTGAGCTTGTCGGGTTCGGTCGTGACCGGCTCGGTCCGGGTGGCGCGGGCGGTGTTCGAGAGCGGTCTCTGGCTCGGCGGCACGAAGATCACCACCACGGAGGAGTGGGCGTTGTGGTCGGGCGCGATGGTGGTCGACGCCGGCCTCTACCTCAACAACGCCGACATCACCGGCGGCCTGCGCCTGGTCGGGGCGCGGCTCAACGGCGGCCTGTTCATGAGCAACGCCACCATCCGCAACCCCGGCAAGGACGCGCTGGCCGCCGACAACATCACGGTCGAAGACATCTTCGAGGGCGATTTCCAGGCCTTCGGGGTCGTACGGCTGCGCGGCGCCCGCGTCAACGGCACCCTGTCGATCACCGGCGCCATCCACAGCCCCGACACGCCGTACGCGCTGCACGCCAGCCACATGGAGGTCCGCGAACTCGTCCTGAAGCCCGCCGAGCCCATCGAGGGCGTCGTCAGCCTCGCCCACTCCCGCGTCGGCACGCTCCGCGACGACCCTGACACCTGGCCGGAGAAGCTCCGCCTGAACGGCCTGGTCTACGAAGCACTGCGCGGCAGCGGTGTCACCCGGCGCATCGACTGGGTCGGCCGGGATCCGGCGGGTTTCCGGCCGCAGCCGTACGAGCAGCTCGCCGCGTGGTGCCTGCGCGACGGGAACGAGCATCTGGCCCGCCGCACCCAACTGGCCAAGTTGCGGGCGCGACGCCGTACCTTCCCGCTCAGTGGCCGTATCTGGGGCAATCTCCTCGACATCACCGTCGGGTACGGCTACCGCCCCTGGCTGGCCTCGATCTGGTTCGTCCTGCTGCTGGTCGTGGGCACGGTCGTCTTCGCCATGAACCCACCCAGAGCGCTCAAGCCCTCGGAAGCTCCGGCGTTCGACGCGTTCGCCTACACCTTTGACCTGTTGCTGCCGATCGCGACATTCGGGCAGCGGGAGTTGTTCGATCCGGCCGGTTGGACCCAGGGGCTGGCGTACGGCCTGATCGCCGCCGGGTGGATCCTGGCCACCGCGCTGATCGCCGGAGCTACCCGGATTCTCCGTCCAGTGTGATCTTGCGAAGAATGGCCGGAAGGTCCGCGGGGAAGAAGGCCTCGTCGGTCGTCTCGAGTTCCTCCACGCTCCACCAGCGGTGTCCCAGCGTGGTGTCCTTCTCGATGTCCTCCATGTGATCGAACGAGACTTCCGCGCCGGTCACCCGGACCGCGAAGAACGTCTGGTCCTGCGTGATCGCGTACTCGCCGAAGTTGAACGAGATCGTCCCGGTCGCCAGCGGCCCGGTGAACTCTCCGGCGGGCGCCGTGATCCCGACCTCCTCGAACAGCTCCCGGACCGCCGCGTCCAGCAGCGTCTCGTCGTGCTCGGCCGCGCCGCCGATCGTGAACCAGAACGGCTGCTCCGGCACGGCCGGATCGAACCCGTGCAGCAGCAGGACCCGGCCTTCGTCATTGATGGGGAGCGCGCGTCCGGTGAACCGGCGCAGCGGGATCTTCGTCACGACCGACAGCTTAAGCCGCATTTCCCGCATAAGCCCTTCAAGGTCGGCGAACCGGGCGTCGCTGGGCGTGGGCAACTAGCCTGGCCTGGTGAAGGTCCTCTACGTCATCGTCTGCGCCGCCGCGCCCGCCTCGGACGTCGGCCGCCTGGTCGAACTGGCCCAGAACACCGGATGGGACGTCCAGATCGTCGCCACCCCGCAGGCCCTGGACTTCATCGACGTGCCCGCGCTGGAACTCCAGACCGGCCGGGCCGTACGCAGCCGCTACCGCAAACCCCACGAACCCAAGCCGCCCAGGCCCGACGCGATCATCGTCGCTCCGGCCACCTTCAACACCGTGAACAAGTTCGCCCAGGGGATGACCGACTCGTACGCGCTCGGCCTGCTCGCCGAGGCGCCTGGGCTGGGGATCCCGGTCGTGGTGCTGACCTTCGTCAACGCGGCGTTGTCGGCGCGGGCGCCGTTCATTCGGAGCGTGGAGAGCTTGCGGGCCGAGGGGGTCGTGGTGGTGGCGGGATCGGACGGCGAACAGCAGACCCAGCCCTGGGACCTGGCCCTGAGAGAACTCAACCAACCCCTATGACCCGGTACGGCCCGCCGCCCCAACGCGATGAGCCCAACGAACGGGCCGGTGCCCGGGGTGGTCACGACGTGCTTCCATGACGCCCGACAGCGGGGATCCGCGGGCCAGGGCCCGGATGGCCGCAGGGAGTTTGCGAGCGGGGCCGGGATGCCGGGTGGGGCTGGAGGAGGGGGAGGCGTTGAGCCCGGAGGGTGCCGCGTGGTTGGGGTGGAAATGCGACAAACCGGCGCCTCCGTGGAGGTGCCGGTTCGTGCGGTGTGGTGCAGGAGTGTCTGCCCTGCGGAGAACCCGGGCCGCGTGTGGAATCGCGGCTGAGGCGCGGTCGGCCGGATCGGGAGGTGGCCTGGCCGCGGCCGAGTGCTAGCGGGTCTCGCGGTGCGCGCGGTGGGTGCGGCAGTTGGGGCAGTACTTCTTCAGCTCAAGCCGATCCGGGTCGTTGCGCCGGTTCTTCCGCGTGATGTAGTTGCGGTGCTTGCACTCCTGGCAGGCCAGCGTGATCTTCGGCCTAACGTCGGTGGCAGCCACGTGGGAGTGCCTTTCTACGTTCGGGACATGGACATACCCGTGCCCAGGCCTGGTGACCTGAGAAGGGCCGTAGCGGAGGCCGGACTTGAACCGGCGACACAACGATTATGAGCCGTTTGCTCTGCCTGACTGAGCTACTCCGCCTGGAGCCGGGCGAAACAACCCGGACCCGTAGAGGATACCCGACCTCAGGAGCACATACGTACATCACCTGGTCAGGTGCGTTGACCTCATCTATGCTTCACCGCTGAACTCATAACAAAAGCCTCGACCGAAAACTTCCGGTGAGGCCTGGTGAAGCTGGAGCCCCCAAACGGAATCGAACCGTTGACCTTCTCCTTACCATGGAGACGCTCTGCCGACTGAGCTATAGGGGCCTGTCCGCAGGCGCTGTCTGCGTTGCGGACAGGTGTAACCATACACGGCAGTCAGCGATGATGCGAACTGGTTCCAGGCAATCTCAGGGTCACCTCGGCACCCGTGTCCGTGTTGCCGAACTCCAGGTCAGCACCCAGCATCCGGGCCTGCCCGGCGGCGATCGTCAACCCCAGCCCGACCCCCGTCCCGCGGGCGCTCGCACCGCTGGCGAACCGCTGAGGACCATGTTCTCGCAGTACGGCCAGCATGTCCGCGGGGAACCCCTGCCCATGGTCCGCCACCCGCACCGTCGTGCCGTCCACCGTGACCGTGACCGGCGGACGCCCATGACGTACGGCATTGGCCACGAGATTGGCCAGAACGCGCTCGACCCGCCGCGGATCGGTCTCCACCTCGACATCCCGCACCACCACCAGCCGCACCCCGTCCCCGGCGCCGCCACCCGGCGGGAGATCGTCGTCAAGGGAGTGGGCGGCGGTGATGGCCCGGCGGGTCAGGGCGCTCAGCAGGCGGCGCTCCAGGGCTGGCCGCTCCGTGTGGGCGTCCAGGCGGGCCACTTCCAGGATGTCTTCGACCAGCCTCCCGAGTACGGCGGCGCGGTCGCGGACCAACTCGGTGGGACGTCCGGGAGGCAGCAGCTCGGCGGCGGTCATCAGTCCGGTGACCGGGGTACGCAGCTCGTGCGCGATGTCGGCCGTCACGCGGCGCTCCGCCTCCAGCCTGGCCTGGAGCGCGTCGGCCATCCGGTCCAGCGCCCTGCCCACCGCCACGACCTCGTCCCCCCGCCGAGCGCCCCCTGCAACGGAAGACGGTCGCGCCACAGGCGGGGGCGGGAAGACGCGGGCGGTCAGGTCGCCGGACGCGATGGTGGCGGCGGTCCTGGAGACGTGGCGGATGCGGCGGCTCAAACCCGTCGCCACCGCGATCCCCGCCAGGCATGCCACCACCGTGGCCAGCGCGCCCGAGGTGAGCAGGGTGCGGTCGAGGGCGGCGAGCTGGGCCCGTTCGGGGTGGTAGGGGCGGGTGAGGGAGACGGTCTTGCCGCCCAGGGTGGTGGCGGCCCACAGGGTGCCGCCGTCCAGGTACGTGGCGCGCACGGGGCGGGTGGTGATCTCGCGGGACAGCGGCCCGGGGACGGGCCCGACGGTCAGGCCGGCGTCCTGACCCTCCGCCTGGCGGGCGAGGAGCGACTGGAACTGGGCGTCGAGCGTACGGCGCGCGGTGTCGAGCTGGGTGTCGGCGGTGCGCAGGTGAACGAGGAGCCCGATGGCCGTGGCCACCGCCACCGCGGTCAGTGCCAGCGACAGGGCGATCTTCAGGCGCAGGCTCATGAGCGCCTCAGCTTGTAGCCGAACCCGCGGACGGTCTCGACCCGGTCGTTGCCGATCTTGTAGCGCAGGCGTTGCACGTGTACGTCGACGACGCGGGTGTCGCCGTCCCAGGCGTAGTCCCAGACGTTCTGCAGCAGTGTGTCCCGGGACAGGACGATCCCGGCGTTCGCCGCGAACTCCAGCAGCAGCTTCAGCTCGGTCGGGGTCAGGGACAGGAGGGCGCCGTCCCGCCGTACCTCCATGGACTGGGTGTCGACCGTCAGGTCGCCGAACGTGAGGACGGCGGGGGCGCTCGCGGCGGCGGCGCGGCGCAGGACGGCGCGGATGCGGGCGTGCAGGACGCCCAGTTCGAAGGGTTTGGTGACGTAGTCGTCGGCGCCGGCCTCCAGGGCGTTGATCACGTCGATGGCGTCGGACCTGGCCGAGATCATGATGATGGGGACGTCGCCCTCCTGCCTGATGCGCCTGGCCAGGCTGACGCCGTCGAGGTGGGGGAGCATCACGTCGAGCAGGGCCACGTCGGGAGCCTGGCGCTGGAAGGCGGACAGGCCGGACAGACCATCCGATGCCGTGCGTACGGCCAGGCCGTGGCGTTCGAGGGCCAGCTGGGTGGCCTCGCGGATCACGGCGTCGTCCTCGACGAGCAGGACGTCGGTCATCGGGGCGGCACCTCCAGCTTCTGGTCGGTCAGGTCGTCCTCGATCTTGTGGCCGGAGGTGACGGTGAAGCGGGCGTAGTAGCCGGTGCGCTCCAGCCGCGTCAGGCCGCTGAGGGTGATCGTGGCCGGGTAGCCCTTGGTCGCGCAGCCGGGCAGGCACCAGGTGCCGCTCAGCTCGCCGGTGCCCACGGCGCGCTCACCGCCCCACGACTGCCAGCGCACGCCGTTCATGCTGCTGAACTCGGTGAGCGCGAAGTCCGACGGGCGTTGCAGGGCGTCGCCCATGTAGGCGACGACGTAGACGGGACCGCGGGACTCCGACGGCGGCGCCGGGCCCTCGACCCGGACTCCACCGGCGGTGCCGCAGGCCGCGGTCAGGGCGAGCGCGAGGAACGTCAGAGCCTGTTTTCGCATGTCAACGAGGGTAAGGCGGCGCCTGTGTCGGTTATCCTGCGGCTTTGTAACGGCGGTTCATCGGTAGCGCGATCACTTCGCACAGGTCGGCCAGATCCACATGCTTGGCGACGTCGGCCACGGACAGGCAGTCGGCGATCAGCCAGCCGTTGCGCCGGATCCGGAGCACCTGGCGGCCGGCCCGCGTGGCGGGGACGACCTCGTAGCCGCGGGGGCCCACCCATCGCCTGTCCATAGCGGCACAGAGTAGACCTCAGGACTCTCAATTTTCACGCAGCGACTCATGCCTCCTGGGCATCGTGCGTTCAGAACCGGTAGTAGCCGGCGAAGCCCTTCTTGTCGGCGATGTCGTCGATGCGGACCTCGGCGCCGGTCTCGGGGGCGTTCATCATCTTCCCGTTGCCGAGGAAGATCCCGACGTGGTGCGTCTTAACGCGCTTTTTCGTGATTTTTCCGAAGTAGACGAGGTCGCCGGGCTGCGGGTTCTTCACCCGGTACATGCGCCGCACGTGGTCGTCGGTGTTACCGGGACCGAGTACGTCGGAGCCGTGCGCCAGCGCGTACACCCACCTCGTGAACCCCGAGCAGTCCAGCCCCTTGGTCCTGGCGGCGGGACAGGGCCGGATCTTGCCCTTGTAGCCGAGGCAGGTGCCCTTGGACGGGCCCGGCTCGTCAGCGTGCCCGCCGCCCCAGGAGTAGGTGATGTCCTTGCGCTCGATCTCGTAGGCGAGCCTGACGATGTCCGGCGCCACCCACTCCCTGATGGGCGCGGAGGCGGTGGCCAGCAGCAGTACCAGGGCAAGGGCGGGCAGTAGTCCCCGCCGCAGCCGCCCCGACACCCGCCCACGCCTCCGTATTAATAGGGAAAGTCGGGATACATCCTCATGCAAAAGCCGCAAGATCGCGCGGCTCAGCGGGCCTTCAGGTCCAGTTCCACCGTTCCGACCGTGAACCGCATCCCCACGCTTCCCTTGGCCGGCGCCTTGGTGGTGAACGTCAGCCGCACCTTCTGTCCCCGGTTCAGCTTCGCCACCGTGCACTTCACGGCCGTGCCGCTGAACTTGCAGCCGGGCGCCTTGACGACCTTCTGCCCGCCGTACGCACGACCGGAGATCTTGATCGTGCCCGCGGGGTGCGGGCCGGTGTTGGCGATCGTGATCGTGTACGAGCGGCGGCCCTTCGCCTGGCCGGACACCGTCAGCTCGACCGCGGCGATGGCCAGCTCTCTGAGCTCGGACTCGCTGCCGTTGAAGGAGTTCTGCCCGCCGGCCAGCGTGCCCTTGTCGGCCGACTGCCAGAACGTGTGCCGCTCCCAGCTCTTCGGCAGCTCGCCCGGATCGGCGCCCCAGCGGGCCAGCCAGAGCGGGTTGGCCTTGAACTTGGCGGAGTCGCCGGTGCACGTCTTCCACCAGCTCGTCGTGGTGTAGATGATCGCCTGGCGGCCGGTGCGCTGGTGGTAGCGCTTCGTGAAGTCCTTGACCCACGTGACCATGTCCTTGGGGGACAGGCCGTAGCAGTTGTCCTTGCCGTTGCGGTCCTTGTAGGGGTTGTCCTCCAGGTCGAGCACGCCCGGCAGCGTGACGCCGTCGCCGGTCCAGCGGCCGCCGTTCTGCACGAAGTACTCGGCCTGGGCGGCGCCGTCCGACTCGTGCGGCTGGGCGAAGTGGTACGCGCCCCGGACCAGCCCCGCGTCGGCGGCGCCCTCGAACTGGGCGGAGAACGTGGGGCTGACGAAGTCGCCGCCCTCACTGGCCATCACGAACGCGAACTTCGCGCCGCCCGCCGCGACACTCGCCCAGTCGACCTCGCCGGTCCAATTGCTGACGTCGACACCGGGCACGCCGTCGACGGCCTGGGCGGGTAACGCGTTCGCGCCGTAACCGACCGCGGCCAGCGCCGCGGCCACCAGAACACGCTTCACGAGAGGTCCCCTTTTCACCGATGAGGGCAAGATTTTCGCGGAGTACGGAAGGGCCCGCAACCGCTCTTCGCGGCATAGTCGAAAATTTCTTGAAATCCCAGGTCGGAGCGCTATTTCGAACGACGGCTTACATAGCGTTTCCGCAGGTCAGCGCCGTATGTGAATGTAGTGTTCGCGTTTGCCTAAACCTCGCTGACCTGCGCAAGCTTGGGGAAATCCGCCCGCCTCCCAAGCAAGGGGCTGTTTGCCATGCCCATCATCAGCGCCCGGGGACTCACCCGGAGCTTCACACTGAAACGAAAAGAGATCGTCGACGCCGTACGCGGGATCGACCTCGACATCGAGGACGGCCAGCTGGTCGCCTTCCTGGGCCCGAACGGCGCGGGGAAATCGACCACCCTGCGTATGCTCACCACGCTGCTGCCGCCCACGAAGGGCAGCGCCACGGTGGCCGGGCACGACATCGCCACCGACCCGTCCGGCGTACGCGCCCGCATCGGCTACGTCGGCCAGAAGAACAGCGCGGGCGAGAACTACCGCGTCCGCGACGAACTCGTCGCGCAGGGCCGCTGCTACGGCCTGCACATCTCGCAGGCGCGCCGCCGCGCCGACGAGGTGCTCGACATGCTCGACCTCACCCATATGGCCAAGCGCCAGCCGGGCACGCTCTCCGGCGGCCAGCGCCGGCGCCTCGACCTCGCGATCGGCCTGGTGCACGAGCCCAAGCTGCTCTTCCTGGACGAGCCGTCCACCGGCCTCGACCCGACCAGCCGCGCCGAGGTCTGGTCGCACATCCTGCGCCTGCGCGAGGCGATCGGGATGACCATCTTCATGACCACCCACTATCTCGAGGAGGCCGACGCCATGGCCGAGCGGGTGATCATCATCGACAACGGCCGGATCATCGCCGACGGCACCGCCGAGCAGCTCAAGAACGACCTGGCCGGCGACCACATCATCCTGACCACCCCGGACGCCGCCCGCGCCGCCGAGCTGACCGGCGGCGAAGCGGACGGCGGCACCGTGAAGCTGCGCGTCGCCAACGCCCCGGCCGCGCTGCCCGAATGCCTCAGAACCCTCGACGCGCACGAGATCAAGGTCACCGCCGCCGAGACGAAGCGCCCGACCCTCGACGACGTCTTCCTCGCGCTGACCGGAAGGAGCCTGGCCGATGATGACGTTCCTGCGTGACACCGCGACGGTCTTCACCAGGGAGTTCACCCCGTCGCTTCGGCAGCCGACGAACCTGGTCTTCGAGATGTTGCAGCCGCTGCTGTTCCTGTTCCTGTTCGGATCGCTGCTGAAGGGGGCGACGGACACCACGTGGCAGTGGTTCGTGCCCGGCATCCTGGTCATGATGTGCCTGACCGGGCCGATGGGCTCCGGCTACAACCTGCTCACCGAGGCGATCGGCGGCTCGCTGGAGCGCCTCATGGTCTCGCCGCTGAACCGCACCGCCATGCTGGTCGGCCGGACGCTGAAGGAGATGGCCGTCCTGTTCCTCCAGGCCGTGCTGATCATCCTGCTGGCGCTGCCGCTCGGCTTCGAGCTGCACCTGGCCGGGGTGATCCTGGGGATCGCGCTGCTCATCGTGCTGGGGGTGGGGCTCGGGTCGCTGTCGTTCGTGCTGGCGCTCAAGTCGGCGCCGGACGGCACGATGTTCTATCTGGTCACGCAGTGGGCGTTGTTCCCGCTGCTCCTTCTGTCGGGAGTGCTGCTGCCCGTGGACTCCGGCCCGACGTGGTTGCGGATCGTCGGGTACGTGAACCCCGTCAAATATCTCGTCGACGCCCAACGTTCCCTCTTCTCCGGTCAGCTGGGTGATATCTCTGTCTTGTACGGCGCAGCGGCCGCCGGCCTGGTAGCCCTGATCGGCCTCTATGCCGGAAACAGGGCGATGCGCAAGGGCATCTAGACCCCGGAAGGGGTGACGACATGTCGAGCGAGCGCGACGACCTCGTCCAGACGCTGGACAAGCACCGCGGGTTCCTGCGCCACACGGTCCAGGGGCTCACCGACGAGCAGGCGGCCCGCACGCCCACGGCCAGCGCGTTGTGCCTGGGCGGCCTCGTCAAGCACGTCGCGAACGTCGAGGAGCGCTGGGCGCGCTTCGCCGTCGGCGGTGCCGAGCACATGGAGAGCGTGCCCGTCGACTGGGAGGGGCAGTTCAGAATGGACGCGGGCGACACGCTCGACGCCCTGCTCAAGCACTACGAGTCGGTGGCTCAGGCCACGAACGAGCTCGCCCGCACGCTCGACCTCGACACCTCGCACGCGCTGCCCACGGCGCCGTGGTTCGAGCAGGGGGCGCGCTGGTCGGTCCGCCGCGTGATGCTCCACATCATCGCCGAAACCGCCCAGCACGCCGGCCACGCCGACATCATCCGCGAGTCCATCGACGGCCAGAAGTCGATGGGATAAGCCTTTAAGAGCGCACTATCCGTTACGGCTCCGCCGCCCCACCCCCACCCGCCGCCGTGGGCGGGCGCCGATCGTGGGGATCGCTTCTCACGCCGGACGTGGTGCCCGCCGCAACGGCGCCACGTCAACCGGCCAAGTGGTCAACCCCCTCCAAACCGCCCTGGTGGTTGAAGCCTCCCAAGGTCGGTCAGGTCGTCGAGAAGGTCAAGGGCTGACTGCGAGGAACAGGAATGCGGCGAACAGCACCAGGTGAACGCCGCTCTGCAGCAAGGTGGCCCGCCCCGGCACCACGGTGAGGGTGGAGACGCCGACGGTGAGGGCGAGCAGGACCATGTGGGTGCCGCCGAGCCCGAGCACCAGCGGCCCGTCCAGCCAGATGGACGCCAGCGCGATGGCCGGGATCGTCAGGCCGATGCTGGCCATCGCCGAGCCGAGCGACAAGTTGAGGCTGATCTGGAGCTGGTCGCGCCTGGCCGCGCGTACCGCGGCGATGGTCTCGGGCAGCAGGACCAGCAGCGCGATCACCACGCCGACGACGGCGTGCGGCAGCCCGGCCTCGGAGACGGCGCTCTCGATGATCGGCGACTCGACCTTGGCCAGGCCGACGACGGCGACGAGGGCGATCAGGAGGAGGCCGAGGCTGGCGGTCGCGGTTCTGGTGGTCGGCCTGGGCGCGTGGGCGTCCGGGGGCATGGCCTGGCCGTCGTGGGTGACGGGGAGGAAGTAGTCGCGGTGCCGTACCGTCTGGGTGAGGACGAACAGGCCGTAGAGCGCGAGCGAGGCCACGGCGGCGAAGGCGAGCTGGCCGGGGGAGAATTCCGGGCCCTGGGCGCTGGTCGTGAACGTCGGCAGCACGAGGCTGAGCGTCGCGAGCGTGGCCACGGTGGCGAGCGCGCCGCCGGTGCCCTCGGCGTGGAAGGCCACGACCCGCCGCCGGAGCGTGGCGCTGAGCAGCGACAGTCCGACGATGCCGTTGCAGGTGATCATGACGGCGGCGAAGACGGTGTCGCGGGCGAGCGTCGCGGTCTTCTCGCCGCCGCTGATCATCAGGCTGACGATCAGCGCGACCTCGATCACCGTGACCGCGACCGCGAGCACCAGTGAGCCGAACGGCTCGCCGACGCGGTGCGCGATGACCTCGGCGTGGTGCACCGCCGCCAGCACCGCCGCGGCCAGCAGCACCGCGACGATGATCGCGACGGCCATCGGCGGTTCCCGTCCCCATGTCAGAGCCAGCGCCAGAAGTGCGAGGAGAGGGACGGCGGTGGTCCAGTTGAGGAAACGGCGCATGGTATAGATCATGCCCTAAGTGGAGTGTCTGTTCACTTCTGTCCGGTTGGGCAATCGGGCATCATCCGTGCTCAGGGTCATCGTGCGGCAATGCCGGGGCCGTCGTGGGTCCGGGCGGTTCATGATGGAGTCGAGACGGCGACAGCCGAACCTTGTTCTGTTACGGTCGGGTCAAAAGCTCAGGAACGCGTGAAGGGGCACGAATGGCCTTGAACCGTGATTTCGTGGGGCGGTCGTATGCGTCCGCCGCGCCGTACGAGGTCAGCCGGGTGAAGATCCGCGAGTTCGCGGCGGCGATCGGCGACCACAACCCGATCTACCGCGACCAGGACGCGGCGCAGGCCGCGGGACATCCGGACGTGGTGGCGCCGCCCACCTTCCCCATCGTGTTCAGCCTGCAGAGCGGCGGTGAGGCGCTGGCCGACCCCGAGCTGGGGCTGAACTTCGCGATGGTGGTCCACGGCGAGCAGCGGTTCGAGTACGCGCGGCCGATCTATCCGGGCGACGAGCTGGTCACCCGGTCGACGATCACCGACATCCGCAGCGCCGGGCGCAACGAGCTGCTCACGATCAGGAGCGAGGTCAGCACCGTCGCCGGCGAGCCCGTCTGCACCACCTACAACACCATCGTCGAGCGTGGAGGGGCGGCCTGAGATGACGGCGACGGTCAAGTACGACGAGGTCGAGGTCGGCCAGCAGATCCCCGCGGCCGACTACCCCGTGCGCCGGCTCAACCTGGTCATGTACGCGGGTGCCTCCGGCGACTTCAACCAGATCCACTGGAACGAGCGGTTCGCCAAGACCGTCGGCCTGCCCGACGTCATCGCGCACGGCATGTTCACGATGGCGCAGGCGGGGCGGTTCGTCACCGACTGGGCCGGCGATCCCGGCGCGGTGGTCGACTACGGGGTGCGGTTCTCCTCGATGGTGGTCGTGCCCGACGACGACGAGGGCGCGACGATCACCGTCAGCGGCGTCGTGGAGGAGAAGCTGGAGGACAAGCGGGTCGTCATCGCTCTGGTGGCCAAGTCCGCGGACGCCAACGTGCTGTCCAAGGCGCGCGCGGTGGTTCAGCTGTCCTGATAGAGGCGGCCTGTCCTGGGGTAGGGCGGTCGGTATGAGTGAAGTGCCGCACCACGTCATCGAGCTGGCGGAGCAGCGCGTGAAGGCGAGGGCGGAGCGCGACTACGCGCTCGCCGACGAGCTGCGCGCGCGGATCGAGCGCGCGGGGTGGCTGGTCAAGGACGCCCCCGACGGCTACACGCTGAGCGAGAAGCCGCCCTACACCATCTGGCCGACCGTCCGCTCGATCCCGATCAGCGCCGTCACCGACGCCCGCCCGCCCCGCCACCTCAACCCGCGGGCCGTCGCCCCCACCTCGGGCACCGGCCGCGACACGACCGGCGGCGACACGGGCTCCCACGCGGGCTCCGGAGCAGGCGCGGGGGCCCAGGAGGATCCCGCCGCCGAGCTGGGCTTCTCCGGCGACCCCGGGCCGAGCGGGACGCCAGAGGACGACATGCTCCACGCGCAGCGGATCTGGGACGCCAGCCTGGCCGCCAACCGGCTCGACGACGCCGGGGTCAACCAGGAGCGGCAACGCGCCGAGATCGCCGACGTCACCGTCTCGGCGGGGCTGATCGCCGACGGCCGGCCGGACGACGTGCGCGCCTGTGTGGAGGCGCTGCTGGAATACACCGACGCCGCCGTGCTCGCCCTCGACCTGGGCAACCGGGACGGCGCGGGCGACGTCCTGCACGAGTTCGCCGCCCGGCGGCCCGAGCGGGTGACCGTCTGGCACGTGGCCGAGCTGCCTCACTGGTTCGGGGGGTCGGCCGGGTGGGGCGCCTGCCGTACGGCATTGATGCGGTTGGACACCTCGGACGTGCACGTCCTGATGGAGACCTCCACGATCCTCACGGGCGACGCGCTCGCGCCGCTGACTGCGGCGATCCAGCACGGCGCGGTCGCGGCCGGGTGGAAGGGCGCCGACCCCGACGCGGACGGCCACACGTGGCACGAGGCCGGTCCGGGACGGGTCCGCGCGCTCATGGGCTACCTGATGGCGGTACGGCGGGCCGAGGCGCTGGCCGCCATGCCGCAGGACGCCCGCTACTACCGCAACGCGGACCTGGAGCTCTCGCTCGGCCTGGACGGCGAGCTCGTGGTGCCGCAGGAGACGCTCCCCGTGCACGGCCTGCGCCACCACGGCTACCACGACGTCGACCAGGACTACCGCGAACGCGAGTCCCGCCGCACCTACGACCGGGTCCTGCGCCTGCTGCGCTCCTCCTGACGCGGGCGCCGGGTGCCGCGCATCGCGGGGGGCTCATAAGCTAGGGCCCCATGGAGATGCTGGCGCCGTACACCACGCTGGGCCTGGGCGGCCCGGCCCGCGAGTTCGTCGAGGCCGGTACGGCGGAGCAGCTCGTCTCCTTCGTGGCCGAGGCCGACCGGGACGGGGTTCCCACGCTGGTGCTGGGCGGCGGCAGCAACCTGGTGGTGCCCGACGAGGGCTTCGACGGGCTGGTGGTCAAGGTCGCCTCGACCGGGGTGCGGGCCGAGCGCGACGGCGGGCAGGTGCTGCTCACGGTCGAGGCGGGCGAGGACTGGGACGCGCTCGTGGCCCGCGCGGTCGCCGAGGGCTGGTCCGGCATCGAGTGCATGTCCGGCGTTCCTGGCCTGGTGGGGTCCACGCCGATCCAGAACGTGGGCGCCTACGGGCAGGACGTGTCGCAGACCGTCCGTTGCGTGCGGGCCTACGACCGCAAGACCCGGCAGGTGGTGGACATCGAGGCGCGCCGGTGCGGGTTCTCCTACCGCGACAGCGCGTTCAAGCGGGACCTGTCGCGGCACGTGGTGCTGGGTGTCACCTACGTCCTGGACATCTCCGACCTGTCGGGCGAGGTGGCCTACAAGGAGCTGGCCGCGCGCCTCGGGGTGCCGATGGGCGAGCGGGTAGGACTCGCGGACGCCCGCGCGGCCGTCCTGGCCCTGCGCAGGAGCAAGGGCATGGTGCTCGACCCGGAAGACCCCGACACCCGCAGCGCCGGGTCGTTCTTCACCAACCCGATTCTGACCCCCGGCCAGGCCGCCGAGCTGGAGCTGCGCGCGCCCGGCCATCCTCGCTGGGACCTGCCCGACGGCACGGTCAAGGTGCCGGCGGCGTGGCTGATCGAGCAGGCCGGCTTCCCCAAGGGGTACCGCCGCGGGCCCGCCCGCATCTCCACCAAGCACACGCTCGCCCTCACCAACCCCGACGGCTCGGCCACCGCGGCCGACCTGCTGGCGCTGGCCAGGGAGGTGCGCGACGGGGTCGTGGAGAAGTTCGGGGTGCGGCTGGTCAACGAGCCGGTGATGGTCGGCTGTGAGCTCTGACACCCTCGCCCGAGGAACATTCGCCGGGTTCCGCCTGTTAAAGTTGCCGAGATATTCCGAAGGGGAGTAGTCCCGAATCACGTGATCGACACACTGGCGTCTCGACGCCCGGTCACGTGGGCCTTCACAGGCGGACGAGACCTTCGGCCTGGCTGTCATGCCGGGCCGAAGAGTCGTGCCCCCGCAGGCGCTCCGGTCCGGTTCGTAGGAATGAGGACCGTTGGAAGCGTTCTGGATCAGTCTTGTGGCCATTTTCGTGGCGGAGCTGGGTGACAAGAGCCAGCTGATGGCGATGACGTTCGCCACCCGATTCAAGGCCTGGCCGGTATTGGTCGGCATCACCATCGCCACGACCGTCGTGCACCTGTTCAGCGTGGCCGTCGGCGGGCTCATCGGCGACGCCCTGCCCACCACCGCGATCTCCGTCGCCGCGGGTATCGCCTTCCTCGGCTTCGCGTTGTGGACGCTGCGCGGCGACGAGCTGACCGACGAGGAGTCGAAGAAGGCCCAGCGCACCACCAGGAACGCGATCATCGCGGTGACGGTCGCGTTCTTCCTGAGCGAGCTGGGCGACAAGACGATGCTGGCCACGATCGTCCTGGCCACGCAGCACGGCTGGCTCGGCACCTGGATCGGCTCCACGGTCGGCATGGTCGCCGCGGACGCCCTGGCCATCGTGGTCGGGCGGATCCTCGGCAAGCACCTGCCGGAGAAGGCCATCCGCTACGGCGCCGCCGCGGCGTTCGCCGTCTTCGGCATCGTCCTGCTGGCCGACGCCATCTGGTAGCTCAGGACGACAACAGCGACAGCCGGTACGCGGCCGCGGCGGCCTCGCCCCGGCTGGAGACACCGAGCTTGGCCAGGATGTTGGAGACGTGCACGCTGACCGTCTTCGCCGAGATGAACAGCTCGGCCGCGATGTCGCGGTTGCTGCGCCCCAGCGCCACCAGCCGGAGCACTTCCAGCTCCCGGGGCGTCAGCAGCTCCGACGTCGCCGACGGCGCGGAGGCGCCGCCCACCCGCCGGCTGAGCATCTCGATCTCCTCCAGCAACGGGCTGGCCCGCAGCGCCTCGGCCAGCGGCTGCGCGACCCGCAGCCGCGTGGCGGCGCCCTCGCGGTCGCCCGACTGGGCGGCGATGGTCGCGGCGTGCAGGAGCGCCTTGGCCTGGGCGTGCGGGCGGCGCAGCCGTTCCCACGCGGCCGCGGCGGCGTCGAAGTCGCCGGTGTAGGTCAGGCGGTAGGCCTCGGCGGGCGGGCCCGAGATGCGTAGCGTGGCGGCGACCTCGGCGGCGTGGCCGCGTACGTGCTCGGACAGCGTAGGGTCGAGGGCCTCGGCCTGGTCGCAGACGTGGCTGATGAGGGAGAGCAGCCGCCAGCCGAGCGCCGACTTGCTGGACTGCGACGGCCGCGACAGCACCCGGTGGGCGACCTCCAGCGCCGACTCGGGCTCGCCCTTCAGCAGGTGCCAGCCCATGTGCAGGCGGGAGCTTGACGTGATGTCCTGGACGAAGTCCTCGGGACGTTCCTTGAGCACGCCCAGCTCGGACAGGTTGCTCTCCAGCGTCGACAGGTCGCCGCGCGACAGCGCGATGTCGGCCTGGACGCGCAGGATGTGGTGGCGGGTGCGCAGGCTGGGGCCGAACCTCAGCGAGCGTTCCGCGGTCTCCAGCGCCTCGTCCCAGCGGCCGAGAAGTTCGAGCGCCTCGGCACGGTTGTTGAGGATGAAGACGCCGATGGTCCTGATCAGGCCGTACTTCTTGGCCATGCGCTCGCCCTCGTAGGAGAGTTCGAGCGCCTCTTCCGAGCGGCCGAGGTCGTTGAGCGCGTCGATGTTGTTGCCGACGGAGCGCAGGATGAGGCGGGGCGAGTCGATGCGCTCGCCTATCGCGCGGGCGAGCTGGTTGGTCTCGTACTGCGCGATGCTGCCGCCGGCCATGGCCTGGCCGAGGGCGAGGTTCATGAGGAGCTCGCCCTCCAGGTGCTCGTCGCCGATGTCCCTGGCGATGAGCAGGCCCTCCTCGCACCTGGCGGTGCCCTCCTCGACCTCGCCCTGCAGCATCAGGTGCTGGCTGAGCTTCGTCAGCACCTCGGCGCGCGGGTGGCTGTGGTCGGGAACCAGCTCCAGGGCCTTGTGGAAGTCCTCGACGACGCCCATCTTGCCTTTGGCGATCTTGAACCCGGCCCAGCGCACCATGAGCATGGCCACGCGGTCGGGCTGGGTGACCTCGTCGAGCCCGGCGAGCGCCGCCCGCACGAACTTCACGCCGCGATCCACCTCGGCGCTGTTGGCCGCGGCCAGCGCGGCCTTCTCCAGCACGTAGGAGTGGTCGGCGTCGATGCGCCCGGCCGCGCCCGGCACCTTGTCCCAGAGCATGAGCACGCGTTCGAGCAGCGGGATCGCCTCGGCGTAGGCGAAGGCCTTCATCGACTTGCGGGCCGCCTCCCAGGCGGAGATGAGGGCCCATTCGTCGTCGCGCGCGCCGTACCAGTGGTGGGCCAGTTCGACGGCGGCGCGACCGGGCGGGACGAGCTTGCGGTCGCGGGAGATCTCCTCGGCGTAGCGCGCGTGCAGCCGCTGGTGCTCGCCGGGCAGAAGCTCCTCGTGTACGGCTTCGCGGATCAGCGCGTGCCGGAAGACGTAGGCCCGGTTGTCGGCGATCTGCAGCACGTTCCCCGCGATGGCGGGGCGCAGCGCGGACTCCAGTTCCAGGTCGGACAGGCCGCTGACGGCGGCGAGCAGGGCGTGGCCGATCCGGATGCCGCCGGCCGCGGCCACCCGCAGGACGCGCTGGGTCTCCTCGGGCAGGCGCTCGACGGCGCTGAGGATGAGGTCCTGCATGGAGTCGGGAAAGACGCAGTCGCCGTCGGGGTCGTCGAGCAGCGCCTCGACGAACAGCGGGATGCCCTCGCTGCGCTCGAAGACCTTCTCGACCCTGGCGTACTCGGGGGTCCGGCCCAGGATGCCGGTCATCTGCTCGGCCACCTCGTCCTGCGACAGGCGGGGCAGGTCGAGCCTGAGCACGCCCCTGACCCGGCTCAGCTCGGCCAGGACGGGGCGTAGCGGGTGCTGGCGGTGCAGGTCGTCGGATCGGTAGGTGAGCACGATCAGGACCTGGGCGGCGGCGAGGTTGCGGCTGAGGAAGGCGATGAGGTCGCGGCTGGAGCGGTCGGCCCAGTGGATGTCCTCGATGAACAGGACCGTGGGGCGGGACTCGGCGAGGCGCTCCAGCAGGGTGAGGAACTGCTCGAACAGCCGGGCGCGGCCGGTGTCGGTGTCACCGTCGACGGTGGGCTCGCCGAACTCCGGCAGGAGCCTGGCCAGGTCGCGTTCGGCGCCCTCCGGCAGGAGACGGGCGATCCTGGCGGTGCCCATCTCCCTGACGAGTTGCCTGAGCGCGGCGGTGAACGGCGCGTAGGCGAGGCCGTCGGTGGACAGTTCCACGCAGCCCCCGAAGAGCACGTGGGCGCCGTCCTGGGCGGCCCGATCGGCGAACTTCTGCACCAGCCGGGTCTTGCCCACACCGGCTTCGCCGCCGAGCAGCACGGCCGTGGCGGTGCCCTGCCTGGCCGCGTCCATGGCGTCGGCGAGGTGGGCGAGTTCCGCTTCCCGCCCGACGAAGACGGGACTCACCATACGTCCCAGCATGTCATCCAGCATGTCATGCCTTACCTGTAGCTTTCGCCGCATTTATGGAGGCGCTGACCAGAGGCGGAAGGGCTCTCGCGTCGTCCAGGCTTCGGCCGGAGGCGGCGGGGTTCGGGGGTGTTCTGGGAGACGTTCCCGTGGGGTCAAGGGGGGTGTGAGGCCCGGCCGCGAGGGAGGGTGCGGCCGGGCACTCTTGCGGGGGTCATGACGCGCGGTGCTTGCCGAAGACCGAGCGGCGCTCGGACTTGTTGCGGCGCTCCGCCTCACGTACCCTGCGGTGCTCGGCGGCGGCCCGCCGAAGCTCACTGGCCTGGCTCTTCATCAGCTGGAAGTCGAGCTCGGGGTTCATTTCCTTCTCCTTTGTCGTCTGCACCCCTAACACTCCTCCTAAGGCCCACCCAGCCACATCGGTCGGATGCCTTATCTCTTGCCGAACCATCGGCTTACCCCTACCTAGGACATGCCTGCCACCCGCCTAAGGCAGGCCACGATGATGGCCCATGAGACGCATCGCGATCGCCGCGCTGGCGCTGTTCTCGCTGGTGGCGGCGGCGCCCGCCGCGGCTCGGGAAACGGGCTGGCGGGTCTCCAGGACGGACGGGTCCCTGGGCGGCTATCAGGACGTGGGCGCCACCGCCGGAGACGACGCCTGGGTGGTCAGAACCGGGCAACCCCTGCTGCGATGGAACGGCAAAGCCTGGCGGAACACGGCGGGCGGGGCGGTGCCGTACCTGGTGACGGCGGCGGGACGGGATACGGCCTGGCAGTTCGTGCAGAGCCCGGCCCGGGTGGATGCCCGCCAGCTGACCGGCGGCAAGTGGTACGCGCGCCCGATCGAGGCCGAGGGCGCGCACGCGACGGCGGCGCTGGCCACGGGGCCGTCGGAGTGCTGGGCGGCGGGGCTGCGGCTCGGCCCGCGCGGGCTGCGCGACGTGGTGTGGCACTGGACGGGCAGGCGCTGGACGGAGGTGGCCGCCCCGCTGCCGATCACCGACTTCGCCGCCTCCTCCCCGAAGGACGTGTGGGCGCTCAGCAGCCTGGGGGCCGAGTCGCCCGCGCACGCCGCGTCGGTCCTGCGGCTGACGGACTCGGGGTGGCGGCGCTCGCCGGTGCCGTCGATCTCCCTGCCCAGCCGGTCGCGGGTCGGCGACGCCTACGCGGAACTGCACGACATCGTGGCGCTCGGGCCGGACGAGGCGTACGCCGTGGGCGGAATCTCCTTCATCATCGGCGAGGAACGGGTCATGCGTGAGGCCGTGGTGCTGCGCTGGAACGGCACCTCCTGGGTCCGGCTGGCCCACCGCCCGGCCGGGACCTCCTATACGAAGGTCGCGCCGGACGGCGCCGGAGGGTTGTGGCTGGCCACGAGGCGCCAGGACCTGCCGGACGTGCTCACCCATTACCAGGGCGGACGCTGGACGCGGACCCCGGTCGGCAAGGTCACGCTCAACGGCCTGGCCAACGTGCCGGGAACCAGGACGATGTGGGCCACGGCCGAAGCGCGTGAGGCTGGAGTGACGCGTCAGCTGATCCTCAGCTATCGGTGACCTGATCCGGTTTGGAGGTAGCCTGCCCGGTCGGCGATGCTGTGGGGGTGTCAACTGTGACTACCTCGCTCGCGGACGTGGCGGCATCCGCCACCACCCTGCGGGCCTTCCTGCACGGCCTGCCCGGTGTCGACCGGGTCGGCGCGGACCAGCGAGCGGCGATGCTCGGCACCCGATCCATCAAGACGACCGCGAAGGCGCAGGCCATCGACCTGGCCATCTCCATGGTCGACCTCACCACGCTGGAAGGCGCGGACACGCATGGCAAGGTGCGGGCGATGTGCACCAAGGCGATGCGTCCTGGTGGCGGCGCGCCTCGTGTCGCGGCGGTCTGCGTCTACCCCGACCTGGTGGCCGTCGCCGCCGAGACCGTCAAGGGCTCGGGGGTGAAGGTCGCCTCGGTGGCCACCGCCTTCCCGAGCGGGCGCTCCAGCCTGGAGGTCAAGGTCAGCGACACCGCGCTGGCCGTGGCGGCGGGCGCCGACGAGATCGACATGGTGATCGACCGCGGCGCCTTCCTGGAGGGCGACTACCTCAAGGTCTTCGAGGAGATCGTCGCGGTGAAGGCCGCCTGCGGCCAGGCGCACCTGAAGGTGATCCTGGAGACGGGCGAGCTGGCGACCTATGACAACGTACGGCGCGCGTCCTGGCTGGCCATGATCGCCGGCGCCGACTTCATCAAGACCTCCACCGGCAAGGTGGCCCCGGCGGCCACGCTCCCGGTGACGCTGATCATGCTGGAGGCCGTGCGCGACTTCCGCGACGCCACCGGCCGCCAGGTGGGCGTGAAGCCCGCGGGCGGGATCCGCACCACGAAGGACGCCATCAAGAACCTGGTCCTGGTCAACGAGACCGCGGGCGCGGACTGGCTGACGCCCGAGTGGTTCCGGCTGGGCGCCTCCTCGCTGCTCAACGATCTGCTGATGCAGCGAGAGAAGCTGGCCACCGGCCGCTACGCGGGCCCCGACTACTTCACCTTGGACTGACGATGGCCTTCGAATACGCGCCCGCGCCCGAGTCGCGCGATGTCGTCGACATCAAGCCGTCCTACGGGCTGTTCATCAACGGCGAGTTCGCCGAGGGGTCCGGCGCCCCCTTCAAGACGATCAACCCGGCCAGCGAGGAGAAGCTCGCCGAGATCGCCACCGCCACCTCCGACGACGTGGACCGCGCGGTCCAGGCCGCGCGCAAGGCGTTCGGCGTCTGGAGCGCGCTGCCCGGCTCCGAACGGGCCAAGTACATCTTCCGGATCGCCCGCATCATCCAGGAGCGGGCCCGCGAGCTGGCCGTGCTGGAGTCGCTCGACAACGGCAAGCCCATCCGCGAGTCGCGGGACGTGGACGTGCCGCTGGTCGCGGCACACTTCTTCTACTACGCGGGCTGGGCCGACAAGCTGGAGCACGCCGGGTTCGGCACCAAGCCGCTGGGCGTGGCCGGTCAGGTCATCCCCTGGAACTTCCCGCTGCTCATGCTGGCCTGGAAGATCGCTCCGGCGCTGGCCTGCGGCAACACCGTCGTACTCAAGCCGGCCGAGACGACCCCGCTGACCGCGTTGCTGTTCGCGGAGATCTGCCAGCAGGCGGACCTGCCGCCGGGCGTGGTCAACATCGTCACCGGCGCGGGCGAGACCGGCGCCGCCGTCGTGGCACACCCCGACGTCAACAAGGTCGCCTTCACCGGCTCCACCGAGGTCGGCCGGATCATCGCCCGCACCGTCGCGGGCACCGACAAGAAGCTCACGCTGGAACTCGGCGGCAAGGCCGCGAACATCGTGTTCGAGGACGCCGCCATCGACCAGGCCGTCGAGGGCATCGTCAACGGCATCTTCTTCAACCAGGGCCACGTGTGCTGCGCCGGCTCGCGGCTGCTGGTGCAGGAGTCGATCCAGGACGAGCTGCTGGCCGCGCTCAAGCGCCGCCTCGGCACGCTGCGGCTCGGCGACCCGCTCGACAAGAACACCGACATCGGCGCCATCAACTCCGCCGAGCAGCTGGCGAAGATTCGTGAAATGTCGGAAATCGGGGACTCGGAAGGCGCGGAGCGCTGGTCGCCGCCGTGCGAGCTTCCGGCCAAGGGGTTCTGGTTCCCGCCGACCCTCTTCACCGGCGTCGCCCAGTCCCACCGCATCGCCCGCGAGGAGATCTTCGGGCCGGTGCTGTCCGTGCTCACCTTCCGCACCCCGGCCGAGGCCGTGGAGAAGGCCAACAACACCCCGTACGGGCTGTCGGCCGGCGTCTGGACCGAGAAGGGCTCGCGCATCCTGTGGATGGCCGACCGGCTGCGCGCCGGAGTGGTGTGGGCCAACACCTTCAACAAGTTCGACCCCACCTCGCCGTTCGGCGGGTACAAGGAGTCGGGCTACGGCAGGGAAGGCGGGCTCGCCGGGCTGGAGGCCTACCTCGATGTGTGAGCACAAGCGTGGCAAACGCAGGGCCCGCCGCGGGCAGGCCACCCGGGGACACGCCTTCGCCAGGGCCGGGCGGCCCGGCCGTACCGGGTGGTTCGCGCACCGCTGCGGCGTCAGCAGGTGCGGTCAGATCTTCGCTCCTGTGCAACTGACCCAGGAGATCACGTGGAGGGGGCGCGGCGATGAGTAGGTTGGCCGTTCGCAAGACCTACAAGCTGTTCATCGGCGGGGCGTTCCCGCGCTCCGAGAGTGGAAGGTCCTACGTCGTGACCTCGGCCAAGGGCGAGTTCGTGGCCAACGCGGCGCGTGCCTCGCGCAAGGACGCCCGTGACGCCGTGGTGGCCGCCCGCAAGGCCTTCCCCGGATGGTCGGGGGCCACGCCGTACAACCGGGGGCAGATCCTCTACCGCGTCGCGGAGATGCTGGAGGGGCGGCGGGCGCAGTTCGCCGAGGAGCTGGGCGGGCCCAAGAAGGCCGCGGCCGAGCGGGTGGACGCGGCCGTGGACCGGCTGGTCTGGTACGCCGGTTGGTCGGACAAGATCGCCTCGGTGCGCGGGGCGGCGAATCCGGTGGCGGGGCCGTACTTCAACCTCTCGACGCCGGAGCCGACCGGGGTGGTCGCGGTCGTCGCGCCCGCCGACCCACTGCTCGGGCTGATCTCGGTGATCGCGCCCGTCATCGTCACCGGGAACACGTGCGTGGTGGTGGCCGCGGAGAACGCGCCGCTGCCCGCGATCACGCTGGCCGAGGTGCTGGCCACCTCCGACCTGCCCGGCGGGGTGGTCAACCTCCTCACCGGCCACCAGTCGGAACTGGCCCCGTGGCTGGCCGCGCACATGGACGTCAACGGCCTGGACCTCGGCGGGGTCGAAGATCCCGACCTGGCGCTGAAGTGCGAGCAGGAGGCCGCCGAGAACCTCAAACGCGTCTTCCGCCCGGCTTCCGAGGACTGGTCCGCTGACCCGGCGCTCACTCGCATGACCCGCTTCCTCGAAACCAAAACCGTCTGGCATCCCGTCGGGATCTGACTCTGCCTTAGGGCCTCCATCCGTTACGGCGAGCCCCCGCCCACGCCACCCTGTGGGGATCTGGCTCTGTCTTAGGGCCTCTATCCGTTACGGCGAGCCCCCGCCCACGCCACCCGCCGGCGTGGGCGGGCGCCGATCGTGGGGGTCGCTTCTCACGTCGGACGTGGTGCCCGCCGTCACGGCCCTTCGCTCGCCCCCTCGACCGGCCTACCGGGGAGGGATGTGGTGAGTGTGCCGGAACAGGTCGTTCGGGTCGTAGGTCGTCTTGAGATCCCTGAGGCGTTCGTATGCCTCTGGCTCGAAGGCCTTTTTCACGTTTTCTTCCGTCGCGTGGGCGGCGAACAGGAAGTTCAGCGCCTTTCCACCGGTCGACCAGGGGCGTAGGGCGGCTTCGGTCTGAGCGTGTTCCGGGGTTACCTCGTTGCCTCTGGAGACGATTCCGTAGAGAAACGACGCGTTCCGGTTGCCTATGGCGTTCGGTGTCGTCGGTGGGCGGGACAGGGCTCCGCCCAGGTGGCGGATCTCCACGATGGTGGTGGTCAGGGACCTTGCCGCCTCCACGGCCTGGGGTGGCAGTTCCCTCAGGAGGCTGTGGGAGGACTGGGAGGCCACCGGGTCGGTCGGGTCGTTGTGGATGACGCCCGATCGGGTGTAGGGGATCTCCTCCACCTTGTCCATCAGGCGCGGGCCGTACGCGCGCAGGGGTTCTATCAGGCGCTCGCCCTCCTTCGCGGACCCGAGATAGGCGATGCGGATGTGGGTTGCCCGGCGGGCGCGCAGGGGTTCGGGGACGAACGGGGCGTCGGGGAACGGGATGACGGCCACGGACGAGGTCATCTCCTCCGGGACGTTCGCCACCCATTCGCGCCAGGCGTGCACCGCTTCGAAGCCGTCGAAGAACATCGCGCCGCCGTACAACGTCTTCACCGGGAACAGGGCGATTTCCATGCCCGTGGCCACGCCGAGGTTGCCCCTGCCGCCGAGCAGGGCCCAGAACAGGTCGGGCTCCTTGTCGGGAGTGGCCAGGACGAGTTCGGCGTCGGCGGTCACCACCTCGATCGCCTTGACGTGGTCGGCGGCGTAGCCGTGCTTGCGGGCCATGAGGCCGATGCCGCCGCCGAGCGTGTAGGAGAGCGCGCCCACCGCCGGGGCGGCGCCGGACAGCGGGGCCAGGCCGTGCGGGGCGGCGGCTTCGATCACCTTCGACCACGGGGTGCCCGCCTCGATCCAGGCGGTCCTGGCCGCCGGGTCTACGCGGACGCCGTTCATCCTTCCCGTGGTGATGAGGACGCCGCCCTCACTCGCGCTCGCCAGTCCGTGGCCGGTGGCCTGGACGGCCACTCGCAGGTTGTGCGCGGAGGCGTGGGACACGGCGGCGCGGATGTCGGCGGCGTTCTCCGCGGCGAAGATCACGTCGGGGCGATGGCTCGCGGAGAGCTGGAAACCGGTCCGCTCGCTGTCGTACTGGTCGGAGTCTGCGGTGATGGTGTGAGCCATACGGCCATCCTGCCGAGGGGTTTTCCATAAGTCCAAGAGCTGGTTCTGCTCGTAGCTATAATCCACAGTTATGGAACTGCGGCAGCTCGAGTACTTCGTGTCGGTGGTCGAGGAGGGCGGCTTCACCAAGGCCGCGGCCAAGCTGCACGTGGCGCAGCCCGGTGTGAGCGCGCAGGTCAAGCAGTTGGAACGGGAGCTGGGGCAGCCGTTGTTCGACCGGTCGGGGCGCAGCGTGACGCTGACCGAGGTGGGACGGGCGGTGCTGCCCTACGCGCGGGCCGCGCTGTGGGCGGTGACCGGGATGCGTGACGTCGTCGACGAGTTCACCGGGCTGCTGCGGGGGAGGGTGGTCATGGCCGTGGTGACCGCGCCCTGGGCGCTGGATCTGGCCGGGCTCCTGGCGGGCTTCCACGCCAAGCATCCGGCTGTGGAGATCACGCTCAACGAGATGGATCCGGTCACGCTCGCCGAGGCGCTGGCGGCCGGGCAGGTGGACCTGGCCCTGCTCGGGCTCGGGGCGCCGCTGCCCGCCGGGGTGGAGACCCAGGTGGTCATCGACCAGGACGTCGTGGCGGCGGTCGGGCATGGGCACCCGCTTGACGGGCGGGACTCCGTCACGGTTTCGGAGCTGCGGGACCACACGTTGATCACGCTGCCGTCGGGGACCGGGTTGCGGTCCATCCTCGAGTCGGCCTGTGCCGGTGCGGGCTTCCGGCCCCGGGTGGCGTTCGAGGCCAGTGAGCCGTACTTCCTCGCCAAGCTGGCCGGGCACGGGCTGGGGGTGGCGATCCTGCCGCGGTCGGCCACTTCGCGGCATCGCGACCTGCACGTGCTGGAGATCCGGGAGCCCGCCATGCGGGGGCAGATGGGGCTGGCCTGGCGTACCGACCAGCCCGCTGGGCCGGCGGCCCGTGCGCTGGTCGAGCACGCCAGGGCGATGATGGGCGGGCCTGGTCAGCTCTGGGTCAGGTAGTCGCCGGTGCCACGGCCGCCGGTGCGCGGCGGTAGGTGGCCAGGGTGAACAGCACCGCTGCCACGCCCAGTCCGGTGGAGAGGATGATCACGCCGGCTCTGCCGTACCACTCCAAGGCCAGGCCGCCCGTGAGGCCCGCCACGAACAGGCCCGCGTACTGGGCCGACGAGAGCAGTCCCAGTCCGATCGGCACGCTGCCGGGGACCGCGGCGACCGTCCGGTACTGCTGCGCGGGGGCCATCAGCCAGCCCACCGTTCCCCACAGGAAGGCCCAGACCAGGGCGATCGGCAGCGACAGGTTCGCGACCGGGATCAGGGCGAGGAAGACGGTCGCGGCGACGAGGCTCAGGAAGACCATCCGGCGCGGGCCGTACGCGTCGGTGAGGCGGCCGCCGAGCTGATTGCCGATGATCCCGCCCAGCCCCCACGCCCACAACACCGCGGGGAGCGACAGGTCGAAGAGCGAACCGATGTAGGTGTAGGCGGTGAATCCCGCGGAGAACATCAGCAACTGGGTCATCAGCACCGCCGCCACGCCTCGGTCGGCCAGCGGGGCGAAGCGGTCGCGCAGCCGTCCGGAGGAGGGGATCACCACTTCTGGCACCAGTACGGCCACGCCGACCAGGCCCACGACGCCGAGCGCCACCACCAGCCAGATCGTCGAACGCCAGCCGCCGGCCCCGCCGAGCCAGGTACCGAGCGGCACCCCGATCGCCGAGGAGACGCTCAGCCCGCCCATCACCAGCGCCAGCGCGCGGCCCCGGCGTTCCGGCGAGGTCAGCGCGTTGGCGACGCCGGACGCCGTCGGCGTGAACATGGCCGCCCCGGCCGCCGCGATCACCCGCGTGGCGAGGATCAAGGGGTAGGTGGGGGCGATGGCGGTCAAGGCGTTGCCCAGGATGAAGACGGCGAGCGCGATCACCAGCAGGCGTTTGCGCGGCACCCTGGCCGTGAGCGCCGCCAGCACGGGCGAGAGGATGGCGTAGGCCAGCGCGAACACCGTCGCCAACTGCCCGGCCGCCGCCACGGAGATGTGCAGGTCACGGGAGATCGGAGGGAGAAGTCCCGCCGTGACGAACATGCCCGTCCCAACAGCGAAATTTCCCACAGCAAGTGGATAAAGCCTGGAATTCACTCCCACTACGCTGGCTTATAGTTGGATGGTTGTCAAACAATGGAACTGAAGTAGAGTGGCATCATGCGCCAGCTTCCGCACCCGGACGCCAAGGACATCCAGCTCACGGAGGTGCTGAGGGTTTTGGGGGATCCCGTGCGGCTGGAACTGGTCGTCAAGCTCGCCGACGGCCGCGAGCTGTCGTGCTCCAGCGCCGGGGACGACCTCGACATCCACAAGTCGACGCTGTCGCACCACTACCGCGCGCTGCGTGAGGCCGGCGTCACCAGGACCCGGCTGAACGGTCGTGAACGCATGCTCAGCCTGCGCAGGGACGACCTCGACGCCCGCTTCCCCGGCCTGATCTCCTCCATCCTCACCGCCGCCCACCCCGCCTGAACCCGTGCCCACCCCACCCCACAACCCCACCCCACCGACGAGCGCCGCGCCGCCCGAGCCAGGGCCTACACCCGGCCTGCCCACCCCCGGGACACCTGGGTCGGCGACACCTGCGCCGGGGGACGCCTCGGGCTCTCCGGCCACCGGTTTGTCGTCGGGGATGTCGGGCGCACCCGGCTTGCCTGTCGCGGCGGCGCTTGGGTCGGGGGACGCCTCGGGCTCTCCGGTCTCCGGTGTGTCGTCCGGGTTGCCGGGCGTACGCGGCTCGGCGGGGGTGGGGGATGGTTCTGGGTCTTTGGCCGCCGGTGGGGGTGGGTTGCCGATTGCTGGGGTGTTGGGGGAGTTGTCGGGGGTGCTCGGACGGCACGGCTGTGCGGTGCTCACCGCGCCCCCCGGCACCGGCAAGACCACGGTGGTTCCCCTCGCGCTGGCCGAGGAAGGGCTGCGGGTGCTGGTGGCCGAGCCGCGGCGGCTGGCCGTACGGGCGGCCGCGCACAGGATGGGTGTCAGCTACACGATCAGGGGCGAGCGCAAGGTCGGGCGCAACCCCATGGTCGAGGTCGTGACGACGGGCGTGCTGCTGCAACGCCTCCAGCGCGACCAGGAACTCCCCGGCGTGGACGTCGTCATCCTCGACGAGTGCCACGAACGCCACCTCGACGCCGACACCGCCCTCGCCTTCCTGCTCGACGTCCGCGAGACGCTCCGCCCGGACCTGCGCCTACTGGCCACCTCCGCGACCGCCGACGCCGCGCCCCTGGCCCGCCTGCTCGGAGACGCGCCGATCGTGGCCGCGACCGGCGCCCTGCACCCCGTCGAGACCGTGTGGGCGCCGCCGCCCCGCCCGCTCGCGCCGCCGCACGGGCTGCGGGTCGATCCCGCGCTGCTGTCCCACGTCGCCTCGACGGTACGGCGGGCGCTGGCCGAACGGCAGGGCGACGTGCTGTGCTTCCTGCCCGGCGTCGCCGAGATCGGCAAGGTCGCCAGGATGCTCGCCGACGAGGACGTGCAGGTGCTCCAGGTACACGGCCAGGCCCCCGCCCACGTCCAGGACGCCGTGCTCGCCCCCGCCACCGCCCGCCGGGTCGTGCTGGCCACGTCGGTGGCCGAGTCGAGCCTGACCGTGCCCGGGGTACGCGTGGTCGTGGACTCGGGGCTGGCCCGCGAGCCGCGTACCGACCACGCGAGGGGGCTCGGCTCGCTCACCACGGTCCGCGCGTCGAAGGCGGCGGCGGTGCAGCGGGCGGGACGGGCGGGCCGTGAGGCGCCCGGCGCCGTCTACCGCTGCTGGACCGAGGCCGAACACCAGCGCCTGCCCGACCACCCGCAACCCGAGATCGCCCTGGCCGACCTGACCGGTTTCGCTCTCCAGGCCGCCTGCTGGGGCACTCCGGACGCCACCGGCCTGCGCCTCCTGACCTCGCCGCCGCCGGCCGCGATGTCCGCCGCCGCGCGTACCCTCGAAACGCTTGGAGCCCTTGAATCCGGAACCTCGCGGGTGACCGGTCGTGGGCGGCGGATGGCGCAGGTGGGCGTGCACCCGCGCCTGGCCAGGGCGCTCCTGGACGCGGGACCGGGCGCCGCGGAGGTGGTCGCCCTGCTGTCCGACCAGCTCCCCAGGGACGCCTCCGACGACCTGGCCGAGGTCTGGCGCTCGGCCCGCCGCGGCGCGCTGCCCCGCTGGCGCAAGGAGGTCGAACGCCTGACCCGCGCCGCCGCGGCGACGGGCGGGCGGCGGGGCTCCGTCGACGCGGTGGCCGGGGTGACGGTGGCGCTGGCGTTTCCCGAGCGGGTGGCGCGGCGCAGGGGCGGGGCCTATCTCATGGCGTCCGGTACGCAGGCGCAGCTCGGCGAGGGGTCGCGGCTGGGAGAGGCCGAGTGGCTGGCCATCGCGGTGGCCGACCGGCCGGCGGGGTCGGCGACCGCGCGGATCCGGCAGGCCGTGGTGATCGACGCGGACACGGCCAGGCTGGCCTGCGAGGTCACGGTCGAGGACGAGGTGGCCTGGAAGGTGCCGCCCGGGGAGCGGCGCGGTGACGTGGTGGCGCGGCGGGTCGAGCGGATGGGCGCGATCGAGCTGGGGTCCAAGCCGCTGCGGGGCGCCGAGGTGCGGGAGGCTCTGCTGTACGGCCTGCGTACCGAGGACGTGCTCACCTGGACCCCCGAGGCCGTGGCCCTGCGCGAACGCATGGCCTTCTGCCATCGGGCGGCCGGCGACCCGTGGCCGGACATGGACGCGCTGCCCGACCTGGCCGAGCAGTGGCTGGAGCCGGAGCTGTCGCGGGCGCGCCGCCGTTCCGACCTGGAACGCATCGACGTGGCCACGGCGCTGCGCAGGCTGATTCCGTGGAGCCGGCGGCTTGAGGAGGTCGCCCCGGAGCGGATCGAGGTGCCGAGCGGGTCGCGGATCCGCGTCGACTACTCGGGCGGGCAGCCGGTGCTGGCGGTCAAGCTGCAGGAGCTGTTCGGCTGGGACGACGCCCCGAAGATCGCGGGAGTGCCGCTGCTCATCCACCTGCTGTCCCCGGCGGGCCGGCCGGCGGCGGTTACGGCGGACCTGGCCTCGTTCTGGCGTGAGGGCTACCGGGCGGTACGGGCCGAGCTGCGCGGGCGCTATCCCAAACATCCCTGGCCGGAGGACCCTTTGACGGCGAAGGCCACACGCCACACCAATGCCCGGATAATGGGGAAATGACCGACGAGAGGGTGCTGGCGGCGGCGCGCAACAACGCCGAGTGGTGCGACCTGATGTCACGGGCGCACGGCATCACCGGGCACTTCGGCCCCGCGGTGTGGAGCAGCGACCGCAGGACGCCGCCCTACTACCCCGACGCCGTCACCCTCGATCCCGCGGCCACCGCCGCCGACGTGCTGGACGGCATCGACGCGGGCCCGTGGGCCTCGGTGAAGGACAGCTTCGCAGCGCTGGAGCTGGACGGCGGGTTCGAGGTGCTGTTCGAGGCGAGCTGGATCCACCGGGAGCCGCCCGTGGACGTGGCCGTGCCGGGCGAGGTGACCTGGGAGCGTGTCGAGGACGCCGCCGTCCTGCGCGCATGGGAGCGGGCCTGGAGCGGCGGGCACGACAACGAGCTGTTCCTGCCCGCGATCCTGGACGGGGCCCGGGTGCTGGCCGGCCGGGCCGAAGGCGAGATCGTCTGCGGCGCGGTGCTCAGCGGCGATGAGCGGGTGGTGGGCGTCTCGAACGTGTTCGCCGCCGGTCGCGACGTGGACGAGGCCTGGGCGGGTGTGCTCGCGATGGCCGCCCGGCTGTTCCCCGGGCGGGCGCTCGTCGGGTACGAGAGCGATGTCGCGGCCGCGGCCCGCCACGGGTTCACCGCGATCGGGCCGCTGCGCGTCTGGCTGCGCGAGGGCTCGTAGCGGCCCGCCGTACCGCTAAGAAACGTTCGTTAGAGGGCGTCGCGCCAGGTGGGGTCGGCGAGGACCTCGGCCGGGCGGGCGCCCACGCCGAGGTCCTTGAAGCCGCTGGACGTCCCGACGCACACCACAGGCCCGTCGAAGGTACGGCCAAGCGCGCGGAAGGCGGCCAGGCCCGCGGCGCCGGAGAGCTCCTGCCAGATGCCCCGGTCGGCCAGCTCCCGCTGGGCGGCGCGCATCGCGTCGTCGCCCAGCGGCACCGCCCGGCCGCCGCTGTCGCGGACCGCGCGCACGCCGCGGTGCCCGCCGACCGCGCACAGGATGGCGTAGGCGTCGGAAGGGCCAGCCTCGACGATCGCGGCGGGTTCGCCGTCGGCCAGCGCCCGCGCGGTCGGGGCGCCGGCGGCCGGTTCGCCGGCGAACATGAGCGGCACGTCCGTCGTCGCGCCCGTGCGGCGCAGCTCGGTGAAGCCCTTCCAGACGCCGTAGAGGAGCTCGCCGTAGCCGGTCGGCGTGAACACCGCCGCCGGGACCCGGCCGAGCTGCGCGAACAGCTCGTAGGCGATGGTCTTGTAGCCCTCGGGGCCGTAGGGGTGGCCGGTGTGGGTGACGGTCTGGTTGCTGACCGGGTGGTAGCCGAGCTCGTCGACGATGTCGCGCAGCAGCGGCCAGCGTCTGTCCGCGTCCACGGTCAGGACCTTCGCCCCGTACGCGCGCACGAACGACTGCACGGCGGGCGGCGAGTCGGCGGAGGCGAGCACGACGGCCTTGAGCCCGGCGCGGGCGGCGTAGGCGGCGGCCGAGGCGCCGTGGTTGCCGGAGGAGGCGACGACCACGCCGGGGGCGCCGGCGGCGAGGGCGGCGCTGACGGTGACGCGGTTGAGCCGGTCCTTGTGCGACCAGGTGGGGTTGCGGGACTCGTCCTTGAGGTGAACGCCGCCGCCGAGGTCCAGCAGCGGGGTGCCGCCCTCGCCCAGGGTGGGCGCGTGGAGCGGCGGCAGCAGCGGCGACCACCGCGCGATGTCGGGCAGCGGCGCCTGCTCGAACAGCCCGGCGGGCACCCGGTCGTAGTCGTAGTCGACGTCGAGCGGGTAGGCCAGGGCGTCGGTGCTGGTCTTGGGGCAGCCGCGGGTGAGCGGGGGGACGAGGGGATAGCCGATCGAGGGGTCGCCCAGTGAGCGCTGGGCGACGGCAAGCGATGGAGCGGTCACGCGTTCGAGCCTAGTGGGCTATCATCGTGATATCACTTCGATAGCAAGGAGTCGCGATGGAACGACGTGCCTTCCGCCTCAACGGGTTCCTGGTCCTGATCGTGGCGATCGCGCTGGCCGTGGTGGCGGGGCTGACCCTGCTCAACAGCGGCCTGTCCGGGCTGGTGCTCGCGATCGTCCTCGGGCTGGTCGTGCTGCTCATCCTCACCGGGTTCGCCGTGATCAACCCGAACGAGGCCAATGTCGTGCAGTTCATGGGCCGTTACGTCGGCACGGTCACCGACACCGGCCTGCAGTGGGTGTTCCCGCTCACCACGAAGCGCAAGGTCACGCTCAGGGTCCGCAACTTCGAGACGGCCAGGCTGAAGGTGAACGACGCCGACGGCAGCCCGGTGGAGATCGCCGCCGTCGTCGTCTACAAGGTCACCGACGCCGCGCGGGCCGTGTTCTCGGTCGACGACTACGAGGAGTACGTCTCCATCCAGTCGGAGGCCGCCGTGCGCCACCTGGCCACCACCCATCCGTACGACTCGCACGAGGAGGCCCGCACCAGCCTGCGCGACGGCACCACCGTCGCCGAGGAGCTCACCACCGAGTTGCGCGAGCGCACCGAGCTGGCCGGGGTCGAGGTGCTGGAGGCGCGCATCACCCACCTGGCCTACGCGCCCGAGATCGCCCAGGCCATGCTGGTCCGCCAGCAGGCCGCCCAGGTGGTCGCGGCGCGGACGCGCATCGTCGAGGGCGCGGTGGGGATGGTCCAGCTCGCGCTGAACCGGCTCGCCGCCGAGGGCGTGGTCGACCTCGACGAGGAGCGCAAGGCGCAGATGGTCTCCAACCTGCTGGTCGTGCTGTGCGGCGACCGCGCGACCCAGCCGGTGGTGAACGCCGGCAGCCTCTATGCCTGACAAGAAGAAGCTCCTGCTGCGCCTGGATCCGGCCGTCTACGACGCCATCGCCAAGTGGGCGGCCGACGACCTGCGTAGCGTGAACGGGCAAATCGAGTTCGCGTTGCGCCTGGCCTTGAAGGAAGCCGGTCGGGAGCCTCGCACCGAACGCTAGAAACCTGCAGACTCTATGCATGTTGTGGGCAGGAAGGTCCGCCGTGGAGATCGCGGCAGCCGTACGGCATGGGGACGTCGCGCCGGAGATCGTCGTCGAGGAGCATCTCCAGGTGATCGCCGAGCGCGATCCACGGCTCGGGGCCTTCCGCCTGGTCAGGGCGCGCGCGGTCGAAGAGGCGCGGGCGGTGCGCAAGCGCCGCGACCTGGCCGACCTGCCGCTGGCCGGGGTGCCCGTGGCGGTCAAGGACAACCTGGAGGTGGCGGGCGAGGCGTGCCGCCACGGCTCGGCCGCCACGTCCGACGCCCCAGCGCGCGCGGACCATCCCGCCGTCGCCCGCCTGCGCGCGGCGGGCGCGGTCGTGGTGGGCCTGACCAACCTGCCCGAGCTGGGCCTGGTGGGCTTCGGCGACAGCGCCTACGGCACCGTCAGAAACCCCTGGGACCTCTCCCGTACGGCCGGCGGCTCCTCCTCCGGCGCCGCGGCCGCGGTGTCGGCCGGCATGGTCCCGATCGCCCTCGGCAACGACGGCATGGGCTCCCTGCGCATCCCCGCGGCCTGCTGCGGGGTGCTGGCGTTGAAGCCGGGTCCTGGCGTGGTCCCGCCGCCGGTCAACGACTGGCGGGGCCTGACCGAGAACGGGCCGCTGGCGTGGAGCGTGGCCGACCTGTCGCTGGCGTTGTCGGTGCTGGCCGCAGACCCGGGCCTGGCCGAGTCGTGGCGGACCGGTTCGCGGACGGAGCCGACGCGCCCGATGCTCCGCTCGGTCTGGGCCGACGACGGCGACGACCAGACCTGGGAGCACCGTCCGATCCGGCCGGACGCGAACGGCCCCTTCGACCTGCGCGTGGCCTACGCGCCGCAGCCGCTTCCCGCGGGCCTGTCCATGGACAGGGAGTTCCGGGCGGCGGTGGAGGCGGCGGCCGAGACGCTGCGGGTGGCCGGGCACACGATCGTGGAGCACGAGGAGCGCCTGCCCGCCTGGCTCGGACCCGCCACGATCGCCGCCTGGCTGGTCCGCTCCGGCGAGGCCGCCGACGGCCTGGACCGCGGCCGCCTGGAGCGCCGCAGCCGCGCGCTCGGCCGGGCCGGGCGGGTGCTGGCCAGGCTCTCGCTCGACGGCACGAAGGGCAGGGAACGCTGGAGTGGCTACGGCGCCGACCGCTGGTTCGGTGACGCGGACGTGCTCATCACCCCGACGCTGGCCGCGGTGCCGCCCCGCGCCGACGGGTGGGCACAGCGGGGCCTGCTCAGCAACGTGCTGGCCAACGCCAGGTACGCGCCGGCGACGGGCCCGTGGAACATGTGCGGCTGGCCGGCGCTGTCGGTGCCGATCGCCACCCACTCGACGGGCCTGCCGATCGCCGTGCAGCTCATCGCGCCACCCGGCGGCGAACCCCACCTGCTCGGCCTCGCCGCCCAGCTGACCACCGCGCATCCGGCGGTGCGCCCGCCGGGCTACTCGCTCTAGCTGTTCTAGCTGGGCATGGGCGAGATCCAGCCCAGCGCGATGCACAGGAAGATGAACGCCCCGAGCGCGATCCGGTAGATGACGAAGCCGGTGAAGCGGTGGGTGCTGATGTAGCGCAGGAACCAGGCCACGGCCGCGTAGCCGACCACGAACGAGATGATCGTGGCCAGGATCGTCGGGCCCCACGCGGGCGCCTGGCCCTCGCCGATCTCGGTCAGTTCCAGCAGGCCGGACGACAGCACCGCAGGGATGGCCAGCAGGAAGGAGTACTTGGCCGCGTCCTCGCGCCGGTAGTCGAGCAGGAGGCCGGCGGTGATGGTGCCGCCGGAGCGGGAGACGCCGGGGATCAGGGCGAGCGACTGGGCGAAGCCGTACACGATGGCGTGGGTGAAGCTGAGGTGCTTCTCCAGCGTGAGCTTGTTGCGGGCGGTGCGGTCGGCGAACCACAGGATGATCGCGAAGACGATGAGCGTGGTGGCGATGATGCGCAGGTCGCGGAAGACGGTCTCGATCTCGGTCTTGAACAGCAGGCCGAGCGCGCCGATGGGGAGCGAGCCGACGATGATGAACCAGCCCATCCGGGCGTGGAACTCGGCCCGCAGCGCGGGGGTCCACAGGGAGCGGGTCCAGGTGGAGATGATCTGCCAGAGTTCCTTGCGGAAGTAGATCAGGACCGCGGTCTCGGTGCCGAGCTGGATCACCGCGGTGAAGGCGGCGCCCGGGTCCTGCCAGCCGACGAGTTCGGAGACGACGCGGATGTGCGCGCTGGAGGAGATCGGGAGGAACTCCGTCAGGCCCTGGATCAGGCCCAGGACAACAGCTTCGAGCCAGCCGATCACGCGTATACCCTCCCACGCCCGTCTCTTTGACGAAGCGAGGTTATCGGTCGTTGGGGTTGGGTGGTGACAGCGTTGCTCATGGGGAGCAGGGATGGATCCGGAAATTTCTGGAAACGGGGGTCATCCGGTTGGGGTGGTCCAGACCGTAGTACCGGTGATGGACACTTTCGCCGAGTACGTGATGACGCGGTCAGCGCGGCTGCGCCGTACCGCCTATGCGCTCACCGGCGACTGGGACACCGCGGACGACCTCGTCCAGACCGCCCTGGCCAAGGCGTGGACGGCCTGGCGGCGGATCGACGGCGACCCGGATCCGTACGTCTACCGCATCCTCACCCACACCCACGCCTCCTGGTGGCGGCGGAGGTGGCGGGGCGAGGTGCCGACCGAGCGGCTGCCCGAGATCCCGGGCGGCGACTTCTCGGCCGAGGCGGAGGAGAAGGCCGCCGTGTGGTCGGCGATCCGGGAGCTGTCCGGGCGGCAGCGCGCGGTGATCGTCCTGCACTACTTCGAGGAACTGACGCTCCCGCAGTGCGCCCAGGTGCTGGGTTGTTCGCTCGGCACCGTGAAGACGCAGCTCGGCAGGGCGCTGGCCAAGCTGCGCGTACATCCGGGCATCCGGTCGGAGGAGGCGGCGCGATGACGTTCACCGAGGACGACCTGCGGGCGCTGCTGGACGAGCGCACCGCACCCGCACCAGAAAGGCCGACAGACGTGACCCAGATCGTACGGCGGGGCCGCCGGATGCTGATGATCCGGTGGGGGATGAGCGCGGTGCTGGCGGGGGCCGCCGCGCTGGTCGCGTTCCTGCTGATCCCCGGGCAGAGCCCGGACCCGGATCCGGCCCCGGTGGCCGCCGCGACCCCCTCGGGGACGCCGTCACGGACGGTCGAGCGGGAGCCTTCCCCCACTCTCGGCGGCAAGAACCGCTCCGACGGGCTCTACTCCGACACCTCGGCCGTCGGCTACGACCTGAAGCTCACCCCCAAGTCCGCCACCGTCGTGGTGCGGTGCGAGGAACCGGGCGCCTGGGTGGTCCTGTCGTTCAAGGACGGGGCCGCCCGGGATGGGGCCACGGCCCCGTGCGCCGGCCACGGAACCCGGTTCGAGCTGGCCGGGAAGGCCACGAGCGTGCGCGTCTGGGTGTTCCCGGCCAGCGCTCCGGTGGTGGACCGGCCGCTCAAGGACTGCGTGCTGGTCGACAAGGAGAAGGGGCTCTGCGACGGCAGGTACGCCGCCGCCGAGCTCGTCCGCTATGACGTCGCCCTCTCGCTCGCCGCCGACCTGGGCGTACAGCCCGGGGGCTGGTCGGCCGGGGTCTACGACCGGCCCTAGACCTTCCACGCCTGAGCCGCCTGCTTGGCGTACTCGGTGAAGTCGCGGGCCGGTCGGCCGAGGGCCTGCCGTACCCCGTCGGCGAGGCTTTCGTTACGGCCGTCGAGGACCTCGGCGAACAGCGCGTTGAGACCGTGGGCCTCGTCCTCGGGCACGCCGGCCGCGATGGCGCCGGCGGCGAACTCCTCCGGCGTGACCGAGACGTAGGCGACCTCGCGCCCGGTCGCGGCGCTGATCGTGGCGGCGGCCTCGGCGAAGCTGATCAGGCGGGGGCCGGTCAGCTCGTAGACCTTGCCGCCGTGGCCGTCCTGGGTCAGCGCCGCGGCGGCGACGTCGGCGATGTCCTCCACGTCGACGAAGGGCTCGGTGACCTCGCCGGCGGGCAGCGCGATGGTGCCGCTCAGCACCGGGTCCAGGAGCCAGCCCTCGTCGAAGTTCTGCATGAACCAGGAGCAGCGCACGACCGTCGCCTCGACGCCGGCGCCGAGGACGACCTGCTCGGCCTCCTGGGCGAGTTCCTCGTTGCGGCCGGACAGCAGGACCAGCCTGCGCACGCCCGCCGCGACGGCGATCTCGGTGAAGGTGCGGATCCGGTCGAGCGCGCCGGGGAAGGCGAGGTCGGGGTAGTAGGTGATGTAGACGGCGTGGACGTCGCGGACGATGGGCGCCCAGGTGGAGTCGTCCTCCCAGTCGAACGCCGGGCGCGAGCCCCTGCGCACGTCGAGGCCCATCGCCTCAAGCCGCTCGACCACGCGGCGGCCGGTCTTGCCGTTGGAACCGAGAACCAGTGTCGTGTTGTTCGTCATGCCTCATAGTTAAGCGGCCGCGAATGAGACTGGACATGGTTGAAACGCGCCATTCCATATGCGATCGTCTCAAGCATGGACCAGCTTGCCGCACTCCTCGACGGGCCGCGTGCCCGGGGCGCCTTTCTGCTGCGTGCCCTCCTGGATCCGCCCTGGTCGATGCGGGTGGAGGACCAGGCGCCGCTCACCGTGGTGGGGGTGGTCAAGGGGGAGGCGTGGGTGGTGCCGCGGGGCGGCGCGCCCGTCCGGATCAGCCCCGGTGAGGTGGCGATCGTGCGCGGGCCGGACGAGTACGTCGTGGCCGACCAGCCGGACACCACACCCCAGATCATCATCGGGGCCGACCAGCACTGCACCACGCTGGACGGCGAATCGCTCTACCAGTCCATGGACCTGGGCGTGCGTACCTGGGGAAACAGCGCCGACGGCGACACCACCATGATCGTCGGGACGTACGCGATGGAGACCGAGGTCGGCAGGCGGCTGCTGGAGGCATTGCCGAAGCTCCTCGTGCTCCCGGGCGGCCCGCTGATCGGCCTGCTCGGCGCCGAGATGGTCCGCGACGAACCCGGCCAGGAAGCCGTACTCGACCGGCTGCTCGACCTACTGCTGATCTCCACGCTGCGCTCCTGGTTCGCCGACCACGAGGCGCCCGCCTGGTACCGCGCCCAGAGCGACCCGATCGTCGGCAAGGCCATGCGCATGCTCCACAACAACCCCGCCCACCCCTGGACCGTCGCCTCCCTGGCCGCCGAGGTCGGCGTCTCGCGGGCCTCGCTGGCCAGGCGCTTCACCGAACTCGTGGGCGAGCCGCCGATGGCGTTCCTCACCGACTGGCGCCTCGCCCTCGCCGCCGACCTGCTGCGCGAGCCCGGCGCCACCATCGGCTCCGTCGCCAGGAAGGTCGGCTACGGCAGCCCGTTCGCCCTCAGCACCGCCTTCAAACGGGTACGCGGCGTCAGTCCCCAGGAATACAAGGTCGGATGAAACCCCTGGTGCTCGTCGACATCGACGGCGTGCTCAACCCGCTCGGCCGGCCGTCCGCGGACTTCCGGCGCTACCGGTGCGTGCTCGAAGGCGAGACCTACACGGTCCACCTCAACCCGCGGCACGGCACCTGGCTGCTCGAACTGGCCGTGCGGGCCGGCGCCGAACTTGTGTGGGCGACCACCTGGGAACACCACGCCAACGAATGGATCGCCCCCCGCCTCGGGCTGCCCACTTTGCCGGTCATCCGGGTGGCCCAGGATCGGCCCAGCGAGGTGGGGGAGATGTTCAAGACGCCGCACGTGGCCGCGTACGTGCGGGGGCGGCCGTTCGTGTGGTTCGACGACCTGCTGTTCTCCGCCGACGAGCACTATCTCAGGGACCACCCGGACGTCGGCGACTTCTTCCTCGTCCAGGTCGACCCGAAAAGGGGACTGACCAGGCAACATTTCGACCTCGCCGCCGAATGGCTCACCCTGTCAGGGTTTTCTCAGGGTCCATAGTGGAACGCGAATCACCTGGTTGTCCGTTTTACCAGGTGAGTTCGCAACCAACGGAGGAGCGAGATGTACCGCTCGAAGGAGCACAGGATTCTGGCCGGCGTCTGCGGCGGCATCGCGGACAAGCTCGGCTGGTCGCCCACTGTCGTGCGGGCGCTGTGGCTGCTGCTGTCGCTGCTGCCCGGCCCCATGTGGGTGCTTTACATCATTCTCTGGATCGTCCTGCCCAACGGCCCGCGGAGCTACGCTCACTAGTATGAAGTCGCGCCCGCTCACGCTCATCCAGGACGATCTCGTCGGCTACGACCAGGCGATGGACCGCATGACCGACCTGGTCGGTCAACGGCAGAGAGACGAGCGGCGCGACACGCTGTGGTTGCTGAGCCACCCGATGGTCTTCACCGTCGGGCGGCGCACGCCACTGGAGCACCTGCCCGACCCCGCCCGCGGGGTGCCGGTCGTGGAGACCGGCCGTGGCGGCCAGCTGACCTACCACGGCCCCGGCCAGCTCGTCGGATACCTCATCGTCAAGCTCGGCGAGGACGAGGGCATCGTCGACTACGTCCGCGAGGTGGAGCTCCGCCTCGTCGAGGCGCTGGGCAAGCTCGGCCTGCCCGCCGAGCGCCGCGACACCCCGCCCGGCCACGAGCTCCTGACCGGCGTCTGGACCAGCGAGACCAGCCGCAAGATCGCATCGATCGGGATGCGGCAGAGCCGCGGCGTCACCAGCCACGGCTTCGCCCTCAACGTCGACGGCGACCTCGAACCCTGGCACTGGGCGGTGGCGTGCGGCATGCCGGACGTCGACATGACCTCGGTCAAGCGCGAACTGGACGCCGCCACCATGACCGAGGTCCGCGAGACCGTCGCGACCGCCTTCGAAGCCTCCGCTTAGGGAGTGGGGATCTTGTCCACGGTACGGCGGGGCCCGGTGAACCAGCGCTTCGCCGACAACGTCCACCACAGGGCGATGCCCGCCAGCACCACGCCCACCGCGATCGGCGCGTAGTTGACCGCCGTCCAGGTGAACTCGGCGTTGCCCGGAACCCCCTTGGGCGAGACCGGCATGATGAAGTAGATCGAGATGACGATGATCTCGATGACGGCGATCCAGTTCAGGACCTTGTACTTCGAGCCCAGCGTCCACGGACCCGGCACGAACGCGGCGCCCTGCTTCAGCCGCAGCCAGATCGGGATCAGGAAGGCCAGGTAGAGGCCGATGACCGCGATCGACACCACCGCGAGGAAAGCCACCGGCGCGGCCGTACCGGGAGGGGCCCACAGGGCCGGGAGCGTGATCAGCAGGGCCACGCCGCAGCCGGCGAGGATGGCGTTGACCGGGGTGCGGTTGACGTTCACGCGCGACCACAACCGCCAGCCGGGCACCGCGCCGTCCCGCGAGAACGCGTAGGTCATCCGCGACATCGAGGTCACGCAGCTCATCCCGCAGAAGAACTGGCCGAGCGTCGAGATCGCCAGGATCAGCGTCGCCGGAGCCCAGTCGAGCGCGGTCGTGAAGATCGTCGCCACCGCGCCGCCGCTCTCGTTGATCGCGTTCACGTCCGTGGCCGCGAACAGGAACGCCAGCAGCACGATCCAGCCGCCGATCGCCGAGTAGAAGATCGACTTCCACAGCCCCTTGGCCGCCGACATGGCCGCGCCGTGGGTCTCCTCCGAGACATGCGCGCACGCGTCGAACCCGGTGATCGTGTACTGCGTCAGCAGGAAGCCCAGCGGCAGCACGTAGAACCAGAACGGCAGGCCGCCCGTCCCGTCGCCGAAGCCGGAGTTGTTGATCGTCTCGGTGAACACGAACGAGACCGACTGGTGCTGCTGAGGCAGGAACACCAGAAGCCCGACGACGACCGCGGCCCCCGCCACGTGCCACCAGACGGAGATGTTCTGCAGCACCGAGATCAGGCGGTGGCTGTAGATGTTGATCAGCGCGTGGAGAATGAGGATCACCGCGAAGAAGCCGAACACCCTGGCCAGGCTGGGTTCCCAGCTGGGAAAGAACTGGGTGAGCGTGAGGTCGAGGAAGGTGGCGCAGCCGTAGTCGACCGAGGCGGTGACCGCGATCAGGCCCACCAGGTTGAGCCAGCCGGTGAACCAGCCGTGGACGGGCTTGCCGAGCTTGGCCGCCCACCAGTAGATGCCGCCCGCCGTCGGATAGGCGGAGACGAGCTCGGACATGCAGAAGCCGATGATCAGGATGAAAATCGAGATCAGGGGCCAGCCCCAGGAGATGGCGACCGGGCCGCCGTTGTTCCAGGCTTGGTAGAAGGTGGTGAAGCAGCCGGCGAGGATGGAGATGATCGAGAAGGAGATGGCGAAATTGGAGAAACCGCTCCAGGTTCGTGCGAGTTCCTGCTTGTAACCCAGCTCGGCGAGTCGTTTGGAATCCTCATCCACAGTCATGTGGTCTCCTCGGGGGGTTCTTTGGTCTACCTCTAGACCAATTCGTTCCTCCGATCAAGCGGTTACACGAGAGTTTCAAGGTAGTAAGAGATCCTCTTGGTATTTCGACCCCACCCGACAAGCTCGGTCTTGCTTCGGTGCGCGCTTCGCGCGATGGGGGCAAGGCTGTGCTTCCAGTCGAGCCGGGGGCTCGACCCCGTGTCGGGCCTCGCTTCGCTCGGGCTGTCTTCCTGGGATTCCCGCCCGTTGCCCGGTTGGGTGGTTGGGCAGTTGGAGCCCACCCGACAAGCGAGGTGCTCCGCTTCGCTCCGCGCGTTCTCCCCGGCCCCCGCCCGTTGCCCAGCTTGGTGGTCAGGCGGTTGGAGCCCACCCGACAGGCTAGGTCTTGCGGTGGCGCGCACCCCGGCTCCACCCGCTGCCCAGCTAGGTGGTCAGGCCGCTGGAGCCCACCCGGCCAGCTCGCTACTGGGTGCGCGTTCCGCGCAGTGGGGCAAGGCCGTGCTACCGGTCGAGCCCAACCTCAACCCCCGAGGTACGGACAACCCGAAGCGCATACCCGGGGACAGCCCCGTTGGGGCACCAGGTCAAGGTCACCCGCCCCCGCCGCAGGACCCGGTGGCCATGTCAGGGTTCAGGGGAGATGGACACCGTCCCCCGGGTCACGAGCTCGCCGTTCCGGAGGAAGGCCGGTTCGAGGACATCGTCCTCATAGAAACGCATGTGCAAGGAGAGATCGAACGCCGACTCGCGCACCCTCCGGTCAAGCCATCGGATGAATTGTGTCGCCAGGTCGAAGTCGTCCGCGTGGATCTCCTGGCGTGAGGTCAACGCCCACCCAGGCCGCCGCTCATCTGGACCGCGACGCTCTAGCGCCGAGAAGAGCACCCCGCGGATTCTGGCGGCCGCCCCACGCTGGGCCAGCGCCGGGAGCCGTACCGCAGCCCAGTACCCTTCCCCGCTCGCCGCGACCCGGGGATCGTCAGGGTCGTCAACGAACTCCGCGGGAAAGTCGGTCACGATGGTGAACTCCTCCGGCTCCGGCCCAAGCCCGAGGTGCCATCGGAGTTCGGCCGCCTCGGTTTCGGAGAGGTCATCGGGGAGGTCGGCTGTCACCAGCAGTTCGTACAAGTCCGCCATGGCTGGAGATTTTTACATATGCGGTTCGGGCGCGAGGTGGTGATCTAGCATCCGGGCATGCCCGTCGTCCTCGTGAACGGCCTGCCCGGCTCGGGCAAGACCACGCTGGCCCAAGCGCTGGCCGGCGCCCTCGCGCTGCCTCTTCTCAGCAAGGACAGGGTGAAGGAGACGCTGGCCGACGTACTCGGCGCCGCCCCGCCCGGCACGTCCCCGGCCGAGTGGAGCCGCAGGCTCGGCATGGCCGCCGCCGAGACCCTCTGGACTCTGCTGGCCGACGCACGCGGCGGTGCCGTACTGGAGAGTCCTTGGTTGCGGGACCTTCGCCCGGTGGTCGTGGACGGGTTGCGGCGGGCGGGGGTGGCGGTTTCGCAGGAGGTGTGGTGTGACGTTCCCGCGGATCTCGCCCTGCGGCGGTATCGGGCGCGTGCCGGGCGGCACCCGATTCATCTTGACTCCCGGGTGGACGACGAGCTCTGGCGTCACTGGGTACGGCAGGCGGAACCGCTCGCGCTCGGGCCTGTGCATCGGGTGGACACCACGGGCCCGGTTGACGTCGCGGCTCTGGCCGGGCGGGTGACGGCGGCCCGCGTCAGGTGATCGTGTCTACCAGGGCGTGGCAGAACGCCTTGAGGTCGTCGGGTTTGCGGCTGGTGATCAGGGTGCTCGGGGCGTCGGTGTCCACCACGATCTCCTTGTCGACCCAGGTGGCTCCGGCGTTGCGCAGGTCTGTTCGCAGGCTGGGCCAGGAGGTCAGGGTGCGGTTCTGGACCACGTCGGCTTCGATGAGGGTCCAGGGCGCGTGGCAGATGGCCGCCACCGGCTTGCCGCTGTCGAAGAAGCCGCGGACGAAGTCGACGGCCTGCGGGACCGTGCGCAGGAGGTCGGGGTTGGCCACGCCGCCGGGGAGTACGAGGGCGTCGAAGTCGGCGGCGCTCACCTCGTCCACGGTGGCGTCCACGGCGAAGACGTCGCCCTTGTCGAGGTGGTTGAAGCCCTGGATGGAGCCGGGGGCGGTGGAGATCAGGCGCGGGGTGCCGCCGGCTTGTTTGACGGCCTTCCAGGGGTCGAGCAGTTCGATCTGCTCCACGCCTTCAGGGGCTGCGAGGAATGCGATCATCTTTCCCTGCATGATGATTTCTCCCTTTCTGAGCCCCCTTTCCGGGTGTTGTGGAGATATGCGAGAGGGCGATCAGCGCGTACCCGGCGATGAGGAACACGGCGCTGAATCCCAGCCCCGCCAGCACATAGTCGAACAAGCCGATCTCGGTCAGGTGCAGGTGGCGGCGGGCCATTCTGACCGGTAGGCCCGGGGCGGTGAGTAACACCAGTACCGCGTATCCCAGGGGGAAGGCCAGCCACTTGAACGGGTCGGCCCAGCCGGGGCGGCGGGTGTGGGTGAAGGCGGTCCAGTCGACCAGGACCATCAACGGCGTGACCCAGTGGAGCAGCAGGTTGCGGGCGGACTGGGGCAGGGGGAGGGCGAAGAAGGCGACGACTCCGGTCACGACCAGATACAGGGTGACGGCGCCGCGGACGGAGGGACCGCCTTCGCGACGGGCGGCCAGGAGCCACAGGTAGTAGGCGGCCAGCACGGTGTTGCTCTGCACCGTGAACGTCACCCAGGGATTGCGTAGTTCGACGAGTGCGAGTGCGACTCCGGTGAGTGCGGCGGTCACCAGCAGGATTCGCCATAAGGTACGCATGAACACCGGCCTTAGCGTCGCGCAATGCGGCGGATTGGTACAACCAATGGCCCGGCACTCACGCGTCGGCCCCGCCCCCTGAAGGCGCGCGGCGGAGGATGACGTGGTGGGCCGCCGCGGACAGGGTGGCGCCGGTGGCGTACCAGAAGAGGTCGGGTGGGTTGAAGGTGCTGCCGAGGAGTGGGCGCAGGGCGGTGGGGATGCCGGCGAGCTGGGTGAACTCGATGGACCAGCTCACGCCGCAGGCCAGCAGGGCGGCGGTCCAGGGGCGCACGTGCGGGCGGATGAAGACGATCACCAGGTAGATCAGCACGGTGTAGAGGGCGTCGCCGGAGTACTTGGCGAAGGGGCCGGAGAACAGTGCGCGTACGCCCAGGCCCGCGGCCACGGTGACGGCGGCGGCTACCGCGGTGGGCAGGCGGGACATTCCCCAGAGCCTAAATGGTTTCGACCGGGGCGCGCGCGGCTGGCTAGCATCAATGCACGTGAGCGCGACGATGGTAGTGAAGAATCTGGCGGCGGGGCACGGGGAGCGGGTGTTGTTCTCCGGGCTCGACCTGGTGGCGGGGCCGGGTGACGTGATCGGGCTGGTCGGCGCCAACGGCGCGGGCAAGTCGACGTTGCTGCGGATGCTCGCCGGGATCGACGCGCCGGAGGAGGGCGAGATACGGCTGAGCCCGGCCACGGCCGTCGTCGGCCACCTGCCGCAGGAGCCGGAGCGCCGGCCGGGGGAGACGGTCAGGGCGTTCCTGGCCAGGCGTACGGGCGTGACGAAGGCGCAGAAGGATCTCGACGCGGCCACTCAGGCCATCGTGGAGCAGGCCCCGGGCGCCGACGACGTCTACAGCGTCGCCCTGGAGCGCTGGTTGTCGCTGGGTGGCGCGGACCTGGACGAGCGGGCCGAGGAAGTGGCCGCTGAGCTGGGGCTGAAGATCGACCTGGATCAGCCCATGACGACGCTGTCCGGCGGGCAGGCGGCTCGGGCCGGGCTGGCGTCTCTGCTGCTCAGCCGGTATGACCTGTTCCTGCTCGACGAGCCCACCAACGACCTCGACCTCGACGGGCTCGACCGGCTGGAGACGTTCGTGCGGGGGCTGCGGGCGGGCACCGTGGTGGTCTCGCACGACCGTGAGTTCCTGGCCAGGACCGTGACGAAGGTGCTGGAGCTGGACCTGGCCCAGCAGCAGGTCAACCTGTACGGAGGCGGTTACCAGGCTTATCTGGACGAGCGCGAGGTGGCCCGCAGGCATGCGCGCGAGCAGTACGAGGAGTATGCCGACACCCGCGCCGGGCTGGAGGCCCGCGCGCGCACGCAGCGGGCGTGGATGGAGAAGGGCGTCAAGAACGCCCGCCGCAAGATGCCCGACAACGACAAGATCGGACGCAACGCCCGCATCGAGACCACCGAGAAGCAGGCGGCGAAGGCCAAGCAGACCGAGAAGATGATCGAGCGCCTGGACGTCGTGGAGGAGCCGCGCAAGGAGTGGGAGCTGCGGATGGAGATCGCCGTCGCCCCCCGCGCGGGCGCCGTCGTGGCCACGGTACGCCAGGGCGTGGTCCGGCGGGGCGGCTTCACCCTGGGCCCGGTCGACCTGGAGATCGGCTGGGCGGAGCGCGTGGCGATCACCGGGGCCAACGGCTCCGGCAAGACGACGTTGCTCGGCGCGCTGCTCGGCCGCGTTCCCCTGGACGAGGGCCACGCGGCGCTGGGTCCCGGTGTCGTGGTCGGTGAGGTGGACCAGGCCAGAGGGCTGTTCGTGGGCGAGGAGCCGCTGATCGACGCCTTCACCCGCGAAGCTGGGCTGGTTCCGGGTGAGGCGCGTACGCTGCTGGCCAAGTTCGGGCTGCGGGCGGGGCATGTGCCGCGCGCCGCCGCGACGCTCTCACCCGGCGAGCGGACCCGCGCGGCGCTGGCGCTTCTGCAGGCCAGGGGCGTCAACCTGCTGGTGCTCGACGAACCCACGAACCACCTCGACCTGCCGGCGATCGAGCAGCTGGAGTCGGCGCTGGCGAGCTACCCCGGCACGCTGCTGCTGGTGACCCATGACCGGCGCATGCTGGAGGCCGTGCAGGTGGATCGCCATCTCAAGGTCGACGCCGGGCAGGTCTTTGAAAATTAACACCGCTCCAGGAAACGAGAATGAAACAATTTTCCGCCACTCGTTGACACGCGACTACGGGATGGTGTGCCTTTCTCTACACAGGGAACCCCCCGCCTGAAGGTGAGGCACACATGAAGAGATGGCTCGCGCGCCTGTCGGCGCTGAGCGTGGCACTTGTCATAGCAGGTCAGGGTCAAATGGCCCTTGCTCAGGAACCGGCGGCGGGGAAGAAGATCGTCCGCGTTGGCGCGACCCAGGCCGTCGACTCGATGAATCCCTTTCTCGCGGTCCGGCTGATCTCGACCTCGGTTCACCGCTGGATGTTCGGCTTCCTCACGGTCCCCGACTCCAAGACCTTGAAGCCCAGCCCCGACCTGGCCGAATCGTGGACGTCGTCGCCGGACGGCCTCACCTGGACGTTCAAGATCCGGCAGGCGAAGTGGTCGGACGGCACGCCGATCACCGCCGACGACGCCGCCTGGACCTTCAACAAGATCATGACGGACGAGGCGGCCAAGACCGCCAACGGCCCGGCCGTCGAGAACTTCGAGAGCGTCACCGCCTCGGGCCAGGACCTCACCATCAAGCTCAAGGCCCCGCAGGCCTCGATGCTGGAGAACCCGATCCCGATCATGCCGAAGCATAAGTGGGAGAGCGTCGCCGACATCGCCAAGTTCGAGGCCGACCAGTATCCGACCGTCAGCAGCGGGCCGTACATCGCGACGGAACACAAGAAGGACCAGTACGTCAAGCTGAAGGCCAACCCCGACTACTGGCGGGGCAAGCCCAAGATCGACGAGCTGCAGGTCATCTTCTATGACAACCCGGCCGCCGCGATCGTCGGGCTGAAGAAGGGCGACATCGACCTCATCGGCCGCCTCGCTCCCTCCGACTTCCAGGCGCTCGCCGGTGACGCGAACATCGAGCAGTGGAACAAGCAGGGCAGGCGCTCGGCGTACCTGCAGATCAACCACGGCGCCACCACCACCGACGACAAGCCCGTCGGTGACGGCCACCCGGCGCTGAAGGACCCGAAGGTCCGCACCGCGCTGCACCACGCGATCGACAAGGCCAAGCTCGTCGCGGACGTGCAGAACGGCCTGGCCAAGCCGGCCGACGGCTCGATCGTGCCGCCGATGTACACGGACTTCTTCTGGGAGGCCGCCGGCGAGGAGAAGATCTCCTACGACCCGGCCGCCGCCAACAAGATCCTCGACGACGCCGGTTACAAGAAGGGCGCCGACGGCGTCCGCACGATGCCCGACGGCAAGAAGAAGCTCGAGTTCCGCTTCAGCATCCACACCGACACCCCCGTCGAGGACAAGCTGGCCGAGTACCTGACCGGGTTCTTCAAGGAGGTCGGCATCACGCTGACCACGAACCGGCTGGACTCCAGCAAGTTCACCGAGGAGACCGGCGTCACCGGCCTGTTCGACATCGCGATCAGCGGCTGGTCGGTCAACCCCGACCCCGAAGAGGTCCTGGCCACGCACCTGTGCAGCCGGCGGCCGAACGCGGCCGGCGAGGGCGGCGGCACCGAGTCCTTCTACTGCAACCCCGACTTCGAGAAGCTCTACCAGGATCAGCTGAAGGAGCTCGACCGCCCCAAGCGCGCCGAGATCATCAAGCAGATGCAGAAGAAGCTCTACACCGACGCCCCGGTGATCGCGATCTACTACCCGAACGACCTTGAGGGCTACCGCAAGAGCACGATCACCAGCGTCACCTCGATCCCCGAGGGCGACGGCATCATCTACGGCGGCAGCAGCTTCTGGCCCTTCTACACGCTGGACGCCAAGGCCACCGCGGCCGGCGCCTCCGGTTCTGGCGCGGGCGGCTCCAGCACCGGCCTGATCATCGGCATCGTGGCCGCGGTCATCGTGGTCGGCGGCGCCGGATTCTTCCTGGTCAGGCGGCGCAAGGGCGTCGCGGACGAACGCGAATGACAGCACCGCTCGAAGCCATCGAGCCCGCCGCCGAGCAGGCGGCGGGCCCCGGTGACGAGCGCCCCGCCTACCGGGGAACGCTGCGCTACGCGGCGGTCAAGGCGGGCGGGGCAGTGCTCAGCATCGGCATGGTGATCATCGGCACGTTCTTCCTGTTCCGGATGCTGCCGGGCGACCCGGTGCGGGCCCTGGCCCAGGGCAGGAACATGACACCGGCCCAGCTCGACCTCGAACGCCGCCGGCTCGGGCTCGACAAGCCGCTGTTCGACCAGTTCCTCGACTTCCTGACCGGCACGCTCCGGCTGGACCTGGGCACCTCCTACGAGTACAAGCGCCCGGTCCTCGACCTGATCTTGGACCGTCTGCCGGCCACGATCCTCCTGGCGGGCACGGCTCTGGTGGTCGCCGTCGGCCTCGGCGTCTGGCAGGGCACCAAGGCGGGCTGGCGGCGCGGCAGCCGCTTCGACCGCTTCTCCACCAGCACCTCGCTGATCTTCTGGTCGGTGCCGACGTTCTGGCTCGGGTTGCTGCTGATGATGGCGCTGGGCAACGGGATCGGCCCGATCCCGGGCATCTTCCCCACCCGCGGCATCGAGAGTGTGGACGCCCCCGACGGCTTCGCCTACGTCCTGGACGTCGGCATGCACATGGTGCTGCCCGTGCTCACGATGGTCGGCGTCGTCTACGCCCAATACCTGCTGGTCATGCGCTCGTCGCTGCTGGACGAGGTCGGTCAGGACTACATCACCACCGCACGGGCCAAGGGCCTGCGCGACGATCAGGTGCGGCGCCGCCACGCCGTGCCCAACGCCCTGCTCCCGACCGTGACGCTGGTCTTCATGCGCATCGGCTTCGTCGTGGGCGGCGCGGTCACGGTGGAGGCCATCTTCACCTGGCCGGGACTCGGGCAGCTGTTCTACCGGGCGATCAAGGTGCCGGACTTCACGCTGATGCAGGGCACGTTCATGCTGCTGTGCGTCTCGGTGATCCTGATGAACACGCTGGCCGACGTGGTCTATCACGTCCTCGACCCGAGGGTGAGGTCGGCATGACCACGGTCGCGTGGACGCGCAGGAAGATGGCGTTCGGCCGGTTCTGGACCATGTTCCGCCGGCAGCCGGCCGGTGTCGTGGGGCTGGGCATCCTGGTGGTCGCGGTGGTGCTGGCGCTGATCGCGCCGCTGTTCATCGACGACAGCGTGACCAGCGTGGTCTCGGGCACCGGGACGAGGTGGGGCGCGCCCGGCACGGACAGCGCGCTGGGCAACGACGAGTCCGGGCGCTCCATTTTGGAGCTGATCTGGTGGGGTTCGCGGACCTCGTTGCTCATCGGGTTCCTGGCCGCCGCGCTCGCCATGGTCATCGGCACCGTGATCGGGATCGCCGCCGGGCACTTCCGTGGCTGGATCGGCGCCACGCTGATGCGGGTCACCGACTGGTTCCTGGTGCTGCCGTCGCTGGTGACCGCGCTGGTGCTGGCCGCCATCCTGGGCGGCAGCATGACGACGATCATCGTGGCGATCGGGGTCACGGCGTGGCCGTCCACGGCGCGGCTGATCAGGGCGCAGACGCTGGCGGTGGAGGCGCGGCCGTACATCGAGCGCTCGAAGGCACTCGGCGCGGGGCACTGGCACATCATGACCAAGCACGTGCTGCCGAACGTGGCGCCCCTGCTGCTGGCCAGCACGACGCTGGAGGTGGCCAGCGCGATCGTCACCGAGTCCACGCTGGCCTTCCTCGGCGTGAGCTCCAACAAGACGTCGTGGGGGACCATGCTGCGCGGCTCCTACGACTGGAACGCCGCCTCCAACGGCGCCTGGTGGTACATCGTCATCCCCGGCCTGTGCATCGTCGCCGTCGTGATGGCGTTCACGCTGGTCGGCCGGGCCCTGGAAGCCGTGCTGAACCCGAGGTTGCGATGAGCCTGCTCGAACTGGACGACGTCTCCGTCACCTACCGGATCGCCTCCGGCGAGGTCCCGGCGGTACGCGGGGTCTCGCTGAAGCTGGCGGCGGGCGCGGCGCTGGGCGTCGCGGGCGAGTCGGGATCGGGCAAGTCGACGCTGGCCATGTCGCTGCTGCGGCTGCTGCCCGCCGACGCCCGCGTCACCGGCAAGATCCTGCTCGACGGCGAGGACGTGCTGACCATGAAGTGGGGCCGCCTGCGGGCGGTGCGCTGGGCGGAGGCGTCGATCGTCTTCCAGGGCGCGCAGCACGGCCTCAATCCGGTACGCCGCATCGGCGACCAGATCGCCGAGCCGCTGCTGGTGCACGGCCTGGCCAGGCCGGAGGGCGCGCGCAAGCGGGTCGCCGAACTGCTCGACCAGGTGGGGCTGCCGTCCTGGCGGGCGCGCAGTTACCCGCACGAGCTGTCCGGCGGGCAGCGGCAGCGGGTCATGATCGCGATGGCGCTGGCCTGCGAGCCCCGGTTGATCATCGCCGACGAGCCGACGACCGCGCTCGACGTGATGGTCCAGGCTCAGGTGCTGACGTTGATCAAGGAGCTGGTGGCCTCTCAGGACATCTCCCTGATCATGATTTCTCACGATTTGTCGGTCCTGGCGGATGTGTGCGGGGAGCTGGCCGTCATGTACGCCGGCCGCATCGTCGAGAACGGCCCCTCCCACGAGGTCTTCCACGACGCCAAGCACCCCTACAGCAAGGCGCTGGCCGCCGCCTTCCCGACCGTCGGCGACCCGGTCTCCCGCATGGCGCCCAAGGGCCTCGGCGGCGACCCGCCCGATCCGATGCAGTTGCCCGGCGGCTGCTCGTTCCATCCCCGGTGCCCGGTGGCGGTCGAGGCCTGCCCGACCCTGGACGTCGAGCTCTGGTCCGCCGGCGCCCGCCGTTCCGCTGCCTGCGTGCACGTGAAGGAGGCGTCATGACCGAGACCGAGACGCCCGTGGAACAGACGGCCGCCACCCGCACCACGCTGCTGGAGGCGCGGGACCTGCACGTGGACTTCGCCTCGCGCGGGCGGCGCGCCCGCGCCGTCGACGGCGTGAACCTGGCCATCGGCGAGGGCGAGATCGTCGCGCTGGTCGGCGAGTCCGGCTGCGGCAAGACCACGCTCGCGCGCACGCTGCTCGGCCTGGAGCGTCCGAGCTCCGGCACCGTCCGGTACGGCGGCGCCCCCCTGTCCTACGACTCCCGCTCGCTCAAGGCCTACCGGCGCGAGGTGCAGCTCGTCCTGCAGGACCCGACCGGTTCGCTCAACCCCCGCCACACCGTGTACGAGGCGGTCGCGGAAGGCCCGCGCATCCACGGCCTGCCCGACGAGGAGAAGGTTGTCGCCGAGGCACTGTCACGGGCCGGGCTCCGGCCGCCGGAGCGCTTCTTCCTGCGCTACCCGCACGAGCTGTCCGGCGGCCAGCGCCAGCGCGTCGTCATCGCCGGGGCGCTCGCGCTCAACCCGCGCGTCCTGGTGGCCGACGAGCCGGTGGCCTCGCTGGACGCCTCCGTACGCGGCGAGATCCTCGCCCTCATGCTCAGGCTCCGCGCCGACCTCGGCCTGTCGGCCCTGGTCGTCACCCACGACCTGGGCCTGGCGTGGAACATCGCCGACCGGGTGGCCGTCATGTACCTGGGCCGCATCGTCGAGTCAGGCCCGGTCGAGCAGGTCCTGACCGCGCCGCGGCACCCGTACACGCAGGCGCTGATGTCGGTGCTGCCCGAGTCGCCGGAACGCGTCATCCTGACCGGCGAGCCCCCGGACCCGACCCGCATCCCGGGCGGCTGCCGCTTCCACGCGCGCTGCCAGGTGCTGGCCTCGGGCAAGGCGGAGGAAGCCGGGGTGGCGGCCAGGTGCAGGACCGAGCCGCTGGAGATCCTGCCCGCCGTACCCACCGCTCAGGAGGCCTGCCACTACGCGGCGCTGACCCCCTGATCAGCCGAGGTCCGCGTCGTGGACCAGGATGGCGGCCTGGACCCGGTTGGTGAGGCCGAGCTTGGCCAGGACGCGGCTGACGTGGGCCTTGACCGTGGCTTCCGTCAGGTGGAGTTCGCGGCCGATCTCGGCGTTGGACAGGCCCCTGGCCAGGCAGCGGATGACGTCCTCCTCCCGGCCGGTGAGCAGGGCGAGCCGCTTGCGGGCCCGGTCCGCGCGTGAGGGAGCCCGGTCGACGAAGGCGGAGATCAGGCGTCTGGTCACCGTCGGCGAGAGCATGGCCTGTCCCGCGGCCACGGTGCGGACGGCCGCCGCCAGTTCCCTGGGCGGCGTGTCCTTCAGGAGGAAGCCGACCGCGCCCAGCCGGAGCGCCTCGTGGACGTACTCGTCCAGGTCGAACGTGGTCAGCATGACCACCTTCGGTGCTTGCTCCCCGGCCAGGATGCGGGCGGCGGCGGTCAGGCCGTCGGCGCCGGGCATCCGCACGTCCATGAGCACCACCTCGGGACGCAGCCGGGCCGCCGCGGTGACGGCCTCCTCGCCGTCGCGGGCCTCGCCGACGACCGAGATGCCGCCCGCCGCCTCCAGGATCATCCGCAGGCCGGACCTGACCAGTTCCTCGTCGTCGACGACCAGGACGCGGATCATGCCGGGATCCTGGCGCGTACCCGGAAGCCGCCGTCGGGTGCGGCGCCGGCCGCGAGCGTGCCGCCGATCAGCTCCACCCGCTCCCGCAGCCCGACCAGGCCCCACCCCGACGGCGCGAGCGCCGGGACGGTCGTGGCCGGGCGGGCGTTGTGTACCTCGATCTCCAGGTCTTCGCCGGCGAAGCGGAGGGTCACGGCCGTCGGCGCGCCGCCGCTGTGTTTGTGCACGTTGGTGAGGGCCTCCTGGACGATCCGGTACGCCGTCCGCTCCACCGCGTCACGCAGGGGACGGGGTTCGCCCTCGTCCCGGCGGGTCACCTCGATGCCCAGCTCGCGGGACTGGTCGAGCAGCCGGTCGAGGTCGGCGAGCGTGGGCTGCGGGTCGCGGGAGGTGTCGTGCCGCAGGACGCCGAGCACGTCGCGCAGGTTGGCCAGCGCCTCCCTGCCGATGCCGCCGATCAGCGCGGCGGCCCGCGCCGTACCGTCGTCGGGGGCGCGCATCTCCAGCGCGCCGGCGTGCAGGACCATCAGCGAGACGCGGTGCGCGACCACGTCGTGCATCTCGCGGGCGATGCGCGCGCGTTCGTGCGCGCGGGCCTGCTCGGCGCGCATGACCTGCTCCCGCTCCAGACGTTCCGCGCGCTCGCGGGCGGCGGCGCGTACCTCGGCCCGCGCCCGTATCCACAGCCCGGCCAGCAGCGGCACGACGATCGTGAGCATGGCCATGAAGAGCGCGTTGACCGGCGTGGCCGTCACCATCTCCCGCTCGCCGCCGATCGCCCGGCCGATCGCGACCGACAGCGCCACGACGAGAACGGCCGCGCCCAGGTAGGCGGCGACGTCACGGCCGCGCCGCAGCGTGGTGCCCGCGTAGTAGGAGGCCAGCATGATCGGCGGCCAGATCCCCAGCCCCGCGTACGCCGCCGCGCCCACGACGGCCAGCGGCCACCACGCGCGCGGGGCGTGCCAGGCGGCGACGGCCGCGACGCCGGCGACCGCGAGCAGCACCGGCAACGGCAGCCCGGAGGCCACGCCGAGCTGACCGGTGGCGGGCCCGAGCGTGAGCGCGAACATCGCGACGCCGAGGAGGACACGGGGCATGCTTCGAGGGTATGGCCGGTTGACCTGCGCGTATGACGACGAAAGTAGGGGGTGCCGGTCGACGTTCGCAGCGGGCGCGATCGGGCGGGCCGCCGCGAGTCTGGGGCCATGAAACGCACACTGATCCTGGTGACCGCCGCCGCGCTGACCCTCGTGAACGGCGCCGCCGCCCAGGCCGCCACCACGCCGGAGCTGCCGCGGCCCACCGGCGAGGCCCCCGTGGGCATGTCCACCCTGCATCTTGTGGACTCCTCCAGACCCGATCCGTGGAACCCGGCGGCCAAGAGCCGCGAGCTGCTGGTCTCGGTCTGGTATCCGGCCGGGAAGGCGGGCGGGAAGCCGGTGCGGTACCTGACCCCGCAGGAGTCGGCGCTGATCCTGAAGCCGTTCCCGGAGGTCCCGCCGGAGATCCTCGCGCGGACGAGGACGCATGCCACCACCGATGCCGTGCCCCGCGAGGGACGGCTGCCGCTGGTGCTGATGTCGCCGGGGTTCAGCTGGCCGAGGGCGACGATGACCACGCTGGCCGAGGACTTCGCCAGCCGCGGCTATCTCGTGGCCGCGGTCGAGCACACCTACGAGGCCGTCGCGACCTTCCCCGACGGCCGGACCACGACCTGCCTGGCCTGCGTCAAGGGCCAGGACCAGGCGAAGGTGGCGGCGAGCCGGGTGAAGGACGTCCGGTTCGTGCTGGACGAGGTGAAGAAGCGGTGGCGGGTGGGCGACGTCGCGATGGTGGGCATGTCGATGGGCGGCAACACCACCGCGCACGCGATGCGCGCCGACCGGCGGATCAGGGTGGGCGTCAACCTGGACGGCACGTTCAACCCGGTTCCCGGACGGATCGCGCGGCCGTTCCTGCTGCTGGGCAACCCCGCCTCGCACGAGCCGACCGGTAGGGACGAGACCTGGGGCCGGGCGTTCGCGAACATGAAGGGCTGGAAGCGCTGGCTGACGATCGACGGCAGCGTCCACGCGAGCTTCACCGACTACGGCGTCCTGCAGCCGCAGATCGGCCTGCCCGACTCCGAGATCGGCGGCGCCCGCGGGCTCCTGCTGACCCGGACATACGTAGGAGCCTTCCTGGACAGGCACCTGCGCGGCGAGAAGGCGCCGCTGCTGGACCGGCCGGAAGACTCCGTGGTGAAGCGCTGGAAGTAGGTGAGCGGGGGGCTCTCCGGAGAGAGCCCCCCGATGGCTCAGAAAGCGGCCGCGTTCTCCTGCGCCCACTGGGCGAAGGTACGCGCCGGGCGGCCGGTGACGCGCTCGACCGTGCCGACCACGGTGTAGCCGATCTCGGGGGTGTTGCCGAGGGCGTCGACCAGGAACTCGATCAGCTCGGGGCCCATGCCCTTGGCAGCCCACATCTCGCGCGCCCCGGCCTCGGTCAGCTCCTCGAAGGCGACCTCCTTGCCGATGGCCGCGCCGAGCTGGCGGGCCTTCTCCTCGGTGGTGACCGCCTCGGGGCCGGTCAGCACGAGCTCCTCGCCGTCGTAACCGCCGTCGACGAGGACCTTGGCCGCCACCGCGGCGATGTCGCGCTCGTGCACCATCGCGCTGAGCCGCCCGCCGAACGGCTCCTTGATGACCTCGCCGGCGCGGATCGTCTCGGCCCACCACTGCTTCGTGTTCGACATGAACTCGACCGGGCTGAGCAGCGTCCACTCCAGCTCGCTTCCGGTCAGCGCCTGCTCCAGGGGGCCGTCGGCGCGACCGCCGAGGACGGTGGCCCGCCGTACGCCGTGCTTCTCGGCCAGCTTGACGATCAGGTCGCCGTTCTCCAGCGGCTCGTAGTTGTCGCCGGCGAAGTTGATCAGATGGACGGCGGTGACGCCGGCGAAGGCGGCGTCGAGGGTCTCGGGCTGCGCGAGGTCGCCGGCGACGACCTCGACGCCCTCGGGCAGACCGGCCTTCTCGGGGTTCCTGGTCAGCGCCCGCACCTGGTGGCCGGCCTCGAGCAGCTCGGCGACGACGTTGCGGCCGACGGTACCGGTGGCGCCGGTGACGAGGAAAGTCATGGGAAGCTCCTTCTGAAGAGTGCGGAACGGAACGTTCTGATATCACTCTAACAGAACGGAACGCTTTATTCCACATAATTCTTGAGTGAGATGGCGTTGGCCGCCCGGCCGATGCCGCCCGCGATGCGGTCGATCATCGCGTCCTTCCAGGGCAGGCGGGGGAGCAGCTTGATCATCTTGAGCTGGAACCAGATCATGCCGGCCGACGCCAGGACGATGCCCTTGATGTTCGTCGGGCCGAGCTTCTGGTTCTCCTCGACGAAGTGCCGCATCTCGCGCTCGTAGCCCTCCAGCGAGCCGCCGGCCAGCTCGCCCGCCAGGACGTACGCGCCGACCAGCGCCAGGCTGGTCCCCTGGCCGGAGGCGGGCGAGGTGCAGTAGCCGGCGTCGCCGACCAGCACCACGCGCCCCTTCGACCAGGAGTCCATGTGGATCTGGGTGAGCGTGTCGCGGTAGAAGTCGTCCGACCGCCGCACCGCCTCCAGCAGCTTGGGCACCTCCCAGCCGACCCCGGCGAAGGCCTCGTGCACGTCCTGCTCGCCCGACCACATGAACAGCGCCTTGGCGTCGCCGTCCTGCTTGGTGCTGTAGACGTTGGCGGTACGGCCCGGCGCCAGGTGCACCGCCTCCTCGCGGTCCAGGCCCAGGTGGTTGGGCACGGTGGCGATCGCGATCTGGTAGCCGAGGTCGCGGGCGAACTGCTTCTCCTCGCCGAACGCGAGCCTGCGGACGTTGGAGTGCACGCCGTCGGCGCCCACCACGTAGTCGAAGCGGCGCGGGGCCGAGCGCTCGAAGGTGACGGTCCCGTCCTCGCCGATGGCGGTGATGGAGTCGTCGAACACGTACTCCACCTCGTCGCGGGTCAGCTCGTAGAGCAAATCGGTGAGGTCGCCGCGCATGATCTCGGCGTCGTCCTTCTGCCGGCCGCCGAACAGGTCGGCGTCCATGGTGGCCATGACCCGGCCGCGGGCGTCGTAGTTGGTCGCGATCGTCATCTCGGTGCTGTGCGCCCGCACGGCCTCCAGCAGCCCCATCCGCTCGATCACGGTGAGCCCGGCGCCCCGGATGTCGACCTTGTAGCCGCCCCTGCGGATCTCGGGGGCCCGCTCGACGACGGTGACGGTGAAGCCGTGGCGGCGCAGCCAGTAGGCGGTCGCGGTGCCGGCGACGCTGGCGCCGGAGATCAGGATGTTCGTCATGCCCTGAACGGTACATGCGTCTAAGACATATGTGCAAGACGTTCGTGCTAATCTTCCGCCATGGGAAATCGCGAGGAACTGCTGGCCGGTGCCAAGAGCTGTCTGCTGGAGAAGGGCTACTCGCGCACGACGGCGCGCGACATCGCCAACGCCTCGGGTGTGAGCCTGGCCGCGATCGGCTACCACTTCGGCTCGAAGGACACGCTCATGAACGAGGCGTTGTTCGAGGCCATGCGCGAATGGGGCGACGAGCTCGGGGCCACGCTCACCGCCGACCTCAAGCCGGACGTCACCCCGCTCGAACGTTTCGAGAGCGCCTGGGACCGGGTCGTGGAATCGTTCGAGCGCATGCGGCCGCTCTGGGTCACACAGTTCGACCTGCTCGGGCAGATCGACCATCTGCCGGAGGTGCGCGCCCAGCTGATCGGCGTCATGGGCGAGGCGCGTACGGGGCTGGCGGAGTTGTTCCAGGGCATCGACCCGGCCGCCGAACCGGAGCGCGCCCGCCTGGTCGGCACGTTCTACCAGGCCATGCTGACCGGGCTGCTGGGCCAGTGGCTGCTCGACCCCGCGAGCGCGATGAAGGGCCGCGACGTCGTCACGGCCCTTCGCTCGATCGTGTCCTAGAGATGCGCCGTCTCCTGGGCTGCCGTCGGCTTCGACGGCAGCCCAGGACTCCGGCGCAGTCCCGCCAAGTCCGCGGCGTACCGTGCGGCGCGCTGAGATCAGGGTGCGGACCTGCGACGATACCGGTCGTGATTTCCTCGATCATCGCCGTTGGCGCCACACTCGTCGTCTGGTCCCTGATGGCCCGGAAGTTCGAGCAATGGCGGCTCACCGCGCCCGTTGTCGCGGTGGTGGCGGGGGCGCTCGTGGGACTGACGGTTCGCGACAGCATCGGGGAGACGCTCAACACGCACGCGGCGTTGCGGGCGGCGGAGATCATTCTGGCGGTGCTGTTGTTCATCGACGCGGCCGACGTCCGGGACGGGATGTTGGGCCGCAGTCCCGGCGCGGCGCTACGGGTTCTGCTGATCGCGCTGCCCTTGAGCCTGGCGCTCACCGTGGCCGTGGGGTGGTGGTTGCTGCCGGAGGTGGCGTGGCCCGTGCTGCTGGTGATCGCGTGCGTGGTGATGCCCACCGACTACGCGCCCGCGCAGGCGATTCTGCGGGATCCGCGGCTGCCGGCGCGGGTGAAAGACGTGCTCAACGTGGAGGGCGGATACAACGACGGGGTCGTGTCGCCGATCATCCTCTTCGCGTTGGTCCTGGCGGGAGACGGCACGAAGACACAGACGCCGGGGGACGCACTGGGTTCGGCCTGGCCTTCGGCTGCGAAGGCGATCCTGGTGGGCCTCGCGCTGGGGGCGCTGCTGGGCTTCTTGGTGAGCCGCGCCGGACGGGCGGGGTTCATGAGCACCCAGTCGAAGCGGCTGGTCGTGGTCGCGGCGCCGTTGCTGACGTACGGCACCGCGGTGGCCATCGGCGGCAACGGGTTCGTCGCGTCGTTCGTGTGCGGGTTCGTCTTCCATGCCGTACGGCAGAACGAAGAGACGCGCCGGGAGATGGAACTGATCGACGACATCGGCTTTCTGCTCGGAGTCGTCATGTGGTTCGTCTTCGGGACGGCGGCCTTGTTCGCGCTGTGGGGAGGTGTGGACTGGAGGCTGCTGGTGTTCTGCGTGGCAGCGCTGACAGTGCTGCGGATCGCGCCGGTGATGTTGTCGCTCATCGGGTCCGGAGTGCCTGCCAAGGAAGGGCTGCTCATCGGATCGCTCGGGCCGCGTGGGACGACGTCGATCGTGTTCGGGCTCCTGGCCTTCAACGAACTGCACGACGACGTTTCCATTCCCGTGCTGACGGCACTGGTGATCACTGTGCTCGGCAGCGTCGTCCTGCACGGGCTGGGCTCGCCCGTCGCCGCCCGGAGGTATCGGCTCTAGCTCAGCCGGTGTCCGTTCGAGGGCCGTGGATCGGTCCATAGGCGAAAAATCGAAATCCGTCCTAGCATCCTCCGGGACAACGGAACCGCCGCGAACGCGGGCACGGGCGCGGCGGTTCCCCGGCAACCTTCAGGTAACCGCAGAGGAGTCTACGTGACGCTGTTGGTAACAGGTTCGAGCGGAAAAGTCGGCAGGAGGGTGGTCGCCGGGCTGGTCGGCGCCGGTCAGCGCGTACGCGCGATGGCCCGTGACTCGCAGGCCGCCGCGGCTCTGCTTCCGGCAGGGACCGAAGTGGTCCAGGGGGACTTCGAACGGCCGGAGACATGGGCGGCCGTGCTTGACGGGGTGGAGCGGGTGCATCTGTTCCCGTTCGCCGGCGGGAGCTTCGTCGAGGCGGCGGTCGCGGCGGGGACGCGCAGGTTCGTGGTCCACTCGGCGGTGGCCGCCGGCTTCGACCCGGCCCCGGCGCAGGGTCCCGGCCAACCGCATGGGTCCGCGCTGCGGCGCCACCTTGATGAGGAGCGCGACGGGCATCGCATGGTCGAGCTGGCCGTCGAGGCCAGTGGGGCCGAGTGGACGCATGTCCGCCCCGGTCTGCTGGCCAGTGGCGCGCTCGACTGGGCTGAGGAGATCCGCGGCACCGGTGCGGTGCGCGCGCCGTACCCGAAATCGGGCAGCGCGCTCGTGCACGAGGCCGACGTGGCGGAGATCGCGGTCGCCGCGCTGCTCACCGACGAGCACCTCGGGGCCGCGTACACCATCACGGGGCCGGAGAAGGTCACCCAGCTGGAGCAGGTACGGCTCGTCGGCGAGGCGATCGGGGAGGAGGTCCGCTTCGTGGAGCTGACGCCTGAGCAGGCGCGAGCGGAGTGGTACGACCCCGAGCAGGGCGTCGACCACGAGCTCCTGGACTGGGTGCTGGAGTTGCGAGCGGCCCTGGCCGACGAGCCGGAGCTGATACCCGCCACCGACACCTATGAACGCCTCACCGGACGGCCGCCCCGTACGTTCGCACAGTGGGCGCGCGACCACAGGGCGGACTTCCAGGTGAGCGGCAGGGAGGGCCGGCGATGACGGTACTGGTGACGGGAGCGACGGGCCGGGTCGGGCGCGGCGTCGTGGCCGAACTGCTGCGGGCGGGCGCACGCGTGCGGGCGCTGACGCGCCGCCCGGAGAGCGCCGGGCTGCCGGAGGGGGCGGAGGTGGTACGCGGCGACCTGGAGAACCCCGAGTCCCTGGCGGAGGCGCTCAAGGGTGTCGAGCGCATGTACCTGTTCCCGGTGGCGGAGACGGCCAGGGAGGTGGTCGCGATGGCCAGGCGGGCCGGGGTGCGGCGCATCGTCGTCCTGTCCGGAGCGCTGGCCGAGGAGGAGGCCGACGACGAGGAGGGCGGATACCGCGCGGTGGAGGTCGCGGTCCAGGAGTCCGGTCTGGAATGGACGCTCGTACGGCCCGGCGAGTTCGCCGCCAACTGGCTCGACTACGCCGCGGACATCCGGGAAAAGCGCGAGGTGCGACGGCCATTCGGCGAGGCGGTCACCAGGCCGACGCATGAGGCCGACATCGCGCTGGTGGCCGCTCGCGCCCTGCTCGAAGAGGGGCATGCCGGGCAGATCTACGTCCTCGCCGGCCCCGAGGCCCTGACAGTGGCCGAGCAGGTGCGGCTCGTCGGCGAGGCGATCGGGGAGGAGGTCCGCTTCGTGGAGCTGACGCCTGAGCAGGCGCGAGCGGAGTGGTACGACCCCGAGCAGGGCGTCGACCACGAGGTGATCGACTGGCTGCTGGACCTTTACGGCACGTCGTCCGGAGGGAGCGGCCGGGTCCCCGGCTCGGACGCCTTCGAACGCCTCACGGGCCGTCCGCCCACCTCGTTCGCCCGATGGGCGGCCGACCACGCCCACGACTTCCGCTGATCCGCACCGGCTCATCAACCAGATGAGCCGGTGACACCTGGCAGGGCTAGAAGGCGCTGATGGTGGCGGGCGCCCGCTCGGCCCTGCTCAGCGTGCGGATGACCGCCGTGGCCCCATGCCGGTGTACGGCCAGCCGCGCCAGCAGGTCGACGACCGGATCGATCACCGAATCCGGCAGCTCCGGCGTCTCGAGCCCCACGCTGGCCGCCAGGTCGTCGGAGTGCACGACGATCTCCATGAGCCGCGTGAGCAGGAAGTCGTCCAGCCGCAGCGACCAGCCGTTCCAGTCGAGGTGCACGACCCGGTCGGCCGGTTCCGCGGGCAGCGCCGCGGTGAGGTGGGCGAGCACCTCGGCCATCCGGCCGGCCAGCACGCCGGGACCGCAGGCGGCGATCGACTCGCCGCCCTGCCGGATGGTCAGGTTGCTCTCGTGGTCGAGCCCGGCCTCGACCCAGGGCGAACTGATGTAGTGCTCGATGAGCGCGATGGGCGGCTGGAGACCCGGTCGTGGCAGGACCTCGTCCACCCTGACCAGTTGGTGACCCAGATGTCCGGCCAGTCCGCGGACGCTGAACTCGGTCAGCGCGCTCGGCTTCTCCCACGCGGCGGCGACCGCGGGGTGGCCGAGCAGCGCGACCGCCGAGCCGGCGGCGATCAGGTAGGACTCCCGAATCTCACCCATGCGCATGCCTTTCGGAGGGGTCAGGTCGTTACTCGCGCCAACACTATCCCGCTGACTATCAGCGCCAGCGCCGCCATCCTGCCCACGGACACCGGGTCGTCGTTGAGCACGATGCCGAGGACGATCGCGCCCACGGCGCCGATGCCGGTGAAGACCGCGTAGGCGGTGCCGACGGGCAGCGTGTTCATGGCCAGCGACAGCAGGAACACCGCCGCCGCCATCAGCAGCAGGCTGACCAGGGTGGGGATGGGCCGGGTGAAGTTCTGGGTGGGCTTGATGCTCTGTGACCAGGCCACTTCGACCAGGCCGGCCAGGGCGAGGATGAGCCAGTTCACTTGGACGCCTCCTTGAGCGCGGCACGGCGCGACTCCTCGTGCTGCTCGCGCAGGTGCGACAGCCGCGGGTCGATCAGGGCGTTGGCCAGTTCGGTGCTGATGAAGGAGACGTCCTCCACGTCGAAGTGGCCCTTGAAGAAGTCGCGCAGGTAGCGCTCCTGGTAGTCCATGGGCTCGCGGACGGTCCCCGGTCCGTAGGCGCCGCCGCGAGCGGAGGTCACCACGAAGCGGCGGCCGCGCAGCGACATCTTCGGGAAGGTGATCTGGTCGAGCCAGGCCTTCAGCGACGACGGGATCGAGTAGTTGTACATCGGGGTCCCGATCAGCACGACGTCGGCGGCGACCACCTCGTCGAGCAGCGGCTTGAGCGTCTGCCAGGCCTCGTTCTGGGCGGGGGTGGAGACGGCCTCGCCGTACCGGGAGATGTCGGTGATCTCGTGCCGGAGCACGTGGTCGCACAACTCGGTCCAGGCCTCGGTGATGTGCGGGACCGGGTCGGCGGCCAGGTCGCGGTAGAGGTATCCGGCGCCGGGGTGGGCGGCGCGCCAGGCGTCGGCATAGGCACGCGACAGCTCACGGGAGAAGGAGGTACGGCGGGCGCTGGCGTCCAGGTGAAGCAGCATGGGACTCTCCGAGTTAAGTGGACGGACTGTCCGCTTAAACGGACGCACTGTCCGGATATATTCCTGGGTATGGAAAGAGCCGATGCCGCCCGCAACCGGGCCAAGATTCTGCGGGCGGCGGCGGAGTTGTTCGCCGGCCGGCCGCCGCAGGACGTCACCATGGACGAGATCGCCAAGGCGGCGGGCGTCGGGCGGGGCACCCTGTACCGCCGCTACCCCGACCGGGCCGCCATCGCCGTCGCGCTGCTGGACGAGCACGAGCGCGCGCTGCAGGAGCGGCTCATGCAGGGCCCGCCGCCGCTGGGCCCCGGCGCGCCGCCGGCCGAGCGGCTGGCCGCCTTCTACGCGGCGATGTGCGACCTGCTGGAGGACCACGCCCACCTGGTGCTGGGGACCGAGGTGGGCAGGCAGCGCTTCGAGACCGGGGCCTACGGCTTCTGGCGCGTGCACGTGCGCTCGCTGCTGACCGCCGCCGGCACGCCGGGACCCGACGCGCTGGTGGACGTGCTGCTCGCGCCGCTGGCCCCGGAGGTGTACACGTACCAGCGGCGCGAGCGCGGCCTGACCAAGAAGCAGATCGCCGACGCCCTGGCCAGGCTGGCCACCGCCCTGTAAGCGCCTCGCTCCAGGCGGTCTTCAGGCCAGCGTGCGGTGGATCGTGGCGCGGATGAACGAGCGGGCCAGCATCGCCCGGCGGGCGCGGCCGAGCTTGGGGCCGGGCGTGCCGTAGCGGCGGGCCCTGATGTCGGCCACCACCCGCTCCGGCGCGCCCAGCTCGGCCAGCACGTCGAACGCCTCCCGCTTGGTGATCAGGCGGTTGTCCCTGAGCGTGACGGTCGCCCTGGCCACCGTGATCAGGCCGAGGTCGACCCAGATGTCCTGCAGCCAGCGCTTGAAGCCATCGGTCTTGAGCAGCCAGAAGTCGGCCAGGTCGGCGCGGATGAACGCGTGCAGTTCGGCGTCGCTGACCTCGGGAAGCAGGTCCGGTACGGCGGTGCCGTACAGCTCGACGGGGCTGGAGTGCAGCTCGCGGCGGGTCACGGCCGTGACGGGGCGGTGGAACAGCTCGCCGTGCGCGGCGGTGAGGTGCTGCGCGGTCAGGTCGGGCAGCGTGTCGCGGACGATGTAGGAGCAGTGGAGCAGCTCGGGGAAGCCGCGGTGGATCTCCTCCAGGCGGGCCGGGTCGGTGACCGGGGATTCGACGACGGCGATCAGGTCGAGGTCGCTGCGGCCCGGCTGGTAGTCGCCGGCGCCGAGCGAGCCGTGCGCCCACAGGGCGAGCAGCGGGACCTCCCGCCTGATCTCGCCGAGGAAGCGCGTGAGCAGTTGGTCCGTCTCGGTGTGCATGTCAGGCGCCGAACAGGGCGCTGACCGACTCGCCCTCGTGGATGCGGCGCATCGCCTCGGCCAATGCGGGCGCGATGGACAGGACGGTCAGCTTGCCGCCGGACTTGTGGCCGGGCACGGTGTTCGTGCAGACGATCTCCTCGACCTCGGGCCGGTCGCCGAGCCGTTCGATCGCCCCGCTGGAGAACAGGCCGTGGGTGCAGGCCACGCGGACGCTGTTGACGCCGCGCTCCTTCAGCCGGTCGAGCAGCTCGATCATCGTGGTGCCCTTGGCGATCTCGTCGTCGAGCACGATCACGTCCTTGCCGGCGACGTCGCCGATCACCGAGCTGATCACCACGCGGTCGTCGCTGAAACGCTGCTTGGCGCCCATCGCGACGTCGGCGCCGAGCCGCCGGGCGAAGGCCGCCGCCTCCTTGGCGTTGCCCAGGTCGGGGGAGACCACGACCGTGTTGGACAGGTCGTTCCGCCGGAAGTGCGCGGCCAGCTCCCGCAGCGCGTGCAGGTGGTCGACCGGCACGCTGAAGAAGCCGTGAACCTGCGGCGAGTGGAGCGTCATCGTCAGCACGCGGCCCGCTCCCGCGGCCACCATGAGGTCGGCCACGAGCCGGGCGCCGATGGAGATGCGCGGGGCGTCCTTCTTGTCGGAGCGGGCGTAGGCGTAGTGGGGGAGGACGACCGTGATCCTGGCGGCCGAGGCGCCGCGCGCGGCGTCCAGCATGAGCAGGAGTTCCACCAGGTGTTCCTGCGTGGGCGGAACCAGGGGCTGGATCAGATACACGTCGCGCTCGCGGCAGTTGGCCTGCAGCTGCACTTCCAGGACGTCGTTGGCGAACCGTTTCACGCTGACCGGGTGCAAGGGCGTGCCCAGATGGGCGCAGATCTCCTCGGCCAGTTCGGGGTGGGCACTTCCGCTGAAGACAGTGATGTCGCGCACGCCACGCAGGATAATGGTCGGCGCGTTGACCACGCTTCGCTGTCGTGAGCTGCCATAACGTAGCGGCCATGCAACTGTCCCGTGGCCTGCGCCTGCTGATCGGCACCGCCGCCGCCGTCGTCGCGCTCGCCGGGATCAAGCACATGAGTCAGATCATCGGGCCCGCCTTCCTCGCGCTCACGCTGACCATCGCGGTCAGCCCGCTGCGCAGATGGCTGGCGCGCAAGGGCGCGCCCGGCTGGGTCACCGTGTTCGTGCCGCTGGCCACGGTCATCGTCGTCATGGGCGCCCTGGCGCTCTCCCTGGTGGTGGCGCTCGCCCAGCTCGCCGCGCTGGTTCCCACCTACGCCGCCAAGTACCAGGAGCTGCTGACGTCGCTCACTGCCGCGCTCGGGCGGCTCGGGATCACCTCGGAGCAGGCCAAGGCGATCTTCAGCGGGCTGGACATGGGCCAGCTCGTCAGAGCCGCGCAGGGCATCCTGACCGGGCTGCTCGGCGTGATGTCGGCAGTGGTGCTGATCGTGCTGCTGTTGTTCGGGATGAGCCTGGACGCGAGGTTCATGCACGGGGCGATCCAACGGCTGTCGCCGTCGCCGCTGGTCTCGGCGCTGGCCGGGTTCGCCAAGGGCACCTGCAACTACCTGGTCGTCTCGACGTTGTTCGGGCTGATCGTGGCCGTGCTCGACACGGTGGCGCTGGCGATCCTCGGGGTTCCGCTGCCGTTGCTGTGGGGACTTCTGGCCTTCATCACCAACTACATCCCCAACGTCGGCTTCATCATCGGGCTGGTGCCACCGGCGCTCCTGGCGCTGCTGGCGTCGGGCCCGTCCACCATGCTGTGGGTCATCGCCGTCTACTGCGTGCTCAACTTCGTGATCCAGTCGGTCATCCAGCCCAGGTACGCCGGAGCCTCGGCCGGGCTGTCGACCACGCTGACCATGCTGTCGCTGCTGGTGTGGGCCTACGTGCTGGGCGCGCTGGGCGCGATCCTGGCCGTGCCGCTCAGCGCGTTCGTCCGGGCCGTGCTGCTCGACGCCGATCCGGCGACCCGGTGGGCCACGCCCCTGGTCGCCGGGCGGGAGATCACTCCCCGTCCATGAGGCCGAGCTGCTCCAGCAGGTCGGCCGGGTCCCAGTACTGGCGGAAGTCGGCGATCTTGCCGTCCGTCAGCTCGGCGAAGATCGCGCCGCGCAGCTCCAGGCGGCGACCGGTGGGCTCGATCTCCAGGTCGTCGTCGAGCTTGAGCGGGCCGGTGTGCAGGGCGGTCATCGTCCACTCCGCCACCACCGGGCCGCCGGGGAACTCGACCGGCACCGCCCGCACCTGGATCTCCGACAGGGCGTCGCTCCTGCCGACGGCCTCGGCGATGAGGTCCTCGATCGAGGCGATGTCCTCGCCCGCGCTCCAGCCGATCACGTTGGGCGAGTAGAACCTCCGGATCGCCGAGGCGTCGCCGGTGGCCGACGCGTTGAGCGCGCCGAGCAGGATGTTCGTAGCTTGTGCCATAAGTGGGTTCTTATCCGGAAACGGGGCAAGGACCGCTCAAGTCCGGGTCATGGCATGACGTAATGGTGCATCACGGCCGGTTGGCCGGCGTTGTTCAGCCAGGTGGCCCGGGTGGTGGCGACGCGCCGCCAGCCGGTGCGCTCGTACAGGGCGATCGCGGCCACGCCCTCGTCGGAGACCTCCAGCGCCAGCGGGCCGTCCGCCTGCTCGCGTACGGTCGCCATCAGCTTCTCCGCCAGCCCCCTGCCCCGCCCGCCGGGCGTCACGAAGAGCCTGGCGACGGTCAGCGCCCGTGCGCTGCCGACGACCTCGGCCACGACGGGGTCCAGGTCATCGGGCACCAGGCCCACGTGGCCGACGACCGCTCCGGGGTCCACGGCGATCCACGCCCGGACCATGGACGGCGGAGCCAGCCAGCCCCGCGGATCCGCCGGCCACGAGACCGGGTAGCCGTCGGCTTTCTGGACCTCGGCCAGCGCCTCGACACACGCGTCCAGGTCCGCCTCAAGCCTGGGCCTGATCATCGGGTCACGGCGGCGGGCGTGAGGGCGTCCAGGTTCGGGAGCACCTTCCAGGCCAGCGCCAGCGCGTCGGCGGCGGGCGGGTAGACCGGGTGCGGGATGGCGAGCACCCGCATGCCGGCGGCGTGCGCCGAGCGCAGGCCGTTGCTGGAGTCCTCCACGGCCACGCACCGCTCGGGCGCCACGCCCAGGTCGCGGGCGGCGGCCAGGTAGCCGTCGGGAGCGGGCTTGCCGCGCTCGACCTCCTCGGTGGAGACGGTCGCCGCGAAGTGCGCGCCGAGCCCGGTCTCCGCCAGCACCGTGTCGATCAGCGCTCGCGGTGAGGAACTGGCCAGGCCCAGCGGCACGGCCGCGGCCATCCGCGCCACCGCCTCGACGGCGCCGGGCAGCAGGGGGACGCCCTTGTCGTGGTAGCGGGCCTTCATGTGCTCGATCACGCCGCGGGCGATCTCGTCGGGCGGGAGTCGTACGCCGAGTTCGTGCAGGTAGGCAGCCCATTCGCCGGTGCTCATGCCCATCAGCCTGGACTGGGTGTCGGGTTGCCAGGCGCCGCCGTGCTCGGCGACGAAGGCGCGCCGTACCTCCTCCCAGACGGGTTCGGAGTCGACGAGCACGCCATCAAGGTCGAATACACAGGCTTCCACCACATCAGGGTACGAGCAGGCCCCAGTAGACCCCCCACGGGATGAAGACGAGGCCGGCGGCGGCGGTCAGCCGTACCCGGAAGGAGGAGGCGCGCCACTGCGTGAGGCAGGTGAGCGCGGCGACCGCGGCCACGGCGGCGAGCAACTGGGCGGCGAGCCAGGTCAGGGGGCGGCCCATGAGCAGCGGACCGGCCTGCACGCCGCGCGAGGTCGACGACAGCAACAGCGAGATGAGCGTGTACGCGAACGCCACCAGCGACAGCGACCCGGCGATGGCGACCAGGCGGGCGGACCAGCTGCCGGGACCCAGCCGCCGGACGGTATAGGCGAGGAAGGCGAGCGACATCAGGGCCATGGTGCCAAGCTGCGGTTGCCACGACTCCCACCAGGCCGAGGGCGGTGTGTCGACGCTGCGCGGCTGGGCGGGCAGCGGCTCGGTGACGGCCGCAGGGACCCTGCCCGCGGCGACCTCGCGCACCCAGGAGCCCACGGCGTCGGCGTAGCCGGGGGTGAGCGCGCCCGAGCTCTGGTGCAGGGAGTGGCCGGCCCCGGCGAAGAACCTGACGTTGAGCCCGGCGGGGATGTTCGCCTGGAAACGTTGCGCGCTCTCGGCGGGCGGCACCTGGTTGTCGGCGGTACCCCACAGCGCAAGCACGGGTTGCTTGATCCGGCGCAGCTCGGGGGCCGGGTCGTGATAGGCCGAGGCGAACAGCCCGGCGTCTGCGGCCAGGCGGTGGAAGGTCCGGGCGTACGCGCTGCGCAGCGAGCCCTGGATTCCGGCGCGGTCGAGCTTGTTGGCCGCGTTCCACGACTGGGTGCGCAGCGGGCTGAGCCCGGGGCCGCCCACGGTGACCAGGAAGTCCACGGACGTGCTCCGGTTGGCGGCGATCGGTGCGACCCAGCCGCCCTCGCTGATGCCCCACAGCCCGGCCCGGCCGACCGAGGGGTGCTTCTTCAGCACCGCGAACGCGGCGAGGGCGTCGCCGGCCAGCTCGTGGTAGTCGCGGCGGGTCGAGCTGTAGCCCGCGTCGCGCTTGTCCGGCGCCAGGACCACCAGGCCCTGGCGGGCGAAGGCGTCCGCCTCCGCCTCCAGGTCCCGCCAGCCGTTGCCGCCGCCGGAGCCGTGCACGAGCACCAGCCCCGGCAGCTTGCCCGTGGTTGCGGCGGGCTCGAAGACGCGGCCGCCGAGCTTCTGGCCGTCCCGCGTGGTGAAGGTGATGTCGGTGGTCTTCACCTCCGCCGGCGCGGCCGGGGTGTGCAGGGACAGGGCCAGCAGGGCCGTGGCGACGAGTTTCATGAAGTCCAAGTCTTGAAAAATCGGGCTTGGGGGGCATCGCCGGTGCGGGCGATCTCGGTACTCGGTCGCGCGGGGGATTTCGGTGCCCGTCCGCAAGGGGATACTGAGGCCTTGTGTCCGAAATGTTCCGTAGCTGGGAGCGGCGGGGCGCCGCCTGGCTACGCGGGCTGCCGCCCCTCGTCGTCGACTTCGCCATCGCCCTGCTGGTGCTGATCGGGCAGAGCGTGCCCTTCTTCTACGCCACGCGAAAGCTCGGCCCGGAGCCGTGGAGCATGGTCGAGTACTGGCCGGTCCTGCTCGGGGTGGTGCCGCTGCTGGTACGCCGCCGGTACCCGCTGACCGTGCTGACCCTGTGCGTCGCCTCCGCGGCCATCTACTCGCTGCGCGACCCCGACCTGCCGCCCCAGCCCATCTGGTACGGCTGGCTGGTCGCGCTCTACACCGTCGCCGCGCTCTCACCCCGCTGGAAACGTTCGCTGGCGATCCTGCTCAGCATCGCGCCGGCCATCGGCGTCTCGCCGGTGACCTTCATCCGCGGCGTGCTCACCGCGCTGGGCGCCTACGCGCTGGGCCGGGCCACGGTGCACTACCGCGAGCGCGCGGCGCTGCTGGAGGAGCGTGCCGTCGAACGGGAGCGGGCCAGGATCGCCCGCGACATGCACGACATCCTGGCCCACGGGATCAGCATCATGATCGTGCAGGCGGAGGCGGGACCGCTGGCCGTACGGGCCGCTCCCGAACGCGCGGAGAAGGCCTTCGAGGCGATCGGCGCGGCCGGACGCGACGCGCAGGCGCAGTTGCGGCGGATGCTCAACCTCCTGAAGGAGGAGGAGGGTCCGCGCGCCCCGCAGCCCACGCTCGCCGGCCTGGCCGGCCTGGTCGCGCGGGTCTCGGAAGCCGGCCCCACGGTACGGCTGGCCGTCACGGGCACCCCGTCCCCGCTCCCGGCCGACGCCGAGGTGGCCGTCTACCGGATCGTGCAGGAGGCGCTGACGAACATGGTCAAACACGCGCAGGCCACCATCGGCGTGGTCCGGCTCGACTGGAAGGACGACGAGCTGCTGATCACGGTCGCCGACGACGGCCGCGGCCCGGCGCCGGGGACGGGCGGCGGCCACGGGCTGATGGGCATGCGCGAGCGGGCCGCCGCGTACGGCGGCGCGGTGGCCGTGACACCGGATATTTCGGGATTTGAGGTTGTAGTGAGCTTGCCGATCGGAGACCAGCAGTGACCATCACCGTCGTCGTCGCGGACGACCAGGAGCTCGTCAGGAGCGGGTTCGCGCTCATCGTGGACTCCCAGCCCGACATGTCCGTGGTGGCGGAGGCGGCCAACGGGCGCGAGGCCGTCGAGGCCGTCCGCGCGCACGCCCCCGACGTGGCCCTCCTCGACATCCGCATGCCCGAGCTCGACGGCATCGAGGCCGCCAGGATCATCTGCGCGCAGACGCCGGCGAAGGTCATCATGCTCACCACCTTCGACCAGGACGACTACGTCTACGACGCCCTCCAGGCGGGCGCGAGCGGCTTCCTGCTGAAGGACGTGCGCAGGGACGACCTGGTCCACGCCGTACGCGTGGCCGCCGGCGGCGAGGCCCTGCTCGCGCCCGCCGTCACCCGCCGCCTCATCGACGACATGGTCCGGCGCAACGCCCGCCCCGGCCCGCCGCCGCGCTCGCTCGACCCGCTCACCGACCGCGAACGCGAGACGCTCACCCTGCTCGGTCGCGGCCTGTCCAACGCCGAGATCGCCGCCACGCTCGTGGTCAGCGAGCACACCGTGAAGACGCACGTCAGCAACGTGCTGAGCAAGCTCGGCCTGCGCGACCGGGTCCAGGCCGTCATCGCCGCCTACGAGAGCGGCCTGCTGCGCCCCGGCACGTCAGGGGTGCAGTGACAGGCCCTTGAGCAGCTTGTCCACCAGGTTGCGCGGGCCGTAGACGGCCAGCCCGACCAGCGCCAGGTCGTCGGCCGCGACGGCGCGGACCGCCGCCCGGTTGTCCGCGTCGTGCCCGGTCTTGAACATCTCCTCGATGAACACGGCCGTCCCCACACCCTTGGCCACAGCCTTCTCCCTGACCGGCCCCAGGTCGTCGGCGGCGTAGACGAGCACCGGCTGGCGGAACAGGGCCAGATAGCCGTTGCCCGACGCGTCGGCGTAGGGCTCGCCGATCGTCTCCGGGTACGCGCCCGCGACCGCCCCGGCCAGGAACGCGGTCACGTTGAGCTTCTGCCAGGTGGCCAGGCCGGAGCGGACCACGATGGCTATCTTTGTATCGAAACGCATGCTCGTGAGCATGGCCCCGCCGTACCGGAGACGTCTTGAAGGCTCGTGCGCAGGACTGGTCGAGCTACTGGCGCGCGCCCGATCGCCCGCTGGAGGCGATGCACGCGCACTTCGTCGAGCACGTCTACCACCGCCACAGCCACGACAGCTACTCCTTCGGCGTCACCGAGGACGGCGCGCAGTCCTTCAGCTGCCGCGGCGCCGCCCACACCAGCGCCGCCGGCATGATCATGGCCTTCAACCCCGACGAGCCCCACGACGGGCACTCCACCACGGAACTGGGCTTCACCTATCGCATGGTGCACATCGGGCCGAGCCTGGTCGAAGGAGCCCTCGCCGACCTCGCGGGGGACCGCGCGGGCCTGCCGCTGTTCGCGGCGCCGGTGGTCGCCGACCCTGTGCTCGCGGGCGGGCTGCGGCGCCTGCACACCGCGCTGCTCGACGACCGCGCGAGCGCCCTGCGCCGCGACGAGCTGCTCGCCGTCACCCTCGCCTCCCTGGTACGGCGGGCCGCCACCACCGCCCCCCGCCTCATCGCCGCGGGAGCCGACGACCGGGTCGCCACGCTCGTCCGCGACCGCCTGCACGAGGCGTTCCTCGACGACCTGACCGCCGACGACCTGGCCGGGGCGGCCGGCCGCAGCCGGTTCGCCGTCTACCGCGCCTTCCACGCCAAGTACGGCATGCCGCCCAGCGACTACCAGCGCCAGTTGCGCCTGCGCGAGGCCCGCCGCCTGATCGCCGGCGGCCTGCCCATCAGCGATGCCGCGATCGCGGCCGGCTTCTCCGACCAGAGCCACCTGACCAGGTGGTTCACCCGTGTCTACGGGCTGACCCCGGGCGCGTACCAGCTGTCAAGCACTCTGGCATAACGTGATGCTGGGACCAGATGTTATGGTCCGGCCACCGCCGTTCACCGGATCTTCAATCATGAGCTTCACCTGCGGAAACGCTCATTCTCCCGTGCTGCCATAACGCGCTGTTCCTAACAGGTTGATATGCCCGGAAAGGCGACTTTCCCCTTTACGTTGACGGCGCGCCCCCCAATTCGAGGAGAGAAACCCCATGCTCCGCAGGCACGTCGTGGGGATGAGCGTCGCGCTCGCCCTCACCCTGGCAGTCGTCCCGGTGGTGGCCTTCGCCGCCTCGGCCGGCGAACCCCCCAACCCCTATGCGCAGGCGCGCGAACAGGCCGCCGTCGTCGCCAACCCCGACCCCAAGGTCGTCGCCGCCCTCCAGCGCGACCTCGGCCTGACCGCTGACCAGGCGCTGGCCCGGCTGGTCAACGAAGCCGCCGCCGCCCAGGTCGAAGCGGACTACTCCGCCCGGCTGGGCACGAACTTCGGCGGCCTCTGGGTGACCGGGCCGACCGCCGAACTGGTCCTGGCCACCACCCAGTCCGCCGGCTTCTCGGAGATCACCGAACTGGGTGCCAAACCGGTGCTGGTGTCCCACTCGGTCAACGATCTGAAGGCCGTGACCGCCCGCTTCGACAAGCTGGCCCGCCGCATGCCCGCCGGCGTGCACGTCTGGTACGCCGACATCACCGCCAACAAGGTCGTCCTCCAGGCCAAGGACCTTGTCGCCGCGCAGAAGTTCGTCGACTCGAGCGGCGTCAACACCGCGCTGGTCCAACTGCAGAAGTCGGAAGAGCAGCCCAGGCCGTTCTACGACGTACGCGGCGGCGACGCCTACTACATCGGCAGCAGCAGCCGCTGCTCGGTGGGCTTCGCCGTGAACCGGCCGGGCAGCCAGGGTGGCTTCGTCACCGCCGGCCACTGCGGCAACACCGGCGCCACCACGACCGGCTTCAACCGCGTCGCGCAGGGCACCTTCCGCGGTTCCTCCTTCCCGGGCAACGACTACGCCTGGGTCGAGGTCAACAGCCAGTGGACGCCCACCAACCTGGTCAACGGCTACAGCCAGGGCAACATCACCATCACCGGATCGACGCAGGCCGCGGTCGGCGCCTCGATCTGCCGCTCCGGCTCGACCACCCAGTACCACTGCGGGACGATCGGCGCGCACAACACCAGCGTCACCTACCCGCAGGGCACGATCACCGGCGTCACCCGCACCTCGGTCTGCGCCGAGCCCGGCGACTCCGGCGGCTCCTTCTTCTCCGGCAACCAGGCGCAGGGCGTCACCTCCGGTGGCTCCGGCAACTGCTCCAGCGGCGGAACGACCTTCCACCAGCCGGTGAACGAGATCCTGCAGACGTACGGGCTCACGCTGCCCGGCGGCACCGGAACTCCGACCTCCACCCCGACCTCGACCCCCACCGGGACGCCTCCCGGCGGGACGTGGGCACCGTGGACCGCGTACTCGGCGGGCGCGACCGTCACCTATGACGGCGCCTCCTACCGCTGTCTGCAGTCCCACACCTCCCAGCCTGGCTGGACACCGCCGGTCGTCCCTGCCCTCTGGCAGCGGATCTAGTCCGGTAGGCGAGCGCCCCCGGAGCGGCGGCTCCTGGGGGCGCTCGATCATTGTTTGGCCAGGGTGACAGTTGCCATGCTCACCCCGTCAGGGCTGGCAACTTCCCCATCTAGGCCATATCCCACCTGCGAATTAGGCTCCGCATTTGGCATGTCACCCGCGGGGCGGGGCGTCGAGGTGACACACCTCCCGGCGGGTACTCACGCAGCCCTTCAGGGAGGTTTCTCAGTGCCGAGCAATCCCCGTTTATCCGTCGCCGGACGCTTAGCCGTGGGCACCGCTGCCCTCGCACTCGTCCTGACCGCGGCGCCGCCCGCCATCGCGGGCCCGACACCCACACCGGTGGACAAGTGGCGCGTCACGCCGCTCACCGGCGGCCAGCTCGTCGACGGCGACAAATCCGCCACCGGCAAGCTCGCCAAGAACGACGCCGCGCTGCTCAGCGCCACCAGCGCCGGTGAAGTGAACGTGATGGTCAAGCTCGACTACGACGCGCTCGCGGCGTACCGAGGCGGGCTCAAGGGCCTGCCCGGCACCAGCCCGTCGGTCACCGGCAAGTCGCTCGACGTGCGCGGCACCGACGCCAAGAAGTACGAGACGCACATCACGAAGATCGAGAACGACTTCCTCGCCGCCCTCGCCAAGACCGTCCCCGCCGCCAAGGCAGGACAAAAGCTACGGGTCGTGTACGGCGGCATCGCCCTGCGCCTGCCCGCCAACCAGGCCAAGAACCTGGTCAAGCTGCCCGGCGTCGCCGCAGTCCAGTCCGACGCGCCCGAGCGGCTGCTCACCGACTCCAGCCCCGCCTTCATCGGCGCCCCCGCCATCTACAACAAGCTCGGCGGCGCGCCCAGCTCCGGCAAGGGCGTCAACGTCGGCATCCTCGACTCCGGCGCCTGGCCGGAGCACCCGTCCTTCGCCGACCCCGGCACCCTGCCGGCGCCCGGCCCCACCAAGGACGGCACGCCGCGCATCTGCGACTTCGGCGACAACCCGCTCACGCCGGCTCCCGACGTCTTCGCCTGCAACAACAAGCTGATCGGCGGCGGGCCGTTCCTGGACACCTACAACGCCGTCATCGGCGGCGAGGTGTACGGGGACTCCGCGCGTGACTCCAACGGCCACGGCACCCACACCGCCACCACCTCCGCGGGCGGCCCCGTCGCCGACGCCAACCCGCTCGGCATCAGCCGCGGCCCCATCCACGGCATCGCGCCCGCCGCTCAGGTGTCGGTCTACAAGGTCTGCGGCGCCGAGGGCTGCTTCCCCTCCGACTCCGCGCAGGCCGTCGGCCGGGCCATCCTCGACGGCGTCCGGGTGATCAACTTCTCGATCTCCGGTGGCACCGACCCCTACAGCGACCCGGTCGAGCTGGCCTTCCTCGACGCGTACGCCGCCGGCGTGCTGGTGTCGGCCTCGGCCGGCAACGACGGACCCGGCGCCGCCACCGTCAACCACGTCAGCCCGTGGGTGACCACCGTCGCCGCCTCCACGCAGACCCGGACGTTCCGCTCCACGGTCTCGCTCAAGGGCACCGGCACCAACACCGCCACGGTCTCCGGGTCCACGGTCACCGCGGGTGTCGCCACTCCGGCGCAGGTGGTGCTCGCTTCGGCGCCGCCGTACTCGAACGCGCTGTGCACCACTCCGGCCCCGGCCGGACTGTTCACCGGGAAGATCGTCGCGTGTGAGCGCGGGCCGAACCGCGTGCTCAAGGGCTTCAACGTCAAGCAGGGCGGCGCCGCCGGCATGCTGCTCTACAACTCGACACCGCTCGACATCATGACCGACAACCACTGGCTGCCGACCGTCCACCTGGACAAGCCCGACGGTGACGCGCTGCTGGCGTTCCTCGCGGCCAACCCCGGCACCACCGCCACGTTCGCGCAGGGCACGAAGACCACGTGGCAGGGCGACGCCATCACCACGTTCTCCTCGCGCGGCCCCGGCGGCGACTTCCTCAAGCCCGACGTCACCGCGCCCGGCCTGCACATCCTCGCCGGAACGACGCCGACGCCGGAGAGCCCGCTCGAAGGCCCGCCCGGCAACCTGTACCAGAGCATCGCCGGCACCTCGATGTCCTCGCCGCACGTGGCCGGCTCCGCCGCGCTCGTCTTCGCCCTCAACCCCGGCTGGACGCCCGGCCAGGTCAAGTCGGCGCTGGAGAGCACCGCGACCACCAAGGTCACCAAGCAGGACCGGACCACCCCGGCCGACCCGTTCGACTTCGGCGGCGGGCGCATCGACCTCACCAAGGCCGGCGACCCCGGCCTGACCATGGACGAGAGCGCCGCCAACTTCGTGGCCGCCGAGACCGACACCCTCAACCGCATCGACCTCAACCTGCCGTCGGTGAACGCGCCCACCATGCCCGGTGTCATCACCGCCAAGCGCACGCTCACCAACGTCACCAACAAGACGCTCACCTTCACCGCCGGCGGCACGACCGTGAACGGCGCGCACATCGCCGTCCTGCCGCCGCTCGTGGTGGTCAAGCCGGGCAAGAGTGCCAAGATCGAAATCGTGATCGCCGCGCCCGAGCTGCCCGACGGCCAGTACTTCGGCCAGGTCAACCTCAAGCAGGTCGGCGGCTCGCGCAACCTGCACCTGCCGGTCGCGTTCTTCCGCAAGGAAGGCGCCGTCCCGATCGACCAGAGCTGCGCCCCGGCCGCCATCCCGCGCAACACCGGCGAGTCGGTCTGCACGGTCTCCGTCCAGAACAACACCCTGCAGGACGCCGAGGTCACCGCGCTCAGCACGCTCGACGGCAAGCTGCGGCTCAACTCGGTCACCGGCGCCACCAAGGTCGGCAGCCAGATCGCCACCACCAAGCAGACCCTGGCCGCCCGTCAGCCCGACCGGCCCGGCATCGCCCCCGGCACCAGCCCGGCGGGCTACCTGCCGTTGTCCGACTTCGGCATCACGCCCGTCCCCATCGGTGACGAGCAGGCGCTCAACTTCACCGTCCCGCCGTACGTCTACGCGGGCAAGACGTACAACCGCATCGGCATCGTGTCCAACGGCTACAGCGTGGCCGGTGGCACGAGCGGCAGCGAGGACATCTCCTTCACGCCGCAGACCCTGCCCGATCCGGCCCGTCCGAACAACGTCCTGGCACCGTACTGGACCGACCTCGACGGCACCGGCGCCCCGGGCATCTACGCCGCGACCCTCACCGACGGCGTCAGCACGTGGCTCGTGCTCGAATGGCGGGTCAACCTCTTCGGCACCACGGCGCAGAAGGTCTTCCAGCAGTGGATCGGCGTCAACGGCACCGAGGACATCAGCTTCACCTTCGACCCGGCCAACCTGCCCGGTGACCCGCCGGCCGGCTTCGGCCTGACGGTCGGCGCGGAGAACGACGAGGGTACGGCCGGCGGCCAGATCACCGGCCCGCCCACCACCGACCTCCGCGTCACCAGCACGCCCGGCGCGCCCGGCGGAACCCTCACCTACACCATGAAGGTGAAGGGTGTGGTCAAGGGAGTCGGCTCGGTCACCACGGCCACCTCGACCCCCCAGGTGAAGGGCATCACCGTGGAGGTGGACAAGATAACCGTCCAGTAATCCTTGGCTAGGAGGGGCCCGGCCGTGTGCCGGGCCCCTCATCCATGTGCCGAGGCTTCTCCTTGCGGACCCACACCACCCCCGGCACCGCGCTCACGACCACCTCGGGCCCGTCGGCCACCACGACCACCTGGCCGGGCCGAAGCTCCCTGAGCACCCTCAACCCGGCGACCTCCGCGACGACCGCCCGGAACTCCGCCGGAGAGCAGTCGATCCCCACGACGTACGCGACCTTGGCCATCTCCTCACGCTACTTGCGGAGCGCTCCGCTCCGCTTTAGAGTTCTTATCGGAGCGAATCGCTCCGATAAGAAGGGATGTTGACATGGAAGACGCGATCCGTCAGCTGGTGGCCGACGCCTCCCGCCACCAGAACGACCCCGAGCCGTTCCTGGCCCTGCACGCCGACGACACGAGCCTCGTGAACTTCGGCGGACGCCGCGTGGTGGGCAAGGACGCCGTCGAGCAGGCCATGAAGGCCGCGTTGGCGACACCGCTGGCCAAGGTGGTGACAAGTGTGGAGGTGGCCGACATCCGGTTCGTACGTCCTGACGTGGCGATCGTCGGCGTTCTCAAGCGGGTCTCCGACGAGCGCGACGGCGACGACGACCCGCTGCACGCGACCGAGGGCTGGCTGACCTACGTGCTCGTGGAGAACGACGGGAGGTGGCAGATCGCCTCCGCCCAGACCACCCCGATCCTCAAGCCTTAGTCTCACGGTCGTTCCGCATGTTGAGCAGGATGAAGGTGGCCGGCGGCACCGCGGTGACGACGGCCAGGGCGAACACCCCGCACCGCTCGACTCGCCCGTTGACCACTTGTGCGTTACTCTGAGAATCTCTCCGCGAGGAGCTCCGCGAAAGTTGCGGTCGTCGTGGTCCTCGGGAAGGTGATGGGGAAGCCTCTCGCTGGGACTGAATAGTCCGATCGAGGAACAGGCGGCTTGGTGACCCGGGTCAGCAGCATTGCGCGACATCGTCTGCTCGCCACAGAGTTGCGGCGGCTGCGGGTCGAGGCCGGCTTGTCCGGTCCGAGTGTGGCCAAGGCACTCATGTGGTCGGCCGCCAAGTTCTCGCGGATCGAGTCGGCGCTCGTCAGGCCGTCGCGAGCGGACATGTTGGTGCTGCTGGACCACTATGGCGTGACGGAGCCCGCGCGCGCCGAGCTGCTTCTGCTCGCGAATCAGGCCACACAACGAAACTGGTGGGACGCCCACGCGAAGGCTCTGCCGAGCGCCTACCTCGAATACATCGGTCTCGAGTTCGAGGCCGTGAGCGTGGTCAACTGGGAAAGCTCGGTACTGCCCGGCCTGCTTCAGATCGACGAGCTGGTGGGCGCCATCAACAGCGCGGGCGAGGACTTCTTCGCGGTGCCGCCGGGCGCGGTGAGACTGCGCAACCAGGTGCGGCTGACCCGGCAGAAGCTGCTGACCGACCCCGATCCGCTGGCCTTCACCGCGGTCATCGACGAGGTCGTCCTGCACCGGACCGTGAGCATGCTCATGGACGTGGGGGGTCCTCAGCTTGTCCGAAAGCAGTTCGCGCACCTGATCGAGCTGGCGGAACTCGAGAACGTGACCATTCACGTGATCGATCTCTGGAAGGCGTACCCGCTCGTCGCGACCTCGTCGCTGATCCGGCTGTCGTTCGCGCCGGTGTCCGCCGGGCTCGTCCACCCCGACGTCGCCTACGTCGAGTCGGTCACCGGCGGGTCATTGGCTTTCGGGGAAGAAGAGGTCTACCAGTTCGATCGTCTACTGAAATATCTCACCAAGAAATCGCTCAATCCCCAGGAATCGATTCGCTTGATCCATCGCATCGCCGATGCTGTCGAGGGTTAGGTCCACGGATTGACCGTTCAACCGGAGGTAGTCATGGAATCGCTTGGTCAGGTGCCGCCGCGCTGGTTCAAGAGCAGCTACAGCGCTACCAACGGCGCATGTGTCGAGGTGGCGGCGCTGCCTGGTCAGCGGGTGGGTGTCCGTGACACCAAGAACCGGTCGGGGGGAACGCTCGTGCTGTCGTCGGATCAGTGGATCGCGTTGGTCAGCGCCATCAAGTCAGGCGATCTGGAGTGAGCATCTTCCGGTGTGCGTCCTTCCGGGGGAGGGCGCACACCGGTCACGTCACCCCCGGATCTCCAAGAGCACCAGATGGCTCCATCGCCCGTAGGTGCTGATGGCGACGCCCGTGGCGAAGCAGGCCACTTTGATCTCGTCGTGGTAACTCTCGAACAGGGCCTGGCTCATCCCCGACCGGCACCAGACGACCATCGCCACTCCCCTCCCGCTGTGCGCGGTCCGGATGACCAGGGGAAGCCTGCCGCCGGGTGAGCGCAGCGAGGTCCTCAGGCAGAGCCCCTGGAACCGGTGCCGGACCATGAGCGCACGGAGGCCGCCCGCGACGCGCCGCCGCACGTACGGCACAGCGACGCACACGGCCATCGCGGACGCGGACCACCACCAGGCGACCTGCCCGAGCACCGCCGCCCCCACCGCCACCGAGCCGAGCTCGATGCGCCACCGCCAGATCCGGCCCAGCGTCGCGGGCCAATCCCTGCTCACCGGGATGCGGGGATGATTGCGGGGGTGGCCGTCACCCGGTCCGAAAGAATGACGCGCCGGCTCACCTATGCTGAGGGCCGGCCTCTCGGCGGGAACCTGATCGAAACGAGGGTCCCGGTAGATCCTCTTGTGCCACTTCGCCACGCGGACCTGGAGTCCGGCAGACTGGGCGGAGTCGTCGACCGCCTGCCAGAGCAGGCGCTCCCATAAGGCCTGCAGCCGCTGACGGAACCTTTTCATAGAAACATCCCTGGGTTGGAACTGCCGTGGCCGGCCGGGTCCGGCTCCTTTCTCCCCGTCCTCCTTCCTCTGCTGAGATACTCTGAGAATCCCTCTGCGAGGCGATCTCTGCAATTTTCTTCGCAACTACATATGGCATGTTCCAGGGAAGATGTTTGGGACTTTTCAGTGACAACCAGGGAGAAAGCCTGGTTGTGCCGTTGAAACGACAGGAGACAGCAGTGAGCTCAGGGGAACATCTTGCGAACTGGCGCAGGAGCAGTTACAGCGCGGCGAACGGGGCCTGCGTGGAGGTGGCGGGACTGCCCGGTCGGCAGGTGGGCGTCCGCGACTCCAAGAATCCGGCCGGAGATGTGCTGGTCTTCCCGGCGGTCGAGTGGGGCAGGTTCGTGAGCTCCATCCAGGCCCAATCGGGCCGGTAAGCCGCTACGCCAGGGACAAGATCCTGAATGCGTCGGTCACGTCGCCGACCACGTGATCCGCTCCGTGGCCGGCGTCGGGCCGGTTGCCGTGGTCCACCCAGATGGTCCGGAGTCCCGCTCCGCGGCCGCCCCCGATGTCGGCGACGAGGTTGTCGCCCACCATCCACCCGCCGTCGGCCGGCGACGCACCGCATCGATCCGCGGCGATCTCGAACAACCGCCTGTCCGGCTTGCGGATGTTCTCGGCTCCGGACACGGCGTAACCATCCACCGCGTCGGCCAGGCCGGTCCGGCGGATCTTTCCGAGCTGATTGTCGGCCATGCCGTTGGTGACGATGCCGAGCTTCCAGCCGGACTCGCGCAACGCCGCGAGACCGTTGAGCACCTCCGGCCGGCAGGTGACGAGGTACGGCATCCGCCGCCGGTAGCCGGTCCACAACGTCTCGACCGGCTCGGCCAGGCCGAACCGGTCCCGCACGAGACCGAAGAAGACGTCACGGCGCGGCCGACTCTCCCGGTCGAGCCCGACCAGCACCTCGACGCCGTCCGCGCCGAGTCCCCGCGTTCCGGCGAACTCCTCGGCCCAGGCCCGGAAGGCCAGGTCACGATCGATGAGGGTGTTGTCCAGGTCGAAGAGTGCAAGTCGCTGCATGTTCAGAGATTGCGGGAGATGACCAGGCGCTGGATCTGGTTGGTGCCTTCGAAGATCTGCATGATCTTGGCTTCTCGCATGTAGCGTTCGACCGGGAAATCGCGCGTGTAACCGTAGCCGCCGAACACCTGTACGGCGTCCGTGGTCACCTTCATGGCGGCGTCCGTTGCCACCAGTTTGGCCACTGATGCCTGCCGGCTGTACGGGAGGTCGGCGTCGCGGCGGCGGGCGGCGTCGAGGTAGGTGGCGCGGGCGGCGTCCACCGCGGCGGCCATGTCGGCCAGGACGAAGGCGAGCCCCTGGTGGTCGATGATTTTGCGGCCGAAGGTGGTGCGTTCCTTCGCGTACGCCACCGCCGCGTCCAATGCCGCCTGGGCGAGGCCCGTGGCGCAGGCGGCGATGCCGAGCCTGCCCGAGTCCAGGGCGCTGAAGGCGATCTGCAGGCCCTGGCCTTCGGTGCCGAGGAGGCGGTCGGGCTCCAGGATGGCGCCGTCCCAGTGGGCCGTGGTGGTGGGGATGGCGTGCAGGCCCATCTTCTCCTCGGGACGGCCGAAGGTGAGGCCGTCCACGGCGCCGGGGGCCAGGAAGCAGGAGATGCCCCGGTTGCCCTCGCCGGTCCGGGCGAACAGGGCGTAGAAGTCGGCGATGCCGCCGTGGGTGATCCAGGCTTTGGTGCCGGTGATGCGGTAGCCGTTCTCCACCTTCTCGGCTTTGCAGGTCAGGGCTCCGGCGTCGGATCCGGCCTGGGGCTCGGACAGGCTGTAGCCGCCGATCTGGCGTCCGGCCAGCATGTCGGGCAGCCATCGGTCGATCTGTTCCGGCGTGCCGTACTGCTTCAGGGGGAAGCAGGCGAGCGTGTGGACGCTGACGGCGACCGCCACGGCGGCCCAGCGGGCCGCCAGCTCCTCCAGAACCTGCAGATAGACCTCGTACGGCTGGCCGCCACCACCCAGCTCCTCGGGGTAAGCCAGGCCCAGCAGCCCGACTTCGCCCAGTTTCGCGAACAGGCCGGTGGGATAGGTCTCGGCCCGTTCGTGTTCCTCCACGCGGGTGGCGAGTTCCTTGTCGGCCAGCGTGCGCGTGAGGTCGAGCAGGTCGTGCGCGTCCTGGTTGGGCAGGAGGCGGGATACGGCCACGTGTCTGTCTCCGATCTCAGAGTCCGGCCAGGGCCTTGCGGGCGCGCTCGCGGAATTCCGCGACCCGGGCGAGCTTGATGTCCTCGTATCCGCGGATCATGTCAGGCAGCGCGGCGATCTCGGCGACCGCCTCTGCGCTCGTACCCGCTGAGAGGGCGTCACGCACCAGGGTGCGGTATTCGTGGATGAGCTCGCGCTCGACTCGGCGCACGTGAGCGTAGCCGAAGGGGTCGAGGGCGGTGCCGCGCAGGAAGCGCGCGGCCCGCAGCGTGCGGAACACCGGCTTCGCGGTACGGCGCAGCTTGATCTTCCGCTTCATGCCCAGTGCGCGCAGGATCGGCGGGTGGAGCATGACCGCGACCTTGTCCTCGGGGGCGAACTCGGTCTCGAGGTGGAGCCGGGCGACCTCGTACTCGTCCTTGTAGGCCATGAGCTTGTACAGGCCCTTGGCGTAGGCGATGGCGACGCCTTCGTCGTCGGCGAGTTCGGCGATCTGGTGGACGTCGTCGGAGTAGGTGCGGGCGTAGTCGGCGTTCTGGTAGCCGGTGAGGTCGTCGGTCCTGATCGCGAGGATCTCGGCGAACGACTGCGTCTTCTCCTCGCTCGGCCGCTGGAGCGCGGCGGCCCGGCCGTGGGCGAAGGCGGCGAGGTTCTTCTCGACGGCGGCGCCGTTCAGGCGGATCGCGCCCTCGATGGCCGTGGCGCTGATCGGCAGGCAGCCGTGCTGGTACGCGGCCCCGACGAGCAGCATGTTCGCCGGCATGTGGTCGCCGAACAGTTCCTCGGCCAGCGCCTGCGCGTCCAGGTAGAGGTTGTCGTCGGAGCGGGTGGCGGAGCCGATGCGGTCGACCGCGGCCTGCGCGCCGGGCACCACGGCCCGGCCGGTGACCATCTCGGCGGTCGGCACCACCGCCGTGTTGATCACCGCGACGGTGTGGTCCTTGGCGAGCACGCCCAGGTTGCCTTCCGCCGCGGCGCCGAGCACGTCGAAGCCGATCAGGACGTCCGCCCTGGTGGCCTTGACCGCGCCGGTGATCGGCTCCGGCGAGACGCGTACGTCGCTGATGACCGGGCCGCCCTTCTGCGCCAGCCCGGTCTGTTCGAGACCGGCGGCGTGCAGGCCGTCGAGGTGCGCGGCCATCTGGAGGATCTGCGAGACGGTCACGACGCCGGTGCCGCCGATGCCGGGCATGCGCAGCGTGACCGCGCCGGTGAAGCGGGGCGTGGGCTCGGGCAGGCCGGCGGGCGGCGGCGGGAGCGGCTTGCTCTTGCGCGGACCCGGCTCGACCAGCAGGAACGACGGGCAGTCGCCCTTCAGGCAGGTGAGGTCGGAGTTACACGAAGGCTGGTGAATGCGGGTCTTGCGCCCGAACTCGGTCTCCACCGGCTGAACCGACAGGCACGTAGACTTCTCCCCGCAGTCGCCGCAGCCTTCGCAGACCCGCTCGTTGATGACGACCAGCTCGGCCGGGGTGGGCAGTTTGCCGCGCTTGCGCAGCCGGCGCTCCTCGGCGGCGCACCGGTCGTCGTGGATGAGCACGGTGACGCCGTCCACCTTGGCGAGTTCGCGTTCGGTGTCGGCGAAGTCGTCGCGGTGCCGTACGGTCGCGACCGGGTCGAGCCGCACCCCGCGATAGGAGGAGGGGTCCGCGGTCGTGATCACCACGCGGCGCACGCCCTCGATGGCCAGCCACCGCGTGAGCTCGGGGATGGCGAGCCGGCCCTCGGCGCGCTGGCCGCCGGTCATGGCGACCGCGTCGTTGTAGAGCAGCTTGTACGTCATGGACACCCCGGCGGCCACCGCGGCCCTGATCGCCAGCGAGCCGGAGTGGTGGAAGGTGCCGTCTCCGAGGTTCTGCACGAAATGCCGGTCCTCGGTGAACGGCGCCAGCCCGATCCACTGCGCGCCCTCGCCGCCCATCTGGGTCAGTCCGAGCTGGGTGCCGCGGCCGTCGCCGTCCAGCGCGATCATGGCGTGGCAGCCGATGCCGACGCCGACCAGCGTGCTGTCGTCGGTGCGGGTGGAGAGGTTGTGCGGGCAGCCCGAGCAGAAGTACGGCGTGCGAGCGGCGACCACCGGCAGCATCCGCGACTTCCGGGCGCCCTTACCCGATCCGAGGCCGAGCGCCTTGGCCACGTCGGCCGCGCCGACCGTCCCGCGCAGCGGCAGCAGCCCGCGGACCTTCGGCGCGTGCGCGCTGCCGTACAGCACCGCCTTGAGGTGGTTCTCCAGGAACGGCACCTTGTCCTCGACGATCAGCACCTCCTCCAGGCCGTCGAGCATGCCGAGCAGGTCGTCGCGGTCCAGCGGGTACGGCATGCCGATCCGGACCAGCCGGATGCCCCGCTCCTCCAGGTCCACCCCGGCGTCGGCCAGGGCGCGCTGGGCGGCGGCGAGAGCCGTACCGGAGGCGACGATGCCCAGTTTGGCCTGGCGCGCGCTGAACAGCACGCGGTTGAGGCCGGCGGCGCGCGCGTAGGCGCGGGCGAGGTCGAGGCGGCGGGTGAGCAGGTCGTACTCGGCGTCCAGCGCGGCCGGTCCCACCAGCGTGGGCGGCTTGGTCTCGGCGCGGTCGGGGACGGGCAGCTCGGGGCGGAGCGCGTCCAGGTCGACGGTGGCGGAGGCGTCGGCCACGTCCGCGACGATCTTCAGCCCGACCCAGAGGCCGCTCGCCCGCGACATCGCCACCGCGTGCAGCCCGAACTCGACGATCTCCGCGACCGAGCCGGGCACCAGCAGCGGCATGAACATGCTCTGGCACATCGGCTCGCACGAGCTGGGCACCGTCGAGGACTTGCAGCCCGGGTCGTCGCCGATCCACGCGACCGCGCCGCCCTTGGCGGCGGTGCCGGCGATGTTGGCGTGCCGGATGGCGTCGGCGGCGCGGTCGAGGCCGGGGTTCTTGCCGTACCAGAACCCGGTGATGCCGTCGTGCTTGCGCCCGGGCGCCAGGCCGAGGAGTTGGGTGCCGGCGACGGCCGTGGCCGCGAGCTCTTCGTTGAGCCCTGGCCTGAAGACGACGCCGGCAGGATCGAGGTACCTGGAGGCGCGGGCCATCTCCAGGTCGACACCGCCCAAGGGCGAGCCCTGGTAGCCGGAGACGAAGACGCGCGTGTCGAGCCCGCGCTCCTCGTCGATGCGACGCTGTTCCAGCGTGAGCCGTACCAGAGCCTGAATGCCCGAGAGCAGCACGCGCCCGTCGAGAGCCGTGTACTTGTCTTCCAACGCCACCATGCGCCAAGTGGAGCAATCCCGGCGGTCCTTGCACAAGTATCAGGGGACATAATGCGATAAAGACGCAAATTGTTTGCGAGGCCTGGCTCTTCGTGTGGCCTGGTTTGCGTGAGGAGCGCCAGTGAGCGAGATCGACGAAATAGACCACCGGCTGCTACGGCTGCTGCGCGAGGACGGCCGCCGGACCTTCTCCGAGATGGCCACCGAGGTGGGCCTGTCCGTCGCGGCCGTCAAGCGGCGGGTGGACCGGCTGCGCGAGGCCGGCGTGATCACCGGCTTCACCGTGCAGGTGGACTACGCCAAGCTCGGCTGGGGCATCGAAGCCTTCACCGAGGTTCGCTACTCCGGCGCGACCCCGGTCAGCGAGATCCTCCGCTCGACCACCGCCGTACCGGAGATCCAGGCCGTCTTCACGATCGCCGGCGACCCCGACGCCCTCATCCACCTGCGGGTACGCGACCTGGACCACCTCCAGCAGATCATCGACGGCCTGCGCAGAACCGGCAACGTCACGGGCACCAAGACCCTGATGGTGCTCGGCTCCTGGACCCGCGACGCGCTGCGCACCCCCCGCCGGGGCGGCTAGAGCAGCCGCCTGATCTCGCCGTAGGCCCGGTAGAAACCGCCGCGGCCGGCCGAACGCACGCCGTCGACCACGTACCTGGCGCCCGCCTCGCGCACCGTCTTGGGGAACTGCACGTTCCACGACTCGTAGCCCGGAGTGACCACGCGCACCCGCAGCCGCTCGCCCTCCTGGACGCACTCCACCACGACGCCGTCGCCCGCCCCGGTCTCCAGCACGGTCTCCAGCACCGCCGACGGCTCGACCACCTCCAGCGACGCCGCCGCCTTCACGTCCACCGGCTGCGGCACGTCGCCCGCGCGGGCCGCCGCGATCGCCGCCTCGCTGGCGTCGATGCAGGCCAGCGAGCCGTCCGTGGTCACGATGTAGAGGCGGTCGTCCAGGAACTGCATCGAGAACGCCGAACCGCACCCGGTCCCGAGCTTCCACAACCGCTCGCCGGAGGCGTCGAAGCAGTAGACGGAGGAGTGGTTGTCGCCGGCGAACACGTGGCGGCCGCCCGGCGAGGTGGCGCAGGAGTAGACCGCGCCGTCGCACTGGTAGACCGCCTCCACCCGGCCGTCGCCCTTGGCCAGGCGGTGGACGGTACGGTGGGCCGTACCGGCGTAGACCGAGTGCTCCTCCTGCCAGCCGAACAGCACGTTGCCGGCCGTCTTGTTCTCCCAGACGAGCGTGCCGTCCGCGGTGTCGTAGCGGGCGACGCCGTTGGAGTGGCCGTGGTAGACGGCGTCCTCGTCACACCTGACCATCCAGGCGGAGTCGCCGCTGCCGGAGCGGGCCCACTGGAACTCGTCCTCGTAGTCGATCGTGGTGATCCGGCCCGCCCGGTCGGAGACGCCGAGCACGCCGTCGTTGATGTCCAGCCAGTAGATGTCGACGTCCGCGGCGATCTCGTAGGCCGACCTGGGCACCTTGCCGCTCAGGTCGTACACGCGGCCGTCGTCGCAGCCGGCGTAGATCCAGAAGTCGTCGGCCACGATGCACTTGACGCCGTCGGGCAGCCGGAAGCGGCCGGTCACGGTGCCGGAGTGGGTGACGGTGTAGACGTCGCCGCGCTGGTTGCCGACCCAGCAGCGCTCGCCGTCCACGAAGATCCCGAACGCGGCCGCGCCGCTGTCGAAACGCCACAGCACCGGGGCCTGCTGGGCGGTCGAGCGGGTGCTGGCCATGGCCCTGCGCGTGATGGCCCGGCGCTGGCGCACGCCGCGTACGGCAGGGGCGTACCCCTTCCGGGTCTTCTCCCCGATCTTCTTCGCCGCCGCCGTCTGGGCCTTGGCTTCGCTGGGGAAGGCGGTGACCTTGGTCTGACCTGACTCGCCGATGCGCCCGTAGGTGATGGTGACCTGCGTGCCCGCGACGGTCACCTCGTAGTACTTGTGCGCTCCGCCGCCGTCTTCAGACAGCTCCAGATAGGTCATGTGCGCTTCTCCAGGTTTGCCAGGACTTGATCCATTTGTCGGGAGACTAGAGCAAGCAGACGACAGATTCCGCTAGATCAAGTAGGCGAGGCCGGTGTAGAGGACGATGCTGAACGCGACCAGGCCGAGAACGAAGGCGAACACCCAATCGGTGAAACGCCAGCTCGCACCGGACAGCCTGGCGTAGACCTCAAGCCCGATCGGAATGACGACCACCTGCACCAGCGACACCACCAACCCCAGGTGAAGCAGGGTTACTTCCCAGGAGGGCACGGACTTTCCCTGGGCGGCGGCCAGGGCCACGATTTCGGCGCGCCCCAGCCAAATCATGCAGGTGCCATTGATAATGATGAAACCCAGCGCGTCCACGGGCCCCAGGCCGGTCTTTTCCCTGCTGCCCGTCTTGCGGGCGGGGCGGGACCATCTGACGACGGCCGTGGACCTGTTCGTCCAGGTGCGACGCTTCCGTCGGGGAATATAGGTGCGCGGGCTGAGCACGGCCCGGAACAAGTCGAGGAGCCGGAACTTCTCCGGAATTCCAAACCTGACCCACTCTTCGCGGGCGACGGTCAGAATGGCCCGCGTCTCCAGGAGAAGCGCAAGAAGAAGGACAGGTACGACCTGGGCGACTAACGAGGCGTACTCCTTGGTCATCGCCCAAAGGTAGCGTGGCCCGCATGGGCTTCCGCGCCGGCCGGGCGGATCATCCACCGGTCGATGGGGTCCTGGGCGTAGGCGGTGAAGCCGTGGCGTTCGTACAGGCGCTGGGCCGGGCTGTCGCGCAGCACGATCAGCCGGAACACCTGCGTCTCCGTCAGCACCGTGCGGAGGATGGCGCCGCCCACGCCGCGTCCCTGCGTGGACGGAGACAGGTAGAAGTGCTCCAGCCAGACTCCGTCGTCGGCCGGTCGCAGGGCGATGCTGCCGGCGAAGGCGCCGTTCACCTCGACGATCGACGTGTGCTCGGGGAGGAAGGCGTCCTTGAAGCGCTGTCTCACCCGGTTCGGGTCGAAGCGGCCGAGGCGTTCCAGGTCCGGGCGGAGCACGACGGCGCGGAGCTCGGCGATCGGGTCACTGTCAGCGGGTACGGCGGGGCGCAGCGACCAGCCGTGCTCAGAGGTCAACGGAGAACTCCACCTGGATCAGCGGCTTGCCGTCGCCGAAGTCGTGGTCGCGCGTCGCGCCCGTCTCCGCGAAGCCGCTCTTGGTGTAGAAGCGGCGGGACTGCGGGGTGTCGCGCAGGGTCCACAGGTGGGCGCGGGTGAAGCCGTCCTCCTTCAGCTGGGCGAGGGTGGCGGCCATCAGGGCGGGGGCGACGCCGGTGCCCCAGCCGTCGGGGTGGGCGTAGAAGCCGTGGACCTCGGCGATGCCGTTCACCGTCTGGGAGGGGCCGAACCAGGACAGCGCCAGCGGGCGGCCGTCACCCTCGGCGAGGTAGATCGTGTCCTTGAGCGGGGAGAGCCGGGCGTGCCAGCGGGTACGGCGGCTGCTCACCTGGCCGGCGGCGAAGGCCGGGTCGAAGAACGGCGCGTAGGCGACGGCCCAGGAGTCGGCATGGATCTCGCCGAGGACCTCCCCGTCTTCGATCGTCGCGTGTCTGATGGTGATGACCACTGTGCAACTCTAGCCAAATGCGGACAATTCTCATCATCGGCACCGTGGGTGCGGGCAAGACGTCGGCGGCCGAGGAGGTCGGCGAACTGCTGGCGGCCGCCGGCACGCCGCACGGCGTCATCGATCTGGACGCGCTGTCGCGCGGGTGGCCGCCGCCCGCGGGGGACCGGTTCAACTTCGGGCTGACGGTGCGGAACCTGCGGAGCCTGGCGGCGAACTTCCGTGACACCGGCGCCGAGTGGCTGGTGCTCGCGGGGGTGGCCGAGAACGGTGAGCACCGCGAGAAGATCGCGGAGGCCGTGGGCGGCGAGCTCACGGTCTGCAGGTTGCGGGTCGACCTGGCCACCGTCAGGCAACGGCTGGCCGGACGGCACGTGGACGACCCGGAAGGGCTCGGCTGGCACCTCAAGCGCTCCGGCGAACTCGACCGGATCCTGCGCGAAGCCCAGGTCGAAGATGTCGTCGTGGACGGCTCCGGCCCGGTGACCCGGGTGGCGGAAGAGATCCTGAAAGCGGTCGGCTAGTCCCATAGCGGCAGGCGGGTGCCCGCGGCCCTCGCGACCGCCGCGCGATACAGGGCCTGCGCGGCGGCCACGTCCTGGCATTCAGGCTCCCACGGTGCCGTCGACCGCTTCGCGCAGGAAATCGGCGTGCCCGTTGTGCCGGGCGTACTCGTGGATCAGGTGGAGCATCACCATGCGCAGCGACACCTCGGCCTCCCAGCGGGCGTTGTAGGCGGTCAGGTCCAGGGAGGCGGCCGCGCGTTCGATCCGGCGGGCGTGCCCGACCTCGGTCTCCCAGGCGCCGAAAGCCGCCTCGCGGGTGGCGCCGGTGTCGTCGTAGGCGGTCTGGAAGTCCCACAACGTCGCCGACCACACCATCGGCAGGTCCTCACCGTTGACCACCCGGCGGAACCAGTGCCGCTCCACCTCGGCCATGTGCCGCACCAGCGCCATCAGCGACAGCGTGGACGGCGGCATGGACCTGCTGCGCAACTGCTCGTCGGACAGGTCGTCGCACTTCATGGCCAGGGTGGCGCGGTGGAAGTCCAGATAGGACCGGAGCATCTCGCGCTCGCCGGCGATCAGCGGAGGTCCCACACGCTCGGTCGTCATCCCGAGAGGCTACCGAGGCCTTGACGCTGCGTGCCAAGCCGAGGAGACTCCATCACATGTCGCTATAGTATTTTATTTCGAGGAGCACCCCCATTCCATGAGCGCCATCCTCGCGCTGGCCGCGTTCATCGCCGTCATCGTCATCTGGAACCTCGCCTTCAAGCGCAACATCGCCGAGTCCATGTTCGTCGGCTTCCTGGCCTGCACCGCCTTCGCCGGCCTGGGCGCACCCGCGCTCGCCTGGGAGAGCCTGATCGAGGGCATGAAGTCCGAGGTCACGTACGCCGCCCTGACCTTCGTCTTCGTCAGCGAACTGCTGACCAGGATCGGCCTCATCGGCCGGCTGATCGACATCCTCAGCTCGCTGCTCGGCCGGCGCCGCGGCGGCGCGCTCTACGCGGCCACGGTCGGCTCGGGCGCGTTCGGCGCCGTGGCGCACAACGGCGCGGCCATCGCCGCCACCATCGGCTCCATCGCGATCCCGTGGATGAAGCGCTCGAAAACCAGCGGCGACACCGCCGCCCTGGTCATCTCCGGCAACGCGGGCGTCGGCGCCGTCTTCCCCTTCAGCGGCGCGTTCTTCCTGCTGCTCGCCGCCCCGACGGTCGCGCCGGTGCTGAACGCCGACCAGATGATCGTGCCGATGTTCGTGGTCGCCGCGTGGACCGTCGTGATGCGGCTGGGCATCGCGTACGTGATCGTCCGGCGGCGCGGCGTCGACCGTATGGACCCGGACGACGTGCACCCGCTGGCCGCGACCCTGCGCGCCGGCTGGCCCTCGCTGCTGGTGCTGGCGGCGGTCGCGCTGCCCATCCTGGCCACCGCCGGCGCGGGCGCGCAGTGGGTCGTCGGCCGGATCGGCGAGGACGCGGCCGACACGATCCCCGTGCTCTTCTGGCTGCCCATCTTCATGCTGGTCGTCGGGGTGATCGTGGGGTGGCGACGGCTGCCGCGCCGTACCGGCGAATGGTGGGAGATGCTCGGCGAGATCAGCCCCAAGTTCGCCGTCGTGGGGCTGACCATGGTCTCGGCCTTCGCCGCGTCCGCCGCGCTGTCCACGCTCGGCCTGGGGGAGCAGCTCGCGCCGCTCATCCAGCGGATGCAGGGCGTGCCGGCGCCGGTCGTGGTGGTGGTCGTCGGCCTGGTCGTCCTGCTGGTGTCCGGGCCGCTGAGCACGACGGCCACGATCGCGGCGGTGGGCTCGGTCGGGTTCCTGGCGCTGACCGGCGCCGGCATCGAGCCGCACCTCGCCTACGCCGCGCTCATCGTGTGGGCCAGCGCGGAAGGCTGCTCCCCGCCCGGCGCGGCCCCGCTCTACGTCGCCGCCGGGATCGCCGGCAGCGACCCGGTGAAGATCTTCCGGCCGGTCATCGGCTACTACCTGGTCCCGTCCTTCGTGGCCGGGATCGTGGTCGCGCTGAGCCTGCTGTGGATCCCGTTCTAAAGGAGGAAGTCCCATGTACGCGCTGCTGCTCACCGTCTTCAGGCTGCTGCTGATCACCTTCGTGCTCGGCGGCGTGGCCGTGACGTTCTTCCAGGTGGCGGGCATCCTGATCGCCAGCCCCGGCCTGACGTCGTTCTTCGGCGGCGACTTCGCCGACTGGACCTGCGTCGTGGCCGCGCTGGCGGGGATCGTCTCGTTCCTGCAGCTCTACACGAAGGACGCGAAGGACACCGAGGAGCTCGTCTAGCCGGTCGCCGCGACGGGCCGCTGCTTCCTGCGCCGGTTGGCATTCTGCAGATGTTCGCGCATCCGGATCGAGGCGATCTCGGGGTTGCCCTCCGCCAGGGCCTCGTAGATCGCGCGGTGCTCCCTGGCCGCGTGCCCGGCGCCGGTGTTGCCCAGCCGCGAGAAGAGGCGGAAGCGCTGCACCTGGCCGTTGAGCGAGCGGTAGGCGGTCTCCAGGAACGGGTTGTCGCACTGCTGGGCGATCAGGCCGTGGAAGCGGTCGTCGGCCGCCCAGTAGGAGCGGAAGGAGCTCGACTCGGTGTCGGCCAGGCCCACCGAGCGGTCGAGCTCCTCGACCGCCTCCAGCAGTTCCTCCAGGAACTCCGGCGTGGTGCGCCGGCAGGTCTCGTAGGCCAGCGCCGGCTCCAGGACCAGCCGGGCGTCCATCAGCTTGCCGATCTCCCTGTCGGTGAACATCGGCGCGACCCGGTAGCCCTTGAGCGCCTCGCGGACCACCAGGCCGGTGTGCTCCAGCCGGGCGAGGGCCTCGCGCAGGGGGGTCTGGCTGACGTCGAGTTCGCGCGAGAGGGCGCCGATGTTCAGGGGGGAGCCGGGAGTCCGCTTTCCGGTCATGAACTGGTCGAGAAGCACCTCGTACATCTGGTCGGCAAGGGGCTGCTTCTTCTTGCGGGCCTCGGACATCACGTTCCTCTCGTCGAGCCGATTATCCCAGGCGATCGACTCTAGGATTTATCGCTATAGTATAGTTTTAATGGAAAGGATCTTCCTCATGCGTGTCCTCGTGACCACTGCCTGGCTCCAGCCCGGCGATCAGGTCGACCGGCTGCTCCGGGAGGAGGGCTTCGAGGTCGTCCACAAGCGCTCCGGCCGGCTCGTGGACCTCGTCCGGGAGGTGGACGGCGTGGTCGCCGGCACGGACGCCTTCACCGCCGAGGTCCTCGCCGCCGCGCCGAAGCTCAAGGTCATCGGACGCACCGGCGCCGGCTACGACAACATCGACACCGAGGCGGCCACCGAACGCGGCATCGCCGTATGCCCGACTCCGGGCGTCAACCGGCGCGCGGTCGCCGAGCACACCCTCGCCCTGATGCTCAACTGCGCCCGGCTGCTGCCCCAGAACATCCGCTCGGTCAGGAGCGGCGGCTGGGAGCAGCCGAGCGGCCGCGAGCTGGCGGGGGCGACCCTGGGCATCGTGGGTCTCGGCGCCATCGGCAAGTCGGTGGCCGAGCTGGGCAGCCTGCTCGGCATGGACGTGCTCGCCTACGACCCCGACCTCGACCTCGACTTCGCCGCCCGCACCGGCGTGCGCGCCGTTCCGCTGGCCGAGCTGCTGCGCCGGTCCGACTTCGTCAGCCTCCACATCTTCCTCGACGCCTCCACCCGCCACCTGATCGACGCCGCCGCGCTGGCCACGATGAAGCCCACCGCCTACCTGATCAACACCGCCCGCGGCGGCGTGATCGACGAGGACGCGCTGGCCGACGCCCTCGAACGCGGCGAGCTGGCCGGCGCCGCGCTCGACGTGGTCGAGGTCGAGCCGCTGCCCGCTGCCAGCCGCCTGCGCGAGCACGACAACGTGATCGTCACCGCCCACGTCGGCGCCGCCACCGCCGAGTCCCGCGCCCGCTCGGGCCGGATGGCCGCGCAGGCGGTCATCGACGTCCTGAACGGCCGCGCCCCCGCCTTCACCGTCAACCCCCCGAAGGTGTCCTGACATGCGCTTCGACGCGAACCTGAAGTGGTTGTTCACCGAGCTGCCGTTCGAGGCGCGCTTCGACGCCGCGGCCGCGGCCGGTTTCGAGGGCGTCGAATACCCCGACCCCTACGCCCACGACCCCGCCGGCCTCGTCCGCCGCCTGCGCGAAGCCGGGCTCGAACAGGTGCTCATCAACACGCCGCAGGGCGCCGACGCCTGCCGCGCCGCCGGCTTCCGCGAGGGCTTCGACCGGGCGATGGAGTACGCGCTCGCGCTCGGCGCCGGCCTCGTCCACGTCCGGGCCGGCACCCGGCCCGAGGGCGTCGTCCGCGAGCGCGCCGAGGCCCGTCTGGTCGCCAACCTCGCCTGGGCCGCCGGCCAGTCGCGCGGCAGCGGCGTACGCCTCGTGCTGGAGGCGCAGAACCACCGCGACAGCCCCGGCCGCGTCCTGCGTACCCAGGCGCAGGCCGCCGCCGTGGCCGAGGCGCTCGACGCCGACCACGTGGGCGTGCTGTTCGACCTCTACCATGCGCAGGTCGACGAGGGCGATCTGATCACCAAGGTGCGCGAGCTGGCGCCGTACACCTTCCACTACCAGGTCGCCGACCCGCCCGGCCGGCACGAGCCCGGCACCGGCGAGATCGGCTGGCGCGCGGTCTTCGCCGCCATCCGCGAGAGCGGCTACCGAGGCTGGATCGGCTGCGAGTACCAGCCCCAGGGCCGCACGCTCGACGGCCTCGGCTGGATCGAGGAGTTGGCCGGATGACCCGCGTCGCGCTGATCAGCGCCACTCCCGCCGCGATCGCCCCCGCCGTCGCGGGCCTGGCCGACGCGTTCCCCGAGGCCGAGCCCTGGAACCTGCTCGACGACAAGCTCCTCGCCGACGCCCGCGCGGGCGGGCCGAGCGCGCGCATGTCCGCCCTCATCGGCTACGCGGTCGACGCGGGCGCGCACGGGGTGCTGCTGACCTGCTCCCTGTACGGCGAAGCCGCCCGATCGGCCGCCCGAGGAGTCCCCGTCCTGGCCCCCGACGACGCCGCCTTCACCAAGGTGGCCGAGTCCGGATACCGGCGCGTCCTGACCGTGGCCAGCCTGGAGGAAGCGCTGGCCGACTCGGTCGCCCGCCTGACCGGGGCGGCGCCGGGAGTGGCCGTGGACGGCGTGGTCAGCCCCGCCGCCTTCCAGGTCAGCGACGGGCGGGCGCTGGCCCGAGCCCTCCACGACACCTGCGCGCCCTGCACGAACGGGGTGGAGGCGGTGGTGCTCGCCCAGTACTCGCTGGCCCCGGCCGCCGCGGAACTGGCCAGGTCGCTCGGCCTCCCGGTGATCTCCGGCCCGCACACCGCCGCCGCCGCGCTCCGGCGCGCCGTCCTGGGCGGCGAGCGGCCGTGATCGGCGCCATCGCCGACGACGTCACCGGCGCCACCGACGTCGCGGTCGCGCTGCACCGGCACGGCCTGCGCACCCTGCTCTTCTTCGGCACTTCCGCCGCCGAGGCCGCTCTTCCTCCGCACGACGCCGTCGTCATCGCGCTGAAGACGCGCACGGCCCCCCGCGAGCGGGCCGTCGAGCAGTCGCTCGCCGCCCTGGACTGGCTGCGCGCCCACGGCGTCGGCCAGGTCTACTTCAAGTACTGCTCCACCTTCGACTCCACTCCGGACGGCAACATCGGCCCGGTACTCGACGCCCTGGCCGACGCCCTCGACGCGCCGCTGGTCGCGATGACCCCGAGTTCGCCCGAGCACGGCCGTACCCAGTACCTCGGCTACCTGTTCGCGGGTGAGCGGCTGCTGTCGGAGTCGCACATGCGCGACCACCCGCTCACGCCGATGACCGACTCCTACCTGCCACGCGTCCTGGAGGCCCAGTCCGCGCACCGGGCCGGGGTGGTCCCGCTGGAGACGGTACGCGGCGGACCGGCGGCCATCGGCAGGCGGCTGGAACTCCTGCGGCGCGAGGGCGTCCGGTACGCCCTGGTGGACGCGGTCGAGGACGGCGACCTGGTCGCGGCCGGGCAGGCGCTGGGCGGCCTGCGCCTGGTCGCGGGGGCGGCCGGGCTCGCCGCCGGACTCGCCCTGGCCCACGAGGTCGGCAAGATCCACGAGGCCGCGGGGGACCCGCCCGCGCGCGTGCCGGAGGGGCGCGCGGCCGTACTGGCGGGGAGTTGTTCCGCGCGCACGCTCGAACAGGTCCGCGCGGTGATCGAGCACGGCCGGCCCGCCCACCGCCTGGACGCCCTCGCCGAGCCCGACCCCGAGGCGCTCGCCGCGAACGCCCTGGCCTGGTACGACGCCCAGCGGCCCGAAGACGGCGCCCCGCTGATCTACTCCAGCCTGCCCCCGGCCGAACTGCGCGAGGTCCAGCGCGTGCTGGGCCGCGAGCGGTCGGCCGGGCTGCTGGAGTCCGCACTGGGCCGGATCGCCCGCGGCCTGGTCGAGCGGGGTGTCACCCGGCTGGTCGCGGCCGGTGGCGAGACCTCGGGCGCGGTCGTCCGCGCGCTCGGCGTCACCGGCGGCGTGATCGGGCCCGAGGCGGCCCGGGGCGTCCCCTGGATCTTCACCCCGTCCCTCAGCCTTCTCCTCAAGTCGGGCAACTTCGGCGAGCCCGGCCTGCTGCTCGACGCCTCACGATCGGAGACCCCATGAAGTTGTTCAGCACCTTGGCCGTGAAGAAGGCCTTCGACGACGTACTCCTCGCGGAGTTCACCGGCAGGACCGGCATCGCGGTCGACGGCGTCTACGACCCGACCACGCAGCTGATGGCCCGCATCCGGGCAGGTGAGCGCCCCGACGTGATGATCGCCGTCACCTCCTCCTTCGACGAGCTGAACGGCAGCGCCGTCCTCGACCTGTCCACGAGGACGGCGATCGCGAAGACCGGCGTGGGCCTGGCGGTGCCGCCGGGCGCGCGGCTCCCGGACCTCACCACGCTCGAGGCGTTCAAGGCGGCCCTGCTCGACGCCCGCAGCGTGGCCTACTCGCGCACCGGCGCGAGCGGCATCTACTTCGCCCGGTTGATCGAGGAACTCGGCATCGCCGAGGAGGTCAACGCCCGCGCCACCGTGATCGACAAGGGCTTCATCGCCCACGCCGTGGTGGACGGGCGTGCCGACGTGGCGATCCAGCAGCTCAGCGAGCTGCGTTTCGTCCCGGACGCCCGGATCGCCGGGCCGTTCCCCGCCGAGGTGCAGCACTACAGCGAGTTCTCCGCCGTGGCCGCCACGGCGGAGAACGGCGAGACCGCCGCCTTCCTCGCCTTCCTCACCTCCGACGAGGCCCGGCGAGCCTACGAGCGGACCGGCCTGGAGCTGCCCTGACCGAAATCCAAGGGGTGCGGGCGCGCCCGCCCGCACCCCTCGCGCTCAGTTCACGTTGATGGTGAACGTCGAGGTCGTGTTGCGGATGTCGGTGTGGTTGCCGCTGAAGCGCAGCCCGTTGAACGTCACCGAGCCCACCGCAGGACCCTGGCCGGGCTCCGGCAGCTCGTTCGCCCACAGGCCGAAGCCCGACTTGGCGTCGAAGGCGTCACCGGACTTGCGCGCGCCGCTGATCGAGATGTCGGTGAGGACCGTGTCGGTGATCGGGTTCACCGGCCGGCCGCCCAGATACTGCGTCTGGAACATGATCCCCGAGTACGTCGGATCCACGATGTCCACGTCGCTGATCCTGATGCCCTGGAACACCTTCGACGCGGAGAACAACCAGATCGCCGGGAACGTCTGCTGTCCCCAGAAATGCCCGCCCGCCCGGACGATCGAGATGTTCTCGAACCGGGTCGGCGTGGGGCCGAAGCCCCGCATCTGGATGCCGAAGTCCAGCGAGCTGACCGTGATGCCGGAGTAGACGAGCGTGTCGGCGATGTAGATGTTCCTGAACACGTTGTCCTGCCCGCCGTACACGGCCACGCCGGCTGCCCGCCAGGTCAGGGTCGAGGTCAGGTTCTCGTAGACGTTGCCCGTCTGGTCGGCGTTGTTGATGTCGATCGCGGCGAACAGCGCGAAGCTGTCGTCGCCGGTGCCGCGCGCCTCCACGTTCCTGACCGTGTTGTCCGAGCTGCCGTTGGTCAGGTTGATCGCGTCGGCGAACGTGTCACGCACCCGCGAGTTCGTCACGGTCAGGTTGCGCATGTTGGTGCCCCAGAGCATGCACATCTGGTGCTCGACCCACACGTTGTCGATGGTGAGGTTCGCGACGCCGTTGAGGTCCCAGACCTTGCCGGGGCCGTCGTTGCGGATCACGTAGTTGCCGAACGAGGCGAACCCGCTGAACGACGAACCGCCCGCCGAGCTCTGCACGTCGAACCCGACGTTCGTGTTCTCCTGCCCGGAGGGCGACAGGAACCTGGTGAACCACGGGCCGGCGCCGGTGACCTTGACGGCCTTGCCGTACACCTGGAACTTCTGCGCGGTCGGGTAGTCGCCCGCGGGCAGGTAGACGCCCACGAGCGCGGGGTCCTGGCGGGCGCGGTCGAGCGCGCTCTGCACGTCCTGGTGCGTGAATCCAGCCGGTACGGCATAGCGAGCCGGATCCGGGTTGCCCTGCGGCGTGGCCTGCTCCAGGTTGATGAAGTCGATCGCGAACGTGCCGCCGTTGGCCGCGTCCTTCTGCAGTTTGATCTTGCTGCCCTGCGGCACGGTGGTGCCGAGCGTCACGTTGGCCTCGTCGTAGATGTGGCGGGGCGGGCCGGCGCCGGGCGAGTTGCTCGGGTTGGCCTCGTCGCCGTAGAGCCAGGCGTACTTCGAGGTCAGGTTGATCGCCTTGAGGAAGGTTCCGTTGACGTAGACGTTCAGCGTCGAGGTGGTGCCGTCGGGGATGGAGTAGCGGGTGACCAGCGTGTTCGCCGGCGCCCTGGTGGTGAACTCGACCGAGGCGCCGGTGGAGTTCAGCAGGACCGCGCGCCGTCCCGAGGCCTCGCCGGCCGGGTCGCCGATGGTGCGGTTCGGGCCCACGAGCTGCGCGCCGCCGGCGGGCACGCCGTCCTCGGCCTCGTACATGTCGTAGGGCAGGTTGGCGCCCCTGCCCACGAACAGGGTCTGCGTGGTGGTGTTGTTGGCCCGCTTGACCGGCAGCTCGTTGGCGTCGTCCGCGATGACGGTCTTGACGGTGTACTTGCCGTTGGCCGCGGTCCAGGTGCCGAGCGTGGTCGGCGGGGCGGTGGCGCCGGCGTTGATGACGCCGGAGTGGGAGCCGGTCAGCGTGCGGATGACGGTGCCGGACTCGTTGGCGACGGTCAGCGTGACCCCGTGCGCGCCGCCGGCGGAGGCGAGGTTGCCCTGGTTCTTGATCGCGACGGAGAACGTGACCGTGTCACCGGCCGCCGGGTTGCCCGGTGTCCAGCCGACCGGCGCGGCGAACAGGTCGGAACTGTCCACGGGCCGGACGGTCAGCGGGTTCGGGTGGTTGTAGGTGTTGTTGCCCTCGTTCTGCTCGATGACGGAGTCGCCCTCGTCGACCTTCGCCGACAGCGGGTACGAGCCCGCGGGGCGGGTGCCGATGTTGGCCGACACCGTGGCCGAGGCTCCGGCGGCCAGTGCGGCCACGTTCGCGGTGCCCGCCTTGGCGGTGCCGAGGTACAGGTTGACGTCCGTGGCGCCGGAAGGCTCGGTGCCGATGTTCTTGACGGTGGCCGACAGGGTGACGGCGTCGCTTTCCACCGGGTTCGCGGGGGAGGCGGACATGCCGGTGACGGTCAGGTCGGGGTTCGGCGCCGGGGTGCCGATCACCTGGAACTCGGCCACCTGGCCGTTCGGCGCCCCCGTGTTGGCGCTGAACGACAGCCGCACGCCGGCCAGGCGCGCGTTCAGGGGGATCGTCACCGTGTTGCCGGAGGCCGGGTTGAAGGTGTAGGCGGCGCTCTCCTTCCTGACGGTGTAGCCGGAGGTGTTCTGGTCGCGGCCGAGCACCTGGAGGGTCTGCGTGCGGGTGGCCCAGGCGGCGTCGGGGTTGAGCTTGAGCACGAGGGCGGAGACGTCGGCGTTGGCGCCCAGCTCGACGGTGAGCGTGTTCGGGTACCCGCCGCCGCCTTCCCAGTAGGTGGCGAGGTTGCCGTCATTGGCGTTGGCCGGGACGTAGACCCAGGTGGAGCCGCTGGCGGTGATCGGCTTGTTCAGGGCGAGGTTGGTGCCGCCGCCGCCTGACCGGGTGACCGTGTCGCTCTCGGGGGAGCGGTTGCCGGCCGCGTCCTTGGCTTTCACGTAGTAGGAGATGGTGGTGGTGGGCGGCTGACTATCCGTATACGCCAGGATATTTCCGCCTACTGTGGCCCTTAGGGCGTTGTTTGCGTAGATCTCATATCCCGTCACCCCGACGTTGTCGGTGGAGGCCTGCCAGGTCAGCCTGATCTGGCCGCTCGCCGGCTCGGTGAAGGCCAGGTTGCCCGGGGCCGTCGGGGGTTGGGTGTCGGGGCCGGTGGCCGGGCCGTACACCTCGAACTCCGAGATCTGACCCGCCGGCCAGCCGGTGTTCGCCGTGATGGACAGGCGCACGTAGCGGGTGCTGACCGCGGTGAGGTCGATGGTCGCCGTGGGGCTGAACGTGCGGGTCGCCTGGGCGCCGATGGTGGTGAAGGTCGTCCCGTTGGTACTGCCCTGCACGGTCATCGTCTGGGTACGGCTCGGCCAGGTGGTGGGCAGCTTGAGCACCAGCTGATCGACCGTGACGGCGGCGCCGAGGTCGACCTGGATCCATTGGGGGAAGGCGTTGTTGGCCGACTCCCAGTATGTGGACTGGTCGCCGTCGGTGGCTCTGGGGGCGGGGTAGACGTCGGTGAAGCTGCTGGCCGAAGCGGGCTTGCCGAGGGCGAGGTTGGGGCCTGCCTGGGCTTGGGCCGGGTGGGGCGTCAGAACGAAGGATAAGGCGAGTGCGAGTAACGCAAGCATGCGTCTCATGGGCGGGCCCTTCGTGACGGGGGGTGGCCAAACCATAAGATGACGAACAAATGACCGCAATATTTCGACTGGATTGCGCAAATTCTCGACAAGGCGATGGGAGCGTTCCAAGGCCTGTTGGGCTGGCCAGATGAGCCGGGAATTCCCTGAGCCCGCGCGCAAGGGCTTACGTCACACCCCCGCAAGCCCACGCAAACCCATGACGTGGTTTTGCGCCCCGCACTCACCCGCCCCGCGCCCCTGGCCGCGCCTCACTCCGCGCCCACACGCCATACGCGGCTTCCGCGCTGCGCGCCACCCGCCCGGCACCCATGCCCTGCGCCGTGCGCGGCTCCTGTGTGCCGCGTGGTTTCCACGCCCGTGCCCGTGCTGTTTCCGCGTCTCTCCCGTCCCGGTGTCCCTGGCCCGCGCCTGCTCACCATGCGCGGCTTCCGCGCCGCGCTCCACCCGCCCGGCCCACTGTTCCGGGTCTCGCGTTCCGCGTCTCGCGTTCCGCGTCTCGCGTTCCGCGTCTCGCGTTCCGCGTCTGTGGGTTCTCGCCGGCCAGGGGTGTGCCGTCGTGGTCTGCGCGGGGCGGAGCGGGGTGTGTCGGGTTTGTAGGGCTGGATGGGTGCGAGGTGGGGTATGGGCTGCTTGTGCTTTATGTCTTTGGGTTTGAACAGACCGGTGTCGTGCTGAGCGACCTCTACTTCATCGACCCGAAACCCGCCAAAGGTCAAGAAGGCCCCGAGCATGGCGTCCGTCTGGAGGTCAGGGAACTCGAACGGGGCGCGCTCAAAGGGACGATCTACTCGGCCCAGCCCATCGCCGTAGGCCGGCCCATCTGGCGGGTGGACCTGCTGGAGTCGGTGGATGGTACGCCAGGCAGCTTCGACCGGACCCACCACCATCCGGAGTTCACCGGATGGGATCCGAGCTCACGCGTCTTCGACCGGGCGCTCACCGCCGACCCGTTGGGTTGGCTGAGCGACCGGCTCACCGAGGCCGCCGGGCCGCTGGCCGTGCTCGACGAGGCGGATCGGGGCGCGCTTCGCCGGGCCGTACCGGAAATCGTGGAGGCGGCGGGGCGGCTGCTCGACGGCGTGCGCGCAGGCACGCTCGGCACCGCCCCCTCCTCCGGCGCGCCCCTGGCGGACGCGCGGGCCGGTTGGCTGTAGCTCAGAGCTTGACGAGCTTGGCGTACGGCACCGTGATGCGAAGGGTCTCCGTGCCGAAATCAACGACAACGGCGACATCCTTCTCCACCCGGATGACCGAGCCCAACCCGTATTTGTCATGGCTGACCAGGTCCTGCACCTCGAAGTCGGGCATCGGAGGCGCAGGGGCCTGAGGGACGTTGAAGGGACTTCCTGGCAGGGGACGCCGGACCGCGGCTGTTCTGGGTTTCATTACGGTAAGTATGAGCCCATTTGACACGCGGCGGGGGTTTTCTGGATATCAATCCGTACTCGGCGCCGCTCACCGGCCCGTTTTCCTCGCCCAGCACCCGGCTGCGGCCACAAAAGATCTACGCGGCCGGGACCGTAACCGGCCAGGTCAGGGGCGGGACGAACACGAGCATACGGCAGACACCCCCGCCGGATACCTCAGAACGCTTCCACCACTCCGGCCTCATCCGAAAGGTGTGCTCCGCACAACGGACAAGAGCCGGCAATCTACGCGGTACGCCGCCGGTGGAGCAGGGCCTCGACCATCGAGGTGAGCAGGAATCCCATCGCGACCAGGGCCAGGCCGTGCTCGACCCATTGGGCGGCCGGCCCCCACTTCAGAGACTCGGCCAGCAAACTCTGCGGCACCCCGGTGGCCAGGCCGATCACGTGGGTGAGGACCACCCAGCCCGCGACGACGCTCATCGCCCACAATGCCCACTGGGGGTATCGGTCGACGGACAGGGAGTTGCCGAGTCGGATCGCCGCCAGAGCGCGGTTAATGGCCATATGAGCCACTATGGCACTTCGCGGTTTGCCCTGACGCCGGTGTCAACGTTCTAGCCTCCAAGACCATGAAGTTCGGCATCAGCTACAGCACGCCCTACTACGGCGTCGACCCCCAGAAGATCGTGGCCTTCGCCCAGCTCGCGGAGGAATGCGGCTTCGAGTCGATCTACCTGCCCGAGCACATCGTCCTGTACCCGGGGGCCAAGGTGGGGACGTTCGAGATACCACCGGCGCTGCCGTACCTGGACCCGCTCGACTGCCTGTCCTTCATCGCCGCCGCCACCGAGCGCATCCTGCTCGGGACCGGGGTACTGCTGCTGCCGTACCACCACCCGGTGATCCTCGCCAAGCGCCTGGCCACGGTCGACGTCCTGTCCGGCGGCCGCATGCGCCTGCTCACCGTCGGCCTCGGCGCGCTGCCCGGCGAGGCGGAGGCGCTCGGCGTCGACTTCGCCACCCGCGGCCGCCGCGCCGACGAGGCCATCGACGTCCTACGCCTGCTGTGGGCAGGCGGCGAAGAGGGCGTCAGCCACTCCGGCGAGTTCTTCACCTTCACCGACCTGGTCAGCTTCCCCAAACCCCACCAGACCACCCGCCTGCCCATCCACGTAGGCGGTTCCAGCCGCCCCGCCGCCCGCCGCGCCGGCCGCCTCGGCGACGGCTACTTCCCCGGCGGCCGCCCGGACCCGGCACAGTGGGACCTCGTCCGCGCCACCGCCGCCGAGTCCGGCCGCGACCCCGGCACCCTGGAATACACCAGGACCGCCACCATCGACCTGTCTCCCGAACGGCTGGCGGACCTGACCAGCGAAGGCGTCACCCGAGTCGTCGTCAGCACCTCGGCCACCTCGCTCGACCAGCAGCGAAAGGAGCTGACCGGCTTCTCCCGCCGCTTCAGCCTCTGACGGGTATGTTCTGGATCATGCTCATCGATCTCACGGACAGAACGGCCCTGGTCACCGGCTCCACTCAGGGCATCGGGGCGGCGATCGCGGCGGGCCTGGCGCAGGCCGGCGCCAGGGTCGGGGTCAACGGCCGGAGCCGGGAGTCGACCGCGGCGGCGGCGTCCCGGTTGAGCGCCGAGGTGCCGGGCGCCCAGATCGTCCCGGTCGCGGCGGATCTGGCGACCGAGGAGGGCACCGCGGCGGTGGTGGAAGCGCTGCCGGACGTCGACATCCTCGTCAACAACCTGGGGATCTTCGAATCGCGGCCCGCCCTGGAGATCGACGATGCCGAGTGGCGCCGCTACTTCGAGGTCAACGTCCTCGCCGGTGTACGGCTGACGCGCGCGTACCTGCCGGGCATGATGGAGCGCTCGTTCGGCCGGGTGCAGTTCATCGCCAGTGACTCAGCCGTCGCGATCCCCGCCGAGATGATCCACTACGGGATGAGCAAGACCGCGCTCCTGGCGATCTCCCGCGGCTTCGCCAAGGCCGCCGCCGGAACCGGCGTCACGGTCAACTCCGTGATCGCCGGCCCCACCCACACCGGCGGCGTCGAGGACTTCGTCTACCAGCTCGTCGGCCGCGACCTGCCCTGGGACGAGGCACAGCGCGCCTTCATGCGCGAACACCGCCCGCAGTCGCTCCTGCAACGCCTCATCGAGCCGGAGGAGATCGCCAACATGGTCGTCTACCTCAGCTCAGCCCAGGCCTCGGCGACCACCGGCGGCGCCCTCCGCGTCGACGGCGGTTACGTCGACGCGATTCTCCCCTGACGAAGAAGCGCGCCCGCTGGATACTTTCGCGTCCATGGACGACAGAACAAGATCACTGAGTACGGCTCTCGCGACGGCGCTCGACGTGGCCGACCCCGGCACGGCGTACCGCGTGTGCGGCACGAGCGCCGCCCTCCTCCAAGGCGTCCAGCTCCCCGCCAGAGACGTCGACATACTGTTCGCCGGCCGAGAGGACCTGGACAGGTTCGCCGCGGCACTCTCGGTGTTCCCCTGCCTGTACGAAGCCTCATGGCTCCCCGAAACCGCGCAGTACTTCACCAGGTTCGACGTGAACGGCGTCGACCTGGAGCTCAGCACCGTCGAACGGCCGGCCGACTCGGACGCCCTGGAATGCGTGGGCAGCGGCCCATGGCAGCACCACGTCCTGATCACGTGCGGCTCTCACCAGGTGCCCGTCGTCCGCCTGGAGCTCCGGCTGGCCACCGAATTTCTGCGCGACCGGCCCGACCGATACGACCCCCTCCTGGACCACCTGAGCACCCATGGTTTCGACGCCGACCTGCTGGGACGCGCGCTGGACGCCCACGCCATCCCCGCGCACCACCGCCGGCTCGTCGAGGCCCGCCTGCGGCTATGACACCAGCAGCAGGCGCACGTCCTCCGCCTCCGGCAGCGCGAGCCGGTCGAAGATCTTCAGTGCCTCGGTCAGACAGGCTCGCGCCCGCCCCGGCTGCCCCCGTTCGCCGAGCGCCCGGCCGAGCACGGTGAGGGCCATCCCCTGCGCCCACTCGTCGTCCGCCTTCGTCAGCACCGCCAGCGCGTCCTCCGCATGCTCGATCGCACGCTCGGAACTACCGACCAGGAGGTAGGTCTCGGCCATCCGGAACAGCGTCGCTCCCTCCCACCCCAGCTTCTTCAGCTTGCGATGTTCGGTCAGGGCCGTCTCGAACTCGGCCAGCGCCTGCTCGGGATGTCCCGCTTGGTGCAGGACGATCCCCAGCTGGTACGCGGCCGACGCGTCCGGCCTGCCGTCACCCACCTCCAGCATGATCTTCTCGGCTTCCCTGCCGGCGTCGAGCGCCTCGTCCATCCGGCCCAGATCGGCCAGCACGCGTGCGAGGTTCCCGAGCGTGATCGCCAGGTTGGACGGGTCACCGACCGAGCGCCACACCTCGGCGGCCTGCCGGTACCAGTCCGCCGCCTCCTCCGATTCCCGCCTGCACATCGCACTGCGGGCCAGCAGGCTGAGCGAGTCGGCGTAGGTGTCCAGATCGCCGTGCTCCAGGCTGAGGTCGCGCGCGGCCAGGCCGTCCTGCGTGGCCGCGTCGAGTGCGCGCCTGCTCACCCAGGTGAACCCGCGCACACAACGGGCCCGCGCCTCCAGAACCCCGTCCGCGCGGTCCGCCGCCGCGGTGACCAGCAGATCGCACAGCCGCTCATAGCGGGCGGTGTCGGACTCATAGCCGATCACGTCGATGGTCATGTCGAGCAGGATGACGGCCTGGCGCAGTTCGCCGCCCGGGGTGCGCGCGGTCTGTTCGAGGCAGTTGAGCAGGCCTTGCTCCTCCTCGTCCGCCCAGTCGACGGCGGCGCCCTCGTCGTTGAAGCGCAGCCCCGCCGAGCGCGTGACGACCTTGTCCGGGCGCAGGTCGCCCAGGAACGTCAACCGGAGCGCCCCGGCCACCGTGGCCAGGTAGAAGTCCAGCATCCTGGCGAGCGCGGCCTGCCGTACCCCTGGATCGTCGGGGCGTGACCTGGCGTAGAGCTTGAGCAGGTCGTGGAAGCGGTAGCGGCCGGGCGAGGGCGACTCCAGCATGCTCAGGTTGACCAGCGCCTCGCACACCTCCTCGGCGTCCGGCTCCGGCAGGTCGAGCAGCGCCGCCGCGACCGGCAGCGAGAACATCGCGGCATCCGGTACGGCCAGCAGCCGGAATGCCCGAGCGTGCACCGCGTCGAGCTGGTCGTACCCCAGCGAGAACGTCGCCTCGATCGCCAGATCGCCCGCCCTCAGCTCGGCCATCCTGCGCCGCTCGTCCGACAGCCGGTCGCGCATCGTGGCCAGGCTCCAGCCCGGCCGGGCCGCCAGCCGGGCGGCGGCGATCCTGATCGCCAGCGGCAGGAATCCGCAGGCCGCGACCAGATCCATGGCGGCCCCGCGCTCGGCGGAGACCCGCTCCTGCCCGACGATCGTCGTGAACATCAGCAGCGCCTCGGCCGGCCCCAGGACCTCCAGATCCACCTGCCGCGCGCCGGACAGCCCGGTCAGCCGGGCCCTGCTCGTGACGATCACCCCGCACCCCGCCGAACCGGGCATCAGCGGTCGTACCTGACCGGCGCCGGACGCGTTGTCGAGCACCACGAGCACCCGCCGGTCGGCGAGCGCGGTCCGGTACTCCGCCGCTCGCTCGGCCAGGTCCTCCGGCGGATCCTCATGCCCGAGCGCGCGCAGGAACGCCCCGAGCACCGCCCCGGGCTCGACCGGCCGCGCGCTCGATCCGCGCAGGTCGACGAACAACTGCCCGTCGGGATAGTGACCGGCAAGCCGATGAGCCGCGTGTACGGCCAGCGTCGTCTTGCCCACCCCGCCCGCCCCCGACACGGCCGAGATGACCAGGGCCGGCGCCTCACCGGAACCCAGCGCGGCCACCACGCCCGCCACCTCGCGCTCCCGGCCGGTGAAGTCGGCCACGTCGGACGGCAACTGCCTGGGCACCTGCCGCTGCGGGACACGTTCGGCGGGGCGGCCGAGCGCCACGTCCGCGCTGATGATCTGCTGGTACAGCTCCGCGAGCTCCGGAGACGGGGCCACGCCCAGTTCCCGGTCCAGCAGCTCGCGCGTGTCGGTGTAGACGCCGATCGCCTCGGCCTGCCGTCCCGCGAGGTAGAGGGCCAGCATCAGCAGCGCGCGCATCCGCTCATTGGTCGGGTGGTCGGCGCACAGCGTGGTGAGCTCGGGGACGATGTCCGCATGCCGGCCGTTTCTCAGGTCGGCGTCCAGGCGGCACTCGAGCGCGGCCAGCCGCCGCTCGTTCAGGCGAGCGCGCTGGGTCTCGGCGAAGAAGCCGTCCAGGCCGGCCAGCGGCTCTCCCTGCCAGAGGGCGAGCGCCTCGGTGTAGTGCCGCTCGCCGTACAGACGCTCGAATGCGACGACGTCGCGCTCACCGCCGAGCAGGACATAACCATGACCGACGGACGACAACACCTCCGCGCCGAGCACCCCGCGCAGCCGCGAGATGTAGGTCCGCAGCGTGCTGAGCGCCGTGCGCGGCTGCTCCTCACCCCAGATCGCGTCGATGAGCAGGTCCGGGCCGGTCGCCCTGCCCTCGGCCAGCAACAGTACGGCCAGCACCGTCCGTTGCTGCGGCGAGCCGAGCTTCAGCTCCCTGTCACCGCGCCAGGCGCGCACCGGGCCGAGCAGCGAGAATCGCAGGTCGTCCGCCATCGTCTTCCTCCTGACCGGCCCTCCTGGGGCTGGCTTGAGTGGAGCCGTGGCCTCGATCGGGGCGCCCGCAATCGTAGAGGACGTTCCTTGTTCAGCGGCCGGCCGAGGTCCACCAGGATGGTCACGTAGCTGCCGACGGCCCTGACCTGGTCATATCGTCCACCCCTGGCGCTGAGCTCCGAGCAGCTCTCGGATGAGGTCACGGGCGTTGGAGTCCCGTTCGGCGATCACCTGCAACGTGCCGGCGGCCCGCCCAACTCGCTCGACGATCGCCGCGATGACATCAACCGTCTCACCCTCCGGATCGATGAACGTCTCGAAGCCCGGTTCCGGCTGAAAACATCCCCACCAGTCCAGCAGAACACAAAGAGCGATCTGCCTCGGCGACCCGGGGCGCTCGGCGATGATCTCCAGTAGGACGTCGGTGCCCGCGACGGCGGCTGGATACAGCGTCCCAGCGTGATCGTTCCCGATCACTGATCGGATGCCGCCACCTTCCGCCATATCTCTGCGCAGGGCGGTGAAGGCTTCCGGGACGGCTTCAGGCCGGTACCACTCCGGCCCGGGGATCGCCGCCCAATCCACAGCCTCAGGGTTCACGAGGGGAGCGTACGCCCGACCATCGCCTCCGCAGGAGGCGTTAGGTTGAAGCGGCACAGATCGAATGCTCGGCTTGGGCACGGAGAAGGGGCGAAGGGTATGGCGGTTCGTCCGAAAGCCTGGAGTAAAGAGTCGCGCGGTGCCCTGCTCAAGCTGACTGCCTGCCTCGTGATGCTTTTCCTGGTGGAGCTGGTCGTCGACTACCTCACCGACGGGCCGGAAAGGTTCACCGCGTCGTACCTCACCGTGCGCCCTCTCACACTCGCCTTCTTCTGGATGGTCGGGGCGGTGTTGATATGGCGATGGGGCTATATTCGCGCTCTCCGCCGGCAGAACGATCCGGACGACGTCAAGGAGTAAGGCGCCAGGCGGTCAGCACAGCGGGTATCGCGGGAACGCTGGGCGTGTGACACTCAGTGAGTCGACCGGCATGCGCGGGAGGGGCATTGAAAGGCGTGCACCCATTATCCGATCGGCAGGACAGTGTCGCGGCCATGCGCCTTCTCAAGGCCATCGCTGTCACTCACGTCTACAACCAGCGCGCGCAGGCTCTGAGCGTCGGTGTCTCGATCGCCGTGGCTGTCGCGGGCCTGGTGACCGGGCTGGGTTCAGGGTACGGCGCCGCGGTCGCTCTCATCGGCGCTCTCTGGGCCGCCGTTTACAAGGCGGTGATGGCCCCCTGGGCCGAGCGGTATTTGCGTATGGCCGCGACGCTCCAGGAAATGTTCGACGCTGACCTGCTCGGATTGCCGTGGAACCACGTCGCGGTCGGGCATCGCATCGGCGATGACGAGGTGAGCCGGCTCAGCCGGCGCTTCCGGGGTGACGAGCGTCGGCTGCGGGGCTACTACCTGGTGGCGAACGCGGCACCGCCGTACGACGTGCTCTTCTGTCTGGACCAGAACCTGGCTTGGGGCTCACGCATCCGGCTCCGTTTCGCCCAGATGATGCTCGGCGTGCTGGGGCTGTGGTCGATAGCGGGCGTCGTGTTCACGCTCGCCACCGGCGCGACGGTGAGCAGGCTGGTCACGGGATGGTTCGTGCCCTCGCTCGGCCTGCTGCTCTTATGCCTGGAGATGTATCGCACGCAGATGGCGAGCACCGCGGAACGGCTACGCGTACTGGGATTGGTGCGGGCGGCCATTGACGATCCGTCGTCACCGGTGATCGCCACCCCCGCCGCGCTGACGCTCTTCGTCCGCCAGGTGCAGGACACGCTGTATCACATGCGACGGCTCCAGCCACGCCTGCCGACGTGGTTCTTCCAGCGTTACCACGACCAGGACAAGGCCGATTTCCAGGTCAGAATGCAACTGCTGGAAGCGCGGTTTCCCCGCTCATGAACGCCTTGGAGCAGTTGACCCGCGTGTTCGACGACCAGGTGGTCGCGTCGGAGATCATCGAGTCGCTGTTCGGCGACGAGGTCGAGATCGATGCCAAGAGTGTCGCGCCTCTCGCGCGCGGCTACACCGGGGCCCGGCTGGCGAAGGCGATGCTGACCAATCGCAGCGGGAAACCCGATCCTCGCTGGTGCGTGATCAAGTTCTGCCCGCCGGTGCCGGCGAACCATCGGCGGGAAGGCGAACAGCACAGGCAAGCTCTGAATGAATCGCCCCGGGAGTTTCGCGAGCAGCACCTCACTGAGATCGCCTTTCCGGCCATTCGATGTCCCGGGGGCACTTTGGTGATCGGTCAGTCGATGGTCGACGGCGATCCGCTGGGAACGGTGGAACTCAGCCAACTCGCGGGCGCCTGCGAAGTGGTCTGGAAGGAAATCCTTGAGAAGTGGGCCGGTTGTGATTACGGCAGCGAACACTCGACGGTGGCAGAGCTACTGCGGTGCGAATTGGGCAGTAGCTTCGAAACAGGCGGGTGGTTACGCGGCTGGGCGGAAAAGCACAACCTCCTTGAGCCCGCTTTCCTGCGACTGCCGGACGAGGAAGCGGCGCTACCGAACCCATGGCGGCTTTTCGCCGAGGACTCGTCTGCGGCCCAGGCGGGGATCCACTATCTGGTGGGCCGAACGCACGGTGACCTGCACGGCGACAACGTTCTCGTACCGGTGCGCAACAGGACCGTCTGTCCAGCCGACTTTCGGCTGATCGACCTGGCGACGTACAACTCGCGGGGACCACTGAGCCGGGATCTTGCCACCCTGCTGCTCTCGCTCTGCTCCCGCGAGATAGGCGCCTCCTCCGAGCACAGCCAGAACGTGTTCCTCGCCTACCTGGAGCTCGGCTATCGAGATGAACGCCTCGACGGCGGCATGCCGGGTGACGTGCGGAGCGTCATCGACGCGCTCCGCGAGCCGGCGCTCGGGTTCGTGCGCCGGAAGAGCTGGGACCCGGCGCTCTGGCAGCGGCAACTGCGGGTGTCTCTCCTCGCGCAGGCCATGCTGCACAGTGCCTACACCTCCGGTACGCCGGCAGCCGCCCGCTGGTGCTCGCGGCTGGCGGGTCGGCTCACCCGGTGTCTGCTCGGGCCAGTGGACGTTCGGACGGGCCCGAGCATGCCCTTCGACGCCGGGAAGATCGTTGAGAACAGTCGCACGACGGCGACACGGACGATGAGCCGGTCGGCACAGAGCGGGTCGGTCTTCGTCGACCGAACAGGGCACCGCGGTCACCTGCGCGCGGCTCTGGAGGATCAGGTCACGTCCGTCATCGTGGTCACCGGCCCGCCCGGCATCGGAAAGACGGCGTTGGTACGCGAGGTGCTCGCCGACCTGGGCTGGAACGATCCGGATGTCGATATCTCGCCGGTGCGCTGGCACGAGGCCACACCGCACGAGGAAATCGGCGTACCAACCTTGATCGAGGCCATCGAGCCGCCCGGGTCGGGACAGGTGGCCGGCCCGTCCGCGCCGGCACGCCTGGAGATCGCCCTGGACGGTCTTGAGCAGGCCGGTGGCATCCGGCCGATCATCGTGCTGGACTCGGCGGAGAACCTCCTCAAGGAGGGGAACCTCCTGCGCGACCCGCAGCTCGATCTGGCGCTGGACGTCGTGCAGAGCCGGCCGTACCCCCTGGTCAAAGTCGTTCTTCTGACGCAGCACCCGCCCGAGACGACGACGGGTGTGGCGTGGGCGGGAAGCGCGTGCCGGATCAGTCTCGAAGGACTGGAGCCGCCGTCCTTGGGCGAATATTTCGCCCAGCTCGATCCAGACCGCAGGTATGGCCTCGCAGAGCTGAGAGGAGCCGATCTGCGGCGGCTTCATGGCCTCTTGGCGGGAAATCCCCGGCGCGCCGAACTCCTCCATGCGTGCCTCAGCAGCGAGCCGCCCGCCCTTCAGGCCCATGAGGTTGGACCATGGCTGGAGGCGAGCGAGGTGCATCAGCGTCTGGTACGCACGTTCGTCGACCACCTGCCCGTCGAACAGCAGCGGGTGGCGGAGGCCGTCGCGGCGCTCGGCGTCCCGGTTCACCATGACACCGTCATCAATGTCCTCAAGCCGTACGTGTCGGCGACGCGGGTCGAGCCGGCCCTGCGCGCTCTCGTGGCGGCTCGCCTCGTCCTTGAGCGCAGGGATGGCCGCAGACATCTGCGAAAAGCCGAAACGGACGCGGTCCTCGGGCGTCTGGGCCAGGGCGATCGGTGTGCGGAAGAGGGAGAGCCGCCAACCCGATTTGACCTTTTGCTCCGGGCGGCCGAGGTGCTGGCGACCATGCAGAAGGACGACGAGGACGTGCGCGGCATCGCCGACCTGGACATGCACTTCGCACGCGTCGACGTCTGGCTGCGGGCCGGGATGTACGGCGCGGCGCACGACTTGATCCACTCCATGGACCACCTGGTGTACCTCTGGGGCAGCGGCGCCGAACTGCGCACCCAACGGGAAGCCATCCGAGGCCGACTCCATGACGACCGGGAGGGCGAGATGATGAACCTCGCGGCCCTCGGCGACATCTACTCCTACAGCGGCGACCATCCCTCCGCCCTGATGGCGTACAAGAACGCGCTCTCCATTGCTCAAGAGGAACACGATCGCGAGGCGATACGCCGGTGCCACATAGGCATGGGCGCCATGTTCTGGGAACACGACGATCTCGCGAAGGCCGAGGAGCATTTCGGCTGGGCGTACGCTCTGGCGGGCGAGGACGAGGATGACGGCGGCGATCGCGCCGCCGCGCTGATGGGCCTGGCCGACTGCCGCCAGCGGCGTGGCGACTACCGACATGCTGTCGGAAATGCTCTCGAAGCCTTCGGCGCCGTACGGGAAACCGAACCTGGGCTGGCGTCGAGCGCCACGCTGCGCCTCGCTCGCTGGTACGCCGAGCTGAACCAGATCCCGGACGCCCAGCGGATGCTGGACGAGTGCGCGAATCTCATCCTGGCCGCCCCTGATCCCACGGCCCAGGCGGAACTGCTCACCTCGACCGCGGACCTCCATCTCTACCGGGACCTGCACAGCGAGGCGCGAACGACAGCGCAGCGGGCCGTCGATGTCGCGCGCGACCACCGGGATCCGATCAACCTGCGGCGGTCACTCACCACGCTGGCCCTCGCCCACGTGCACATGGGCGCTCTCCCGGAGGCTCGAAAGGCGATCGAAGAGGCGGCTCGATACCGAGTGGCCGGCCGGGAAACCGCGGAACTGGCGCTGCGGGGCATCATCGCGCACCGCTGCGACCTTCCAGGCACCGCGAGGGACCTTTTCCAGCAGCTCCGTGAGGAGACGGACAAACGCACCGGGGCGGACCAGAATGATCTCGTAGCCTGGGACTTCACCGGGATCGCCCGGTGCTACTCAGTCCTTCTCGGCACCTCGGAAACAACGGTGGCGCTGGAGGCGTTCCGTCGCGCACGGCCAGAGTGGGCCGAGCCGACCCCGGGTCTGGACGTCCGTCTGAGGTTCATGGTGAAGGCGATGGCCGACGGCGCCTCCGAACTGGAGCCGGTGCTGAACGGGCTGGCCTGCATCCGCCCGGGCGCTACCGTCTAGGACTGAAGCCAGCCCTCCTCATGTGCCAGCAACATGGCCTCAAAGCGGGAATTGGCGCCTATCTGTTGATAAAGCGTCTTGAGCAGCCGGTACATCGCTCGCTCGGAGTAGCCGGCCTCCGTGGCGAGGCGCGCCACCGTCCACCCATCGGATAACCGTCGCAACCAGGCGATCTGCTCCTTCGAGAGAACCGAGCGACGGGGCGGCCGGCCACCCCGGCCGGCAACCAGAAGGTCGGCCACGTCGGCCGGCATGACCGCTTCGCCGTCGAGCGTCGCCGCCACCGCCCGTTGCAACGCCGGCACCGTCGCCGTGTGCGCCACCACCGACCGGGCACCTGCCCGCACGGCCCGCGCTCCCAGCGAAGAGGCCTCGCCGAAGGGCAGCGCCACGACGAGGGGCCGGGGCCGTACTCGGCACAATGTGATCACCTGGTCGAGGTCCTCGGCGGAGCGCAGGGTCAGCAGGATCATCGCGCCCGGCCGTTCGCTGAGCCATGCCGCCGCATCGGGGGGCTCCTCGACGAGATATCCCTCGCTGGACAACGCCGCCACGACGCCATGACGGAACACGGGCACGGGGTCCACGACCGCAACGTGAACGGTCACCCGCACCTCCCTCTCACCTCCAATGGCAGCCGACAGCTTAGGGCTGGCAGGAACATGTCATTCGACGTCACAGTCCCGCACAATTCGGTCATAGACCTGCATGCCGTGCATTTTTAGCGTCGAGTCATCCGGTGCTGGGAGGTATGCGTGGTCTACTTCGACAAATCAGGCCGGCGTATACGTCGGCCCCTCGAACGCCGCATCCCACGAGCAGACTCCAACCCCGACGAGGCCAAGGCCCGATACATCCGCGACGTTGCCGCCCAGCACCCAAAGTTCACGCCTGAGGAGGTGTACGTCGAGATTCGCTACGTCCGGCGCCGGAACGACATCACCAAGGACCTGGTCCGTCGCGTCCTTGGCCGGCGACGCCGCACCTTTACGTTGTGGCCTTTCCGCCGTTGACGACGGCCCGCAGGGCCGGCTGTACGGCGTGCTCGGCGGCGCCATGGCCGGCCTGAGCCGCACCAGGGCGCCTATCCAGTCCCGTGCCCAGCGGATTTGAGCTCCAGACTTCGCCTTGCCGCGCTGCGAAACCAGGGCGCAGGTAAGAGCTGGCTCCCTGGCACGCGATGGCTCGCTCGTGCTTAGGTGTTCGATGTGAACCCCGATGTGAGTGGCGTGGGCGTCTCCGATCTGCGGTGGCGACGATGAACCCAGCGGCTGGCAAGTCGAAATCCCTCACGCCGGCCCTTTTGCTGGGCGCGGTCCCTCTTCTCCTGGCCAACTGGTTTGCCGTTGTTGCGATCCTGGGGCGCAACTGCGTGTTCTTATACGACGGCGGCAACATTACGGAATGTGGTGGTGGGCTTTCGGAGGAACAGATGTCCGCCGTGTCGGGACTGATCGCGCTGGCGATGCTTGTTATCCAGACAGCGCTGATCGTCCTGGTAAATCGGCGCGTCCGCTCCGGCCCTCAGTGAGGACGCCCGGCGTACCGGCGCAACCCTTCGGACCATGACTCTGACACGTATCTGGCACGGAAGCCGCTCTGTGCCGCCCGGCAGCCGAAACTGTCGTGGAAGAACTCTATGCTCCCCGTCCATGAGCAGAGACGAATCTCCTGTCGTGCGCACGAGGCGGATGGTCGTGGAGGTCGAGGACTGTGGTCAGGTCTATCTCATGGATCGCGGGGACTATAAGTCGGCCGACTCACGGACCCACACCGCGGGGCTCATCAAATTAGAGGAGAGAGGTCTCGCGAGCCTGAACATCGCCACGCAGTGGGGGGATATTCCCTTCACGGTGACTGCCGCCGACCGGGATCCAGGCGCTGACCTTGACGGCTATGAGGACATCGTAGAGATCAGTTTTGAGTCCCCGTCCGGCAAGCTTTTCCTGGTGGGATGGCTCATGGACTGGAACGATGAAAAGGCGCACAACCTTGCCCCGTTGCTTTCTGGTCCCGGTACATACCGCTTGCGATACCACCTCCGAGGAAGGGATGAAGAGCGCTGCGCGGTAGATGACCACTACCTTCAGATATGGCCCGCGCCACATTATGACCCGGCAGTGCTGAAAACCACGGACGCCGCCGTCCAGTACTTCCTGAAGCCCGAAGCCTGATGCTGTCAGATTGGAAACAACAATGATCCGTTCCTGCGTGACCGTGATCGACTAATCGCACGACGATCACGGTGAGGCCGGGCAGTCGCCGTCCACCGCGGTATGGCACCCGCCCCCGCTGACAGACTGCCGGCGGGAACGGACGCTCGTCGTCAGCGGCGATACTCGCGGAAGAACGTGAAGTTGCGATACTCCCGGACCCGCCCGCTGTTGTAGACATAGTCGTAGTTGCCGAAACCGGGGCGTTCGACGACCACGAACCCATCTTCATCGGGATGCCGGCCCTCGAAGCAGCAGGCGCTCGCGGGTGTCGCTGTACTGACGGCACCAGCGACGGTGAGGCTGGCGGTCGCTACGGCCAGGGATGCCAGCAGCCGGACCCAGCGGCGGGTAGGGCGGGAGATGTCAGCTTGCATTTCTGCTCCTGCGTTGGTCGGGACACCGGAGAACCCCGGCCAGCTCTATTCGAAATCGGGCATCCGCAGGATGTGTCGGCGGCCTTGAAATCGTCGATCGCATCGGGGGCATGCCGAGGCCGGCGCACGCCGTACCGCGAAACTCGTCCCGCCCTTGGACCAGCCGAAGGTCCGCACGGGCGGCACCTGACGCTCCAATGCGCACTACGCGGCTTGAGCGGAGATTGTCCGGCCGTGTCTACCGCTTGGCCGACGAGGCGGGTGGCGATCCGGCAGGGTCCGGCACGCCCGCGTAGTCGGGCAGCTCGACGCCGTTGATCGCGCGCCCGACCAGCTCGGCGAACCATTCGCCGGCGAAATCGGGGCGCGGCTCGGCGTCCGGCCCGGGGACGTCGCGGCTGCGGGCGTTCAGGCGGCCGATCTCCTGGTTGGCCTCGACGAACGAGCGCATCCGCGCCTCGTAGGCGGCGAACCCCGCGTCAGGATCCCATCCGGCGGCGGCCAGCTCCCCGGCCAGCACGTACGCGCCGACCAGCGCCAGCCCGGTGCCCTGCCCCGACATCGGCGAGGAGCTGAACGCCGCGTCCCCGAGCAGCCCCACCCGGCCACTCGACCAGCGGCCCATCACCACCTGGGCGACCTGGTCGAGGTAGAAGTCCGGGGTGTCGTCCAGGTGCGCGAGGATGCCCGGAGTCACCCAGCCCAGGCCCGCCATCCGCTCACGCAGCAGGACCTTCTGGGCCGCGATGTCACGGTAGTCGACGTCGAAGCCGGCCGAGGAGAAGTAGAACATGGCCATCGCCCGGCTGGCGTCCTGAATGGGCCGCAGGAGGGCGGAGCGCCCGGACTCCTGATCCTGGTACTCAAGCAGCCAGCGGTCCAGCCCGAACTCGTTGGGCACACTGTAAAAAGCCAGCACATGCCCGAGATGGCGAAGGAACCGCTCATGCGGCCCGAAGACCATCGCGCGCAGCGCCGAGTGCAACCCGTCGGCCCCGACCACCAGGTCGAAGCGCCGCCGGCTCCCGCCCGCGAAGACCACGTCGACCCCGTCCGCGTCCTGGGTGAGCTCCGCGATTCGGTCGCCGAAGACGTACTCGACGCCGTCGCGGGTGTCGTCATAGAGCACCTGGGACAGGTCCCCGCGCAGGATCTCGATGTCCGCGATGAACCCGTCGCCGCCGTCGTCGTCGACACGGAAGGTCTCCAGCACCTGCCCGTCCGCGTCCACCGTGTGCGCGCCGGCGGTGTCGGTGCACGCCGCGCGTACCGCCGCGTCCAGCCCCATGCGCCCGATGACCTCCCTGGCGACCCCGCGCGCGTCCACCGCCTGTCCGCCGGGACGCAGCTCGGGAGCCCACTCCACCACGGTCACGTCGGCCCCCCACCGGCGCAGCCAGTGGGCCAGCGCGGGCCCCGCGATGCTCGCCCCCGCCACCAACACCCTGGGACCGACGCTCATCGTTGCCTCCATATGCTTCCTCCCACGCTGAGGCGTTTCCAGCCGTATAGACCGCGGGTCCGCACAAAACTCATCGGCACGACCCGAAATCGCGTCCTGAACTCGGCATCTGCGTGCCGCAACGATCAGCCTTCGCGGCGGTCTCAGGTAGCCTCCAGCGTCATCTCCCGGTGCGGTACGTTCTCGCGCCCCACGGACGGCGACGGCGTACAGCCAGATCTCCGTGCTCTGTAGCGTGCGGAAATGACCAGAAGCGATGAGATTTACGGGAGATGGAACGCAGGGGTCCGCGAACTCTCGGACACCGACCTGGAGAAATCGAGCTCCGCACGTACACGTGAAAGGCACCAATCACGGCCTCAACCGTGCGCACGTAACGTCATGCCCGCCGCGACCGTGCGCGACGTCACCTCCGGGACATCGGCGCCGGCCCCGGTGGGTGGCCGCGACGATCCTCGATCTCGTACGGCGGGTGCCGATGCGGAGGGCGACCGCCCTGAACGGCCGTACCTGCGCGACCACATGGACACGGTGATCCACGCCTACGCGAATGAGCTCGTCGCTCGCCACGAAGTCCATCCTGGCGGGCGGTACCCGGTTCACCCCTTCGGGTGAGGACGGACCGATGCCGCCCGGCCTAGCTTCGAGATTGTGCGTTTCCCACGTCTCATACTTCTCAGCGTCGTCATGCTCGTCGGCTGGACAGCCCCGGCCTATGCCGGTGACCAGGAGCTGACCGACGACCACCGCTCCGCCTACGGTACGCCGGGCGTACCCGCGGCCGTGATCGACGGGTGGTCGGTCGAGACGATCGTCCGCGGCCGAGACGAGGACGACAACGCGGTGACGCCCCGGACGCCGTCCCGCATCGCGTCCTTGAGCGAGTCGATGACAGCAACGGTGATCATGCTGCGCGAGTTCAAGATGGCCGATCCGCGCCACACCAAGATCACCGCACGTTCATCGAGCTAGATCCTCGCGCCCGCACGAAACGAGGTCATCATGACTACGTCCCCCACGCGCTCCAGTCCCGCCAGATCAACCACTGCCGACGTCACGTGGTTCTTCGCGATCGCCGTCCTGCTGTGTTTCGCGCTGTCCATTCCGATGGTCTTCCGGCTCGTCTCGACGGACCTCAACAACCTGATCACTCCGATCCTGCAACTGACCCCGCTGCTCGCAGCGATCATCATGTGGCTCGCCCGACGACCCGGAACGTTCCGGGAGACGTTCGCCACCAGGTGGCGCGGCACACCCAAGTGGGCCGGCATCGGGATCGGCCTCATCGCCGCGATCGCCGCGATCCAAACCGCCATCGCACTGGCGTTGGGAATCTGGCCGCTCAACCCGCTTGACCAGATCCTCGTGGCGTCCATATGGATCGTTCCGGTCTTCCTCATGCAGTCGGTCTTCGCCATCGGCGAAGAGTTCGGCTGGCGCGGCTGGCTGGCGACGCGCGCCGCGTCCTGGGGATTCTGGCGGCTGGCCCTTGTCAGCGGCCTGGTCTGGATCGTCTGGCACCTGCCGGTCTTGGCCGTCATCGGTGATCGCCCATTCTGGGACCTCGTCATCTACTACGCGGGCATGCTGCCGTGGGCGCCGCTGTTGCTCGCACTTCGCTGGCAGTCGGGAAGTGTCTGGCCCGCGGTCCTGACGCACGGAGCGATCAACAGCGTCCGGGTGTTCCTGCTGCAATCCGTCCCCACCGCAACGGATCACCTGCTCATCGAAGTGATCGGCTGGGTACTCACGCTCGCCGCCGCCGTATGGCTGATGCGCCCAAGCCGGGCCCGGCTCGTCCGCGGGCCTATCGAAGGTTAGGTTGATCCCCTTGCTTGAGCCTTCGCCCCATAGCCCTGGCCTCTTCCTTGAACTCCGGCGAGAACTGCCTACGACGCCTCGTCACGTACCTACCTCTTCCGGACTTCTGTCAGCTTATGGAGCCGACTGTCCGGAATCTGCTGGGCACCTCAGCCTCCGGCGCCCCGCTCGTGGTGGTCGAGATCTTGCTCCCTGCTGATCGTCACGAGCTGGAGGACGCCTACCCGGTCGGGTAGGTCAGGTGCAGCGCCAATCCCAATCGCTGTTGTGGCTGTCGTACACCTCGACGATGACCCGGCGTCCGCCGGCGTTGCCCTCCTCCTCGAAGAACAGGGAGATCTGTGCCTGGTGCACAGCTCCAGGGATCTTCGCTTCGCGGTAGTGCGTGCGGATCTCCTCTTGGGTGAGTGCGGTCTGAAGCGTCAGGCGTACGCGGTAATCGCAGTAGTCTCCGCTCCCGCCAGTCAGGTTCTTTCCGAAGGTCGCTTCGGGATCTTTCGGATAGATGCCGCTTGTATTGGGCGGGAGAGGGTGAGCGAGAACCCGTTCTCGCAGGTCGTTGAGCCGAGCATTGTCACGCCAAACCGGGCTCATGATCAGATAGAAGCCGCCGGCTAGCGGCACCAGTACGATCGCGGTCAGAGTCGCCCATAAGATCCGCACGACGGCACTCTAAGGTCGCGGCCCTATGCTTCGAGCCACCCCGTTCCATCTAGGAACTCGACCTATCAAGAAGCCGGCATGTTCGTAGATCATAACTTGATAGCTTAAGTGACTATCGCTCAATGGGAGGAGCAGGCTCGGCTCTGCGAGGTTCGATCCCTGCCACTTGCGAGACGCTCTACGGCGGGTGCGCCGCGCCGGATGGCGTTGGGCCGCCCAACAGGTGCTTCACGATCGCGATTGCAGCCCTGAATCGAGGTCCTGGGTACGTGGGAAGCCACTCAGCCCCCTCAGGCGATCGCCGAGCCCTGCCTCGAGCTTCCGGCTCAGGCCGGCCAGTTCGCCCTTGGCCTCGAAGAGGCTGAGCGGTCACGCTGATCCTTTTGACGGTTCTGGGCCTGTCGATCATTCAGCCCTGATGATCGATCTGTTGCCGAGCGGGTGCTGATCAGCCCATGCCTTCGGGAGTCAGGAGATTGGTGTCGATCTGGCTGACAGGTGCTGCCTGGGGCTTGCCCTGGAGGCCGTGTTCGCACCCGCCTTTCGGCCGTGGCTTAGCTGATGGCGTTAGCTCTTAGAGGAACGTGCGGAGCGAAGCGGTGGGATCCAACTGGCTGACCACTTGGCTGGGCAACGGGTGGGGCCTCAAAAAGGGCACTAGGTAGGTCTCGCGCTGTCGTTCCAGGACGATGTAGGTTGCCAGACCGCGTTCACCGAAGGCGTGGGTGAGCATGTTCGCTTTGGGATTGGCGGAGTTGTACGGCTCGCCGCTCCACGGAGCGGTTTCCAGGAGGGTGAACAACTCCGCGAGCGGTCGAAGGGCCTTCATCGGGGGGAGCGGCGATCTGATCTTCGGCTATCGGATCGATGGCGAGCTTGTACACCTACACGTCGATTCCGCGCGCGGACAAGATCTCACGCCATGGCTTTCCTTGCTGTACCGCTTCGCCGGCCATGACTTGCTCAGCCCGGATGTGCATCTGCCGCCGCCCTTCGGGATCCTTCACCGAGTCGCAGGCGGAGATCCACCAGCGGTGCACGAACGCGCTCAGCGCTCCGAGGTCGAGGCTGACCCTGACTTCGTCGAGTACGGCCTTGAGCCCAGCGTCGAACGCCTCCCGATCTTGTGGGACCACAAGCGCGGCGCGTATGGAGCGGAGATTCTTGTCCGGCATGGACGCGCCTGCGGGGGTGAAGTCCTGCGGTTGGGCTGTCATGGCTTGCTCCTATCCCTGTTATAGAGGGTACAGAGTGAGGGTGACATCGCTCATGAACATGGGTGGAGCGGGTGACGGGAATCGAACCCGCGCTGTCAGCTTGGGAACTCTTCAAGATCATGGGCTCTGAGCAGGGGAAACGCTGAGCTGGGCATATGCCGGTCGAGTGACCGTGAGTCCCCGTGACTCCCCGATGATCGCCCAGCTCGTCCGCGGGCCTATCGAAGGTTAGGTTGATCCCCTTTCTCGAGCCTTAGCCCCATAGCCCCGGCCCGCTGGGGCTTGTCCCGGGGTCGACGGCGGGCGGGACGATCAGGCTTCCACCTCAGCCACCCATCCACCGGTCACGACTGGCCGCGATCATCCCCGGCCGGAGGCGTATTGTCTTTTGCCGTTGAGGTCCGAGCATCATCCCGAGGGCTTCGGAACTGGCGGCGAACGAACCACCAAAGATGCCAGATGAGCTGACCAGAGAGCAGGAAGAAGCAAGGCCGCGCGCCGGCGCTTAAGTATCCAGTTCGCAAGATCGTGAGTGCGGCGCCAGGGCTCAGCGTGCGGGCATGCGCGGGCCGCGTGGCGGCGCGCTCCTGGCATGATCGCCAGATGTTCGACTTTGGGATCAGCGGATACAGGCCTGTGTGGTTGAGCGGAAGTTCGGTAGTTGCCACCGCTCACGAAGGGAGGCTGGCCTTGCTGGAAGGGAGGAGGCTGACCCGAGCCCTGTTGATGTGGGACCTCGACGAGGATGTCTGGTTCTCCGATGGCCCGGTCCTGCTGGACTTCGAGGGTGAGCAAGTCGAGATCGTCCACCAGAAGCTCGATGAGATTTCGATCACGTGGAACACTGTCGATCCGGCCCGGCCGCTGGATTGGACAGGGGGAGGATTCCGACTGACATGGCGAGGGCGCGAGCCTGACGAACTGGCGAGCTTGCAGGGACAGAGACTGCAAGCCGTGGAACTTCTTGAGTGGACGGGTGACGACATGGCGCAAGGGATGGTGGCTGTCGGATTCCTCTTCCCGCACGGCCGTCTGACGATCTACAACGCTCTCGATGAGAACGGCATGGAATTCGGAGATCCCGATCAGCGGTACACGTGCCAAAGGCTCAGAACGTCGCGCACCTGATCCAATACGCGGCTTGCCGCGCTCGAAATGTGGAGCCGGTGACGGGAATCGAACCCGTGTGGTCAGCTTGGGAACTCTTTCAAGATCATAATGTCTGAGCAGGGGAAACACTGACCTGTTCGTGTGCCGGTCGAGTGGCCCTGAGTTCCCGATATCCGCCGATGGAACGGGCAGGCAAGCCACGATGCCCAGGGGACCGGCGATCGCCCCCACCTTCGTCGGCCAGCCAACAGCAGTCGATCGTTAGGGCAGCATATGTGCGCTCCGATGTGGGCCTGGCGGGTCTGGCGGCTGGGACCGTAGCTCTCGGCCATCTCAACCGCTTCGCTACCGCTGCCCCGCGACTATCTGGAGTCAAGGACTATGAATGGTCTTGCGAGAACCTGTGCAGTCTTCACGGTGGGTATCGTCTTAGCTGTCTCAATAACCGGCTGCGGGCCGATATGCGAGGAACGGGCAAAGCAGGAGATTAACGAACTCAAGCAGATCGTTCCGAACCTTCTTCCAAGAAATATTGCTGAGACTGTCAATGAAGAGGACGACTGTGACTCCGGAAGCAGCGGTTCTCTGGTCTTTAAAGCAAGCCGCACCATGACTAGCGACCAGATCTTCGAGAAGTTTCTCGCCCATGGGTGGGACCGAATCGATGACCCACAGGATGGGTGCCCGCGTTGTGTCGACGGGATCGACGGCGTAAGGACTGAGCTGAATGGCCAAGAGGTCTATCTGACGATCAGCAACTCGGAGGATGGCTCAATGGACATCCTGGCGGCGTTTGCATAATGTGCGACCCGAGTGGCGGGCGCGCACGAGAAGGGCCTCCAGGCGCACGTGCAGCGCGCGGCCGCGAGCTCGGGGCCGCGCGGCGGCGCGTGCGCCCGCCTTGATACCTACAAGAACAATGCGGCAGTGCTATGCCTTGGCTGCCTTCTGTGACCCCTTTTCATCCTCAGGCGGCTTGGGCAACACGGTGGTTCTGAAGGACGGCGATGGCCTTGCACAGATGACCGGCCTTGGAGGGGCTGCATCGTAGCTTGCGAAGGATGCGCCAGCTCTTGAGCTGGGCGTTGGCGCGTTCACCGGGTCCGCGGAGGCGGGCGTGGGAGCGGTTGGCCTGCTTCTGGGACCCGGGTTTGTTCTTGCCCTTGTAGGGGGTGCGGACCGGGCCTTCGGCTCCTTGATACGCCTTGTCGGCCAGGGTGACGATCCCGGCCTGCTTCAGGGCGCGCAGGATGCCCCAGATGCGGGCGGCGCTCAGGTCATGGGTCTTACCGGGCAGCGCGCCGGAGGTCCACAGGACAGCCCCGTCCGGTGAGGCGATGACCTGGATGTTCAGTGTGCCACGAGCACGGAGAGGGGTTGATCGGTAGGCCGATCTCTCGATGTGGTGCTGTGCGGATGATGAAGGTTGGCCCTTCGGCGTCGCCCTGCGGGGGGAGGCGTCAAACCGCCTCATGCTGCGTTGGCTGAAGACCGTCGTGGTGAGCGATGAGGAAAAGGCGCGGAAGATGCGTCAGGTGGGGGTCGGGAAGGCGAGCGTGAGCGAACCGCTGAGGACGTGTCGTAACTGGAAGGTGGCATCGAAACCGGGGCGGTGAATGTGCCTCGGGATGAGCCTGGCGGAGACCCGTAGTGCTGGCCAGGCGGTGCCCGGCATGAAGGCGGCGCGAGCCCGGCCTGCGGCGTCCGTACGGAACGTGGGAAGGTGCGCGCTGAAACGGCGTGCCCGTGCCCGGGGTGGTGCGGGGTGGCGAGAGGGAGCACGCCGAGCGGCGGAAACCGCGAGGCGTTGAGTACCGTCGCGGCGCGTGCTGGCGGACCGGCTCGTAGTAGTGATGAAACCTCGGTAATCGGGGTGGAGCGAAGGGGCCGGCTCATCTGGAGTTGTTCGCACGAGCAACCAGCCCTGTGAAGGGCTGGGAGGAGACGAGTGAGCAAGTCAGTCCCGAAGGACAAGCCGTTCAAGATACCGAAGCAGCTGGTGTGGGAGGCGTATAGGCGAGTAGCGGCTAACAAGGGCGCCGCCGGGGTGGACGGGCAGTCGATCGCCGACTTCGAGAAGGATCTGAGGAACAACCTGTTCAAGATCTGGAACCGGATGTCGTCGGGGACCTACTTTCCGCCTCCGGTGCAGGCGGTGGAGATACCCAAGCCGCACGGCGGGGGGACTCGGATACTTGGGGTGCCGACCGTCGCGGACAGGGTCGCGCAGACCGTGGCGGCGATGGCGTTGGAGGCCCGCACGGAGTCGATCTTTCATCCTGACTCCTACGGATACCGGCCGCGCCGCTCGGCTCTGGACGCGGTGGCCACGTGCCGTCAGCGGTGCTGGAAGAAGAACTGGGTGATCGATCTCGATGTCGCCAAGTTCTTCGACTCCGTGCCGTGGGACCTGATGGTCAAGGCAGTCGAGGCCAATATCACCACCGAGCAGCGTTGGGTATTGCTGTATGTGAAGCGATGGCTGCAAGCCCCGCTGGCACTGCCCGACGGCACCCTGCGCGAACGAGATCTGGGAACCCCACAGGGATCGGCGATCTCACCCGTGCTGGCCAACCTGTTCATGCATTATGCGTTCGATCTCTTTCTCGCCCGGGAGTTCCCGGACGTGGAGTTCGAGCGGTATGCCGACGACGCGGTCGTGCACTGCGTCACCGAACAGCGGGCGCGCCAGGTCCTGGCTGCCCTCTCCGAGAGGATGGCGGAGGTCGGGCTGTCACTGCATCCGACCAAGACCAGAATCGTGTACTGCAGGGACCGGGTTCGGCCGGGCTCGTATGAGCACACCGAGTTCACGTTCCTCGGGTTCACCTTCCGTGCCCGGGCGGCCAAGGCCAGGAACGGCGGGGTGTTCTCCTCGTTCCTGCCCGCGGTCAGCCCACAGGCCCTCAAGGAGATGGGGCGACGGCTCCGCCGCTGGCGGATCCACCTGCGCACCCGGCTCGACTTGAACGAGCTCGCCAAAGCGATCAACCCCATCGTGGCGGGCTGGATGAACTACTACGGCCGGTTCTACCGGTCACAGCTCGGCCCCTTCCTCAAACGCATCAACACCTACCTGATGCGCTGGGCGCGCCGAAAGTACAAACGGCTCCGGACGTTCAAACGCTTCAGGAAGTGGTGGCTCGCACTCGTCCAACGGGCGCCCCGCCTCTTCAGACACTGGGCCTGGATGGCCGAGACCGGAAGGATGAGATGAGAAGAGCGGAGTGACGGGAGACTGTCATGCTCCGTTCCGTGGGAGCCCAGGGGTGAAAATCCCTTGGGCGACCCGACTCCCGTGCACGCGGTGCTTGCCGGAGAAGTAGGGTCGGTCGGCGGCGATCCGGTCGATGGGGATCAGCGTGCCGTCCAGCACCAGGTAGTGCAGCCCATCCCGCTTCGCTTTGCGCAGCGCCTGGCCGAGCTTTGGCGAGCGGGCCGACAGCAGCGTCACCGTCTCCTCCACATACCGCCACGCAGTCGCCGTCGAGACCCCGAACCCGACTCCGAGCTCGGTAAACGTCTCGCCTTTGCGTAGGTAGACCAGCACCAGCAGTGCTTGCTGTCCCGGGTTGAGCAGTCGCCAGGCCGATCCGATCGCCCGCCGGCGCCGGCGGATCACTCCGGCGACGTAGTTCAGCGTTGCACGCGACAAATCAACGGCGGCACGATAGAACAGCATCCGAGGCCCCTGGTTGTGACGGATCTGGTTGTGGTGATCAATCCATCTACCAGGGGTTTCTCACGTCGTCAGGCGAACGCTTAGCTCGCGATCATGCTGTGATCAGCACCCCCGCCGCCACGGGTTGAAAAGGCCTCTGTGCTTCGGCGATCAGCTCGACGAGGTCTGCGATGAGCTTGGGGCTGGCCGCGATGGTGGCTCGGGCGTTCATGGTGTGAGGGCTGCCGTCGGTGTCGACAACTACGGCTCCGGCTTCTCTGGCGATGAGGACGCCAGCGGCTGTGTCCCAAGGGTTGTTGCTGAGCATGATGTTGGCGTCAATCTTGCCGTCTGCGACCCAAGCCAGGTCGATGGCGGCTGAGCCGAACATACGCACTCGCTGTACCCGTGCGGCGAGTTCATGAGTGAGTGCGAGTCGTGGCCGATTTCTCGCCTCGGCGTTGGTGCCCACTGCATAGTCGCCGAGAGCCACGATTGCGGCGTCCAGGTCACTGGTGTCGCTGACGCGGATGTGTTCGCCGTTGAGCTTGGCTCCGCCTTCGATGGCTGCGCTGTACCGCGCGTCGAGGAATGGCAGCTCAATTACGCCAAGTGTCGGGGCATCCTTATCGACCAGTCCCAGGGAGACCCCGCACAGGGGGAGACGGTGCATGAAGTTGGCGGTGCCGTCGACTGGGTCGAGTGTCCACATGAGACCGGTTCCGAGATGGGCAACGCCTTCCTCCTCGCCCAGGAACCCGATCTCGGGCGTCTCGGCGGTGAGGAATTCACGCACGGCTTGTTCGACGGCGTAGTCCACTTCGGTGGCCATGTCGCGGTCGCCTTTGGCGGTGATGATGCCGGGCAGCTTGGTGCGGATGATCGCGCTGGCGATGGTGACGGCTTGTTCGGCGATCGGGAGAAGCGTTCGGGTGTCTATGATCATGCAGGTCTGCTCCGCTCCCACATCTCGTTGAACACCTGGTCGAAGACGGGGAACAGCCCCTCCGCGGCGGTGTTGTCGGTGATCACAAACGTAGGGGAGTCGACGCCGCGCGCCTGCGGGAGGTAGGGCTGGACGACGCATATTGCCCGGTCGATGAGGAGAATGTTGAACTGGCTACTGATCTTGGTGTCGTGAGCTGGGATAACCGAGGTCCTGGTCAAGGCGTGACGAGTGACCGTGAGTGTCCCTGAATGGCCTTGACTTGTCGTCCGTTCTGGCACGCATCTGGCACGCTGAGAGTTGGATCGAAGATGATCCTCCGATCATGCTCGTACCGACTCTCTGCCCCCCAACGGAGTCCCTATGCCAGTCGAGAGAACCCCAGAAGCCGGTCGCGACTCCTCCGCCTTCAAGGCCGCGGTGGTTACGGCTATTGCAACCGTCCTCGCCGCCGCTATCGCCGCGGTAGGAGCATTCGCAACGGGCTGGCTCCAGTTCCGTAACGCGACTGACTCAACCGCTAGCTCTTCGCCGGCAGCTGACCATTCTGAGAAGCCTGATTCTTCCGGAGATCCAAGCGCGACCCATAAATCAACTAGCCAGGCGCGAGTCAGCGTTGCCTATCTTCGCGACTTTCAAATCATTGAGGGTCGGATTGAAGCAAGTGAGCACAAAGCGAACACTAAGGCCTACGAGCACGGAATCTTCTTGGGCTATGATGACTGCTCGACCGACTTTCAAGTTGGCTATAATCTCGACAGAAAATATCGCCGCCTTAGAGCAACGATCGCCCCTGCTGATACAACGCGGTCCGGTATTGCTGTACGTTTCATGGTCTTTCTTGACGGAAGAAAAATCGCCGACCATGACCTTGCGGTTGGCCAAGAAAGGCATCTCGACCTCAAGGTAGAGGACGGACTTCGGGTTGTCCTCATGTCAAGGATTCATCGCGTGGGAGAGGAGTCCTCGACCTGTCCTCAAGATGGAGATAGGGCTGTGTGGGGAGATCCGCAAGTTTCCTGAACGGACGTTCGCGCCGCCTCGTATGATCACCCCGCCTGCCGTCGACCCGCCCGAAAGGGAAGCGGGCAAGGGCCATGGGGTCAAGGTGGAGCGCCCTACCGGGTTCTGGCTCGGTTTCCGTGATCGGTTGCGGAGCGTGAGTGCGATCACGTGGTGGACAGGACTCGTCTGCGGAGTAGGTCGAAGTTGGCTCGGCCGAACATTTGGCGTTTGAGCATTTTGATTCTGTTGACGTGGCCTTCGACGGGGCCGGAGTTCCAGGGCAGGGTGAGTCCGGCGGTGACCGCGGCGCGGTCTCGTTCGATGCCGCGGATGAAGGAGTTCAGGCCGGGAAGATCGCTGCTTGCTGCCCGGGTGAGCCATTGGGTGAGCTGGTCGCCGCGGCGTTTGCTCATCATGATGGCGAATTGGCGGACGTGCTCGATGAGGACGGTCAGTTCAGGGCACCGGCTCAGAATCCGGTCGAGTGCCTGCTGGTCGTCGGGGTCGAGGTTGTCGGGGTGTTTGGTGATCCAGGTGACGACGGCGTGGATGGGTGGAGGCGGCGCGGATTCTGGGCGGGTCTGGGCCCATAGGCGCAGGCGTCGGATGTAGTCGCGGACATTGTGGTAGCTGCCGCTGTAGCCCTGGGCGTGAATCTCCTCAAACAGCCGGATAGGGCGGGTGGTGCCTGAGGTGAAGCGTTCGTGCAGGTAGGGCTTGAAGGCGTCGAGATTGCTCGGCCGGGCGGCCTGGGTCAGTTTGTCTTGCACTGTGGTAGCCCGGGCGTAGCGCTGGACGGTGCCGCGTGCCAGCCCGAGTTGGCGGGCGATGGGTTTGATGCCGTATCCCTGGGCGAGGAGCTCCTGGATCAGCGCGTAGCGCTCGCGGATGCGTGTGTTCAGCCGGGTCTCCATCTCGATTCCGGCCGTGACCGGGTGCGGTGCCTGCTCGTGCTCGGCGTGTCCGTGCGGCTCAGCCGGCGGGGCGGGTTCGCGCAGGCAGGCGCGATGGTGGATGACGCATTTCTCGACGGCTTCGATGAGGTTGTGCCACAGATGCCAGCGGTCGGCTACCTGGATGGCCTCGGGTGCCGCGCTGCCGGCGCCCTCGGCGTAGCCGGCCGCCCGATCCCGGCAGATGACCTCGACTCCGGGATGGGCACTCAGCCATGCGGCCAGCGTGTGCCCATCCCGGCCGATCAGCAGATCGATCGGGCGGCGGGTGTCCATGTCCACCAGGACGGTCCCGTAGACCTTGCCGCGGCGTAAGGCGAAGTCGTCCACTCCGAGCACCACCGGCGCGGTAACGGGCAGTTCCGGGAGCGCGCGGATCAAACGCAGCAGCGTCGTCCTGCTGACCGGCAAACCCAGCGCCTTGGCCAGACGAGCACCGGCGCGGCCGGCCAGCGCCAGCGCGATCGATTCCAAACTCGCGGTCAACGACTGGCTGCGTCGTCCATGTCGACGCGTCAGATCCGGCACCTGTTCAGCGAAGGTCTTTCGCCTGCAGGCTGGGTTGAGGCAGACGAACCTCCGGGCGATCAGACGAATCAGCACCTGCTCGCCACTGACCGCCAGATCATCCAACCGGCGCTCATAACGGCTATGCACCCGCGACGAACCGACACCGCACGCCGTACAGGCCGCCGTCGGGCTGACTGAACGGCCCGAGATCTGCAGGACACCGGATACCCGATCGAGCCGATCGATGACAATGCCGCGCAGATGCGGAAACACCACCTCAAGATCGCTGAGACCGCACCACGAACATGATCACATACTCGATCACCCACCGTCACCAAATCACGAAATGTGAACCAGAACCCCCACCGGACGAACGACCTTGGCCCCATGGCCCTGGGCTGCTCGGCTTGTCCCGGGTCGATGGCGGGCGGGATGATCAGGCTTCCACCTCAGCCACTCTCGGACCTCAGACGCAACGCGGCGATCATCCCGGAGCCGGAGCCCCCCGCCGGAGGCTTCCTATGATCGATCTATGGCCACGCTCAAGCTTTCGGATTGGTTAGCAATCACGGCACTTTGTGATCAGCCTGGCAACCCTCTCGTCAGAGGGCAGCGATTGGCGGCTCTCCAAGCCCGGCTTGAAGTCCAGCAACACGACTCCACCCAACACGGGGCATACCAAAGTCTCCACCGAACCCGGGACGATTCAGAGACGTGGTGATCACCAGCGGGACGTGTGCGCGGTCGAGACGTGACAGGTGATCGGGAAGTCCTCGCTCTGTGGCAGCGCAATGTGGATCGTGTTCGGGGCGAGGGTGGAAGTATCTGAGCCTGCGTCGCGCCCTGGTGGCGGAGGGCACGGCCCATGCCGGTCGTGGCGGACGACAGCGAGCGACCTGCCTGCCATGCTCGGGCACAGGATCGGTGCGAGCATCGTGATCGTCCTGTCGGAGTGCTTCAGCCCTCATGTCGCTCCCGCGCAGGAGCGCTACACACAGATCGGCTGGCGCGGGGCGGTCGACAGGGAAGATCGCGTTCGGGTGGTCGCTTGGACTTGCGACTGCCGTTCCACGGTGTACGAGCTGTGCCACGCGGGAGGCCAGGCGCACACTCGCCGAACCAGCCGCAAGAAGGCCGAGCCGGGGATCCACGAGACGTTCCGCTGGACGTTCAACGACGCCGACAAGCTCTGGGCCGCACTACTACGCGGCAAGGCTCGATAGGCGGACGCGGCGGCGCTGACATGGGGTGTCCGGTGTCGTCGTGTCTCTCAACGCGGGGGCTTGCTGTAGCTCGTACAGCAGGCGCTGCCTGGGGTGTGTGCCTGCGGTCGGCGCCTGTCTTGGCCATGGCGCAAGCTCTTCAGAAGGGCGCGCGGAGCACCTTTGAGCCAGGGTGGGATCCAACTGGCTGACCACTTGGCTGGGCAACGGGTGGGCCGAGAAGGGCGCCCGACCGAAGGGAGGACCTTCAGGGGTCGAGCCCGCGGCTCGACTGGAAGAACAGCCTGAGCCCTATAGGCGCGAAGCGCCCCCAAGAGCGAAGCCCGAGCAGTGGGCGGGGTGTGGGGGCCGCGCCCCCACTGAACACAGCCTGAGCTAATTGGCGCGAAGCGCCTCGGGAGCGAAGACCTTGCCTTTTGGAGCGGGTGACGGGAATCGAACCCGCGCTGTCAGCTTGGGAAGCTGATGTTCTGCCATTGAACTACACCCGCGTCGGCCGAACGCCGCGCCCCCCACTGTAGCGGAAACCAGCCGTCCCCAAGCAACCCCGCCCCACCCCCGCAACCACGGTAGGTTGCTCTACGTGCTGCTTTCAGACCGCGACATCTTCGCCGAGATCGACTCCGGCAGGCTCAGCCTGGAGCCGTTCGATGAGGACATGATCCAGCCGTCCAGCATCGATGTCCGGCTTGATCGATTTTTCCGGGTCTTCGAAAACCATAAATATCCGCACATCGATCCGGCAGTCGAGCAGCCCGACCTCACCCGTCTCGTCGAACCCGAGGGTGACGAGCCGTTCATCCTGCACCCGGGCGAGTTCGTCCTGGCCTCCACCTACGAGGTCATCACCCTGCCCGACAACCTGGCCAGCCGTCTGGAAGGCAAAAGCTCGCTCGGCCGCCTCGGCCTGCTCACGCACTCGACGGCCGGCTTCATCGACCCGGGCTTCAGCGGCCACGTCACCCTTGAGCTCTCCAACGTCGCCACGCTCCCCATCAAGCTCTGGCCCGGCATGAAGATCGGCCAGCTGTGCGTGTTCAGGCTGAGCTCGCCGGCCGAGCACCCGTACGGCGCCCAGAAGTACGGCTCCCGCTACCAGGGCCAGCGCGGCCCCACCCCGTCGCGCTCGTTCAAGAATTTTCACCGGACCAAGATTTAGACCGCAGCTCCACGAGCCCGGGAATCATCAGCGCCACCAGCGGCAGCACCGCGGCGAGCGCGCTGACGAGCAAGACAGGCCTGGCCCCGACGGTGTCCACGAGCACACCGGTCGCGACCAGGCCGAACGGCGTCAGCCCGAGCACCGCCACCCATTCCAGCGAGGCCACCCGGGCCTGCCGTCCCGGCGGCACCTCGCGCAGCATGCCGATGACCCATTCGATGGCGGCGACCTCCAGCCCGACCCCGGCCAGCAGGAAGCACGTGAACACCGGCCAAGGCGTCGTCGAGGTCAAGAGCGACAAGGGCACCAGCCCGTACGGCAGCAGCCCCAGCATGGCCGTGAGCCCTGGCCGAGGCCTGGGCCCGAGGAGCGCGATGACGGCCCCGATGAGCCCGCCGAGTGAGAGCGCGGCCAGCGACAGCCCGTAGATGGCGTCGGCCTCGTGCAGCGGCAGGAAGTTCCACTGCAGCTTGGACGCGGTGGCCGGCAGCAGGACCTGGGCCGGGGCGACGATGAGCGTCTGGTGGAGGGCGAGCACCGCGATCACGGCGGCCATCCAGGGCCGGGACCAGACTTCGCGCATGCCTTGGCGGATCTCGTCCATGAGGCGGTGGCGCGGCTGGGCGGGCAGAACGGGTTCGCGCATGAGCCAGATGAGCCCGGCGCTGATGCCGAACCCGAGGGCGGCGGCGAAGAAGGCGGCCCACGGGCCCCACGCGACGACGATGGCCGATCCGGTGAACGCCCCGAGCAGCGATCCGCCGCGCAGGGAGACGCTGGTCATGGCGATTCCGGTACGGCGGTGCCGTTCAGGAAGAACGGTTGACAGGACGCCCTGCAACGCAGGGCGGAAGAACGCCTCGCACAGCCCGCCGAGGAAGACGGCGACCCCCATGAACGGAGCCAGCGGCCAGATCGCGACGACGAGCGCGATGACGAGGAGGCCGAGTTGGGAGCAGGCCATGACGACGCGGCGGGGGAGCCGGTCCGCCCATACGCCGCCGAAGAGGGCGAAGCCCACCAGGGCGATCAGGCGTCCGGCCAGGACGAGGCCGATGGCGGCGGCGCCGTACCCACCCCGGACGAGTGAGATCACCACGGCTATGGGAAAGATGTAGTCAGCCGCCACAGATGCGGTGAGGCTGCACCAAAGCAGACGGAAGGCTCGATCTCCCAACACACCGGCGGCTGGCCGCATATGTCACCAGGATGAGCCATAAGTGGCTCAAAAACCAGCAAAGCGGACGTCGGCAAAATGGTGATCAAGCTATCCGCAGGGCCGGTGTCCGGCAAGGGATGGAGGGTAGCCACACGATGAAGGGGACATGAAGTTCGCATTTTGCCTGGTAACCCGTACTCTCTTCCACGGACCATCCCCGCACATCTGGAGAACGACGTGCGCCTGCGTCTCACGCCTCGTGAGGACAGCTACTACGACCTGTTCGCCGACTCCGCGAACAACCTGGTCACGGCATCCCGGCTGCTAGTGGAGATCATCAGCGACGGCTCGGACCGGGAAGCCCTGGCCGAGAAGATGCGCGCTTGCGAACACGCCGGTGACGAACGCACTCATGCGATCATGAATCGGCTCAATGAGAGCTTCATCACCCCATTCGACCGCGAGGACATCTACCGCCTCGCCTCGAACCTCGACGACGTGATGGACTTCATGGAGGAGGCCTCCGACCTCATCGTCCTCTACCAGATCGACCACCTGCCCAAGGACGTCATCCGGCAGGTCGAGGTCCTGGAACGCGCAGCCGAGCTCACCGCCGAGGCGATGCCGAGGCTGCGCTCGATGAAGAACCTGAACGAGTACTGGATCGAGGTCAACCGCCTGGAGAACCAGGGCGACCAGGTGTACCGGCGCCTTCTGGCCAAGCTCTTCAGCGGTGAGTACGACGCGCTCACGGTCATGAAGATGAAGGAGGTCATCGACCGTCTCGAAGAGGCCGCCGACGCCTTCGAGCACGTGGCCAACACGATCGAGTCGATCGCGGTCAAGGAAAGCTAAGTGGACCTCACGCTCGCCCTCGTCGTCGGCGTGGTCATCGTGGCGTTGATCTTCGACTACACCAACGGTTTCCACGACGCGGCGAACGCCATCGCCACCTCGGTCTCCACCAGGGCCCTCACCCCAAGGGCGGCTCTGTTCATGGCGGCGGCGATGAACTTCATCGGCGCCCACCTGGGAACCCAGGTCGCGCAGACCGTCGGAAAAGGCATCATCGATGCCCCACAGGGCTCCCACGGTCTGGTGGTCGTCTGCGCCGGCCTCATCGGCGCGATCACCTGGAACATGGTCACCTGGTACTTCGGACTGCCCTCCTCCTCCAGCCACGCCCTCATCGGCGGCCTGATCGGCGCGGCGCTCGCCTCGGCCAGCGTCGTCCACTGGGACGGCGTCGTGGAGAAGGTCGTCATCCCCATGATCCTGTCGCCGATGGTGGGCTTCTCGCTCGCCGCCGCGATCATGATCGCAATCTATTGGATCTTCCGCAACGCGCAGCCCGGGAAAACCAACCGCGGCTTCCGTTACGCGCAGACCGTCTCCGCCGCCGCCATGGCGCTCGGGCACGGCCTGCAGGACGCGCAGAAGACGATGGGCGTGATCTTCCTCGCGCTCACCGTCGGCGGCTACGCCTCCCCGACGGACCCGATCCCGCAGTGGGTCATCCTGGCCGCCGCGGGAGCGATCTCGCTGGGCACCTACGCGGGCGGCTGGCGCATCATGCGCACGCTGGGCCGGCGCATCATCGCGCTCGACCCACCGCAGGGCTTCGCGGCGGAATCCGCCGCGGCGACCGTGCTGTACGGCGCGGCCATCGGCTTCGGCGCCCCGATCTCCACCACCCACACCATCACCTCGGCCATCATGGGCGTCGGCGCCACCAAGCGCCTGTCGGCCGTGCGCTGGGGGGTGGCCGGCAACATCGTGACGGCCTGGATCCTCACGATTCCGGCCGCGGCTCTTGTCGCGGCTCTGTCGTACTTCGCGCTTCACTGGCTCGTGGAGTAGCGGCGTACATCACGTCGACGTCCCAACGGCTGAACCCGAGACCCGAGTAGAGCCTGATCGCCGCCGCGTTGGCCTCGTCCACATAGAGCATGACCTGGGCGAGGCCGCGCGAGCGCAGATGGCGCAGGCCCGCGACGGTCAGCGCCTTGCCCAGGCCGGTGCCCTGCTGGGAGGGGTCGACGCCGACGACGTACACCTCGCCCAGCGGCTCGTGGCCGTGCTCGTCGGAGCCGTGGACCTTGGTCCAGTGGAAGCCGACGAGCCGGTCGCCGCGGAAGGCCAGGAAGAAGCCGGCCGGGTCGAACCACGACTCCGCCTCCCGGCGCAGCACGTCCTCCAGCGTCCACGCCCCCTGTTCGGGGTGATGGGCGAACGCCGCCGCGTTCACCTTGAGCCAGGCCTCCTCGTCGCGGCCGGGGACGAAGGCGCGCAGCCGTACCCCTGAAGGCATCTCAAAGGACGCCAGGGGCGCGAACAGCGACCGGCGCATCTGCCACAGGGAGCGAACCCTCTCGAACCCCATGGAAGCGGCCAGAGCGCCCGCACCGGGGTGATCTCCGTGCGCCCACAGGCGCAACTGGCCGTCGGTGATGTTCAGGACCTCGCTGAGCAGGCGCTTGCCATGCCCCTTTTGGCGGTACGACGGGTGGATGACCAGCTCACCACTTGGACCCTCGACCTCGTCGGTGGGGTCCACGTGGGCGTAGCCGGCCAAGGTCTGGTCGTCGTAGAGCAGGAGCGAGCGTGCGCGGGCGTCGCCGCCGTAGCGCAGGTGGAGCATCACGTGCTCGTTAAGGGGGCGGACGCCGTCGGCCTCGGTGGCCGCTTCCACGACACTCAAAACGTCGGCGATTTCCTGTTCAGCCAGTCGTTCCGCGACCTTCACATGCACGCTCATGCGTCGAACTCTAGGCGTCCGTATGGCAAACAACGCCAGGGGGCTGGCCGATGAATCGTTACCTTTGCGACATGGGTTGCATGGATTGCGGACGTAACGTCTTGGTCCATGACGTCTCGATCCCTCCTCCGGCTTGCGCTGGCCGGAGCCGTGGCGGCCGGCGGGTTAGTCCTGGCCATCACCCCCGCGGACGCCGGTAAGACCACCGCCAGAACGGTCCCCGTGCGCCTGCTCGCGCTGAACGACTTCCACGGCCACCTCGAGCCGCCCACCGGCTCCTCCGGCCGCATGGTCGACGAGAACGGTCAGACCGTCGACGCCGGTGGCGCCGCCTACGTCGCCGCCCACATGAAGCGCCTGGCCGACCGCAACACCATCGGTGTCGCCCAGGGCGACCTCATCGGGGCGACGCCGCTCATCTCGGCCGCCTACCACGACGAGCCCTCCGTCGAGTTCCTCGGGAAGATCGGGGTGAAGGTCTCCGCGGTCGGCAACCACGAGTTCGACGAGGGGTACGCCGAGCTGCGCCGGATCATGAAGGGCGGCTGCCACCCGGTCGACGGCTGCTCGCCCGCCGGCCCGTGGAAGGGCGCCCAGTTCGACTACGTCGGCGCCAACGTGCTGTTCAAGAACCGGAACGAGAGATCCGACGCGCTGGCCGGGCTGTCCTCCACGCCGCAGGCCAAGCAGTTGCTCAAGGACTGGGGCGTCCCCGCGCTGCCGCCGGTCAGCATCAAGTGGAAGAACGGCGTGCCGATCGGCTTCATCGGCCTCGTCACCCAGACCACGCCAGGCATCGTCACCGCGGAAGGCATCAAGGACCTCAAGTTCGTTGACGAGGTCAAGGCCGCCAACGTCGCCTCCAAGCTCCTCAAGCTCATCGGCATCAAGGCCCAGGTCGTGCTGGTGCACGAAGGTGACCAGGTGAACGCCGGCCAGTCGCCCGACACCTGCAGCGCCGTACCCGGAGCGGGCAACCGCATCGCCACGCAGGTGGACGCCGAAGTGGACATGGTGCTGAGCGGGCACTCGCACCAGGCGTACAAGTGCACCGTCAAGGACCCGGCGGGCAACGATCGCCTGTACTCGCAGGGCGGATCGTTCGGGCGCGTGATCACCCAGGTCGACTTCCAGGTGAACACCCGCAGCCGCGACATCGTCCGCAACACCGTCACGGCCGACAACCACGTCGTGACCCGCACCATCGCCGCGGACCCCGAGATCTCCACCTTCGTCCAGACGTGGAAGGACCGGGTCGCCCCGGTCGCCAACAAGCCCGTCGGCAGGATCACCGCGGACATCACCAACACCGCCACCCCCACCGGCGAGACCCCGCTCGGCAACCTCATCGCCGACGCCCAGCTCGCCGCCACCAAGACCGGCGGCAACGCGCAGGTGGCGCTGATGAACCCGGGCGGCATCCGGGCTCCGTTCACGTTCGCCGGGTCGCCGGCGGGTGAAGGGGACGGCGTGGTGACATATGGGGAGGCGTTCACCGTTCAGCCGTTCAACAACCTGATGCAGGTCGTGACGCTGACGGGGGCGCAGCTGAAGACGGTGCTGGAGCAGCAGTTCGTCGGTGGTCCCAACGGCCAGCCGTTCCAGAAGATCCTGCAGCCGTCGGCGAACCTGACCTACACGTACAGCCGGGGCGCCGCCTGGGGCTCCAAGGTCAGTGACCTGAAGATCGACGGCGCTGCTGTTACGGACACCCAGCAGGTCAGGGTGGCGGCGAACAACTTCCTCGTGGGCGGTGGCGATGCCTTCGCCGCCTTCAAGGACGGGACGGACGTGTGGAGCGGGCCGCTCGACATCGACGCCCTGGTCGTCTACCTCACCGCGAACCAGCCCATCGCCCCACCGGCCCTGGGCCGTATCACCGCGGTCAATTAGGTGTGGGGGCCGCGTCGCTTCGCAAGCTCGGTCTTCCCTTCGGAGGGGCTCCGGCTGTGTCTTGCGGCGGCGCGGCCCAAAAGCTCGGGCTTCGCTGTGGGGCGCTTCGCGCTTTGGGGCTCAGGCTGTGCTTTGTGGGGGCGCGGCCCCCACACCCCGCCCAAAAGCTCGGGCTTCGCCCGTGGGCGCTACGCGCATAGGGCTTAGGCCGTTCTGATTCCGATCGAGGGGCTGCCGCCCCTCGAGCACCCCGCCCCGTCGACCGTCTAAGAAGTCGATGGAACCACCTCGCCAAGATCGCACGAGCATTGTCACGGCGCGCCCCATTACGCGGAACCAGAAGTTTGAATGGGTGGCATGGTGCCGTTTCGAGAGCGCCCAGGTGAGTATCCACTCATGTCGCCGCGGCTTTCGCCCGATGGAAGTTGCCCGATCGGGCGGCTGTAGCCGAGCCTCTGCCGAGGTGTAAGGCAGTATCCTCGAGCGGAGGCGCGTCACTGAACCGCTGCCACGCTGGTCAGTAGGAGCGAGTTCACTGCGGTGCTGGTGTTCCGCAAGCTAGGGTGTTCCGCGTGATGCGGAACAGTGAGCCGCGAGAAACGGAACTCGAACACCTTCTCTATGCCAACTTGCGTTCGATGCTCCCAGATGAGTGGGTCCTGAAGATCACCAGAGGGCCTCGATGGGCCTCTGACGCGGGTGTGGACGCAACTCTCGAGATCCAAACCCCCGACGGCACCCTGAGCCACATACACGTAGAGACGAAGCGCCGGATAGAGCCGCGAGACGTTGATCGGCTCCTGCGCAAGATCTCGGCCTATGACAAGCGGTATTTCTCCGCAGAAACCGCCGATAGTGCCCAGTTGATCGCGGCTTCCTATGTCTCGCCCCGCGTGCGCGAGCTCCTGGCCGCGCAAGGCGCCGGCTGGTTCGACCCCACCGGCAATCTCCGGCTCCAACTGCGGAAGCCTCTGATCTTCATCGATCGGCGGGGAGCTGATCGAAACCCCTATCCCACGACGGACCGCCGCCTCCGATCCCTTCGCGGTCCTGGCGCTGCCCGAATCGTTCGCGCGCTTCTGGACGGCCGCGGGTTTCGTGGAGTACGAGACCTGGCGGCTGAGGCCCAGGTCAGTGCGGCCACGAGTTCGCGTGTCCTCGATCTGTTGAATCGAGACAGTCTGCTCGAGCGCGACAAGGGTGGGGCTGTCGTCACAGTACGCAAACGATCGCTCGTCCATCGGTGGATCCAGGACTATGGAGTGACCACCTCCAATCACGCGGTACCGATGCTCAATCCCCGTGGCACCGAGCAGGTCTTCCAGTACCTCTTGGATTATCCAGGGCGCTACGCCCTGACCCTGTCTGCTGCGCTGCACGCCTACATGCCCGTCGGACGCACCGCCGTCACCCCCCTGATGTTGCCGGCGCTGTATGTCGATGACGTCGTGGCCGCACAACGGGACCTCAAGCTGCACCCTGCGCCACGAGGCGCCAACGTGCTCCTCATCGAGCCCTTTGATGAGGTCGTCTACCGCAATCCCACAGTTCACGCTGACTTGCGCTATGTCAGCCCCGCGCAAGCCGCGGCCGACCTCCTGACCGGGGCCGGGAGATCCCCTGAAGAAGGTGCTCAGCTGTTGGAACTCCTGACCGAATCCGATCGAGAGTGGGCGGCATGACATTCACCAACTCACTGGAGTACGTGCTCGCCCGTCGCGTCCTACTGGACGCGCTGCATGCTCTCGGCCCTCATCGTGCTGCCGTCGTTCTGGTAGGTGCGCAAGCGGTCTACCAGCACGTTGGCGACGGCAACCTGGCGGTGGCGCCGACGACTACCGATGCCGACGTCGCCCTCGCTCCAGACTTGCTATGTGAGGAACCCCTGCTGGAGGCCGCTCTGCGGGACGCCGGGTTCACTCCCGGAGCCAACCCGGGTACTTGGCTCAGCGCCAGCGGTATAGCCATTGACCTGATGGTCCCTGACGCGCTGAGCGGCGGTGGCAAGGGTCGGCGCGGAGCCAGGCTTCCTGTGCACGGCAACCGCGTCGCACGACGCACCACTGGACTTGAACCAGCGCTAGTGGACAACCAGCAGCACAACCTCACTGCCCTGGACCCGGCCGACAACCGCTCCTTCAGCATTCGCGTCGCCGGGCCCGCCGCCTTGCTCGCAGCCAAGGCCATCAAGGTCGACGACCGATTGGACAACCCCCTCCGGCTCAAGCCTAAGGACGGGCTCGACATACTGCGTCTCCTGTAGGTCACGGAGGCTGGGCCACTTGCCTCCCAGTTTCATCTGCTCAGCGATGATGCGCTGGCAGGCGAAGTGACCAAGAGAGCCATTCAGGTGCTACGCCAGCATGGAAGCGGCCCAGACAGTACCCTCGCGCGCCTCGCGGCACGGGCAGTAGGCGTGCTGGAAGATCCGGATGAGATCGCCGTCTCATTTGCCGTCCTTCTCCAAGAGATGCTCGCTGTCTACGATGCACGCCCATAAGCCGTGTTTACTGTCCGAGTTGATCAGTAGCGTCGACTCCCCCTTTCGACCCTCGCGTACTCACGGTCCTAAGGGTTTGGCAGAGAGATCAGCGGACGGGTATCAGCAGATGATCTCGGTGGAGCAGCGCCGTGCCTCCGGTCAAGGTATGCGCACAGCGAGCGTCGGTGGAGCACGATCCACGACGTCGACATGATGGCTGGGCAGCGGTGTTGTCACATCGGCCATCCATTGGAGCGTGCGGAACTGCGGCACTTCGAACCGTTACTCCCTGATTCGGCGAGCCACGGGCGGCACACTACCCGTGCGATGTGGCTCGTCGCGGCCGGAGAACGGGTTGCTACGGTCGCTGGTTGTGGCTGATGATCTGGCGCTGCCCGTTCTCCCGACCTCCGTGCCCCGGCTTACCCTGCGGCCGCTCACGGCCGACGAAGTGGAGGCGTACTACGAGCTGATCGTGCGCAATCGCGAGCACCTGACCCGCCACGGCGATTATGAGGAGGTGAAGGTCGCGACGCCGGAGTCGGTTGCGCGGGATTTTGTGAGCCCACTCGACCGGAATCTGCGGTTTGGTATTTGGCTTGAGGATCAGCTCGTTGGCAGAGCGGATCTCAATCCGGTTGATCCGCCCCGGTACTCGATTGGTTACTGGCTTGACGAAGAGGTGACGGGCAGGGGTTACATGACCGCCGCCTGCGGAGCGTTGATCGCCTTTGCCCGGACCGGGTTGGGGGCGACGGATGTGTTCGCTGGAGTGACGCATGGCAATGACCGGAGTGTGGCTGTTCTGGAGCGGCTGGGGTTTGGCGTGGTGGCCGAATTCGAGCGCTACACCAGGTTCCACCTCTCGTTGCGGGCCGAGTAGCTTGATCGAGGGCGGTTCTCGCCGTGAGCAGTGGTGCCAGGTGCGGGCGACGGCCTTGAAACCGTCCCCCCATGCTTCGCTCGGGTTGTATGCGCTCCGCCGGACCGCTCGTGGGAGGTGATTATGACGCTTGTCGCCGCCGCGCTGTCGGCTGGAGCGGTTGTACGTGGACTGTGGCGGGGGCCTTGGGGATCGGGGTTCGTGCCGCACGGACCGAACTTGATGCGGCCAACTGACGAGCCAGCGTGAAATCACGCGAGAGCGGCGGGCTCCGGTTGGTCGGCGAAGTCGCCTCGGCTCCGCGCGCCTGTGTGTCGCTTGGGGGCCTCAGACTTTCGGGCCCTCCTGCCGGTACCTCTCATGCCTGATCGCCAGCCGTACGGCCCAGTAAACAATCAAGAAAAGCGCGATGGCCGGAATGATCCAGCTCGTGAGAAAGAAGACCTCGGCCACGTCGTTCCCCTTCCAGGTGCGTGTTGTGAGTATGTCTGGTCGACCGGAGCCCCGGGCGATGATCGCGACTTCCCGAGCGGAGCGCCGCGGACTGTGACCATGCGCGTTCTGAGAACAGTCTCGCCTGTGGGATCTTGGCGCCAACGGCCAAACCGTCCGCGGCGATCAGGTCGCCGGTGCGGTTCGGATCTCCTGGCGAAAGGACACAAGTGACCACAGATGACACGGGCGGGGGCAGGCGGCGTGTGGCGCTGGTGACCGGGAGTTCGCGCGGGCTGGGGAGTGCCATCGTGCGGCGGCTGGCCGAGGACGGCATGGCCGTTGCCGTCAACGGGCCGCCCGGCGACACCAACGCCCGTGAGGTCGCGCGAGCCATTCGCGGCACCGCCGACGCCTTTCTCGCTGATGTCACCGACGAGCGGCAGGTCGCGGAACTGGTCACCGCCGTCACCACCACCCTGGGCCCCATCGAGGTGCTGGTGCTGAACGCCACGGGGCCCCAGCCCGAGGCGCCCCTGACCGACGTCACCTGGGCGGACCACCTCGCCCAGCTTGAGTTCTTCGTCAAGAGCCCGGTGCTTCTCGGCCGCCTGGTGATCGAACAGATGCGGGCCCGCGGGTTCGGCCGGATCATCCAGATCGACTCCGAAGTCGCCCACCGGCCACCCCCGGGCCGGTCGGCCTATGCGACCGCCAAGAACGCGCAGATCGGCCTGACCCTCAGCTGGGCCCGCGAACTGGCGCCCGACGGCATCACCGTGAACACCGTCGCCCCCGGCTTCATCCCGGTCGAGCGCCATGCCGGCGTACCGGCCGAGATCAGGAGCACCTACCGGGCCTCGGTGCCCGCGGGCCGCATGGGTACCGCCGACGACGTCGCCCATGCGGTGAGCTTCCTTGCCTCGGAAGGCGCCGGCTTCATCACCGGCCAGCGCATCGTGGTCGACGGCGGCCGCAGCCTCGGAACCTGACCGCCGCCCCGCACCCCGGCGAAGCCTGCCACAGTCTCATGAAGCCCAAGCCCAGTGTGATCATGGAGGGATGACAGGATCTGGAGACGTTCTTCACATACTCGGCTAGGAGACCAGGGATGAGTCGCCGCGTTCTGGGACGAATCTGTAGCCGACGTTGCGGACCGTGCCGATCAACGACTCGTATTCGGTGCCGAGTTTCGCGCGCAGCCGCCGCACGTGTACGTCCACCGTCCGGGTGCCGCCGAAGTAGTCGTACCCCCACACCTCCTGCAACAGTTGCGCCCGGGTGAAGACGCGGCCGGGGTGCTGGGCGAGGTACTTGAGGAGTTCGAACTCCTTGAAGGTCAGGTCGAGGACGCGGCCGCGCAGGCGGGCCGTGTAGGTGGCCTCGTCGATGGACAGTTCGCCGCTGCGGATCTCGTCGGGTACGTCCTCGGTGGTGGCCAGGGACAGGCGGCCGGCGGCCATGCGCAGGCGGGCCTCGACCTCGGCGGGGCCGGCGCTGTCGAGCAGGACGTCGTCCACGCCCCATTCGGCGGTCATCGCGGCCAGGCCGCCTTCTGTGACGATGACCAGCAGGGGGACGTCTATGCCCGTGGTTCTGATGAGGCGGCACAGGCTCTTCGCGTGGGCGAGTTCTTTGCGGGCATCGACGATGACGGTGTCGGAGGGCGGGGCGTCGATCAGGGCGGAGGCCTCGGCCGGCGCGACGCGGACGGAGTGGAGCAGCAGGCCGAGCGCGGGCAGCACTTCGGCCGACGGCTCCAGAGCGTTCGTCAGCAGGAGCAGGTTGCTCATCACGGCCTCCCCAAAACGCGCAAGGACCCGGGGGCTACGTCGCCCAGGTCCCATACGTGAGGATAACCCAAGGGAATCTCGCGTTCATTGTGCGTCCACCTGTTGAACAGCGAAACACGCGTGTTAACAGGGGCGCACAATGGACCCGACACGATTGTGAGGAGCCTATGGCCACGGGAAAGGTTCGTTATTGGGCGGCGGCGAAGGACGCGGCGGGAGTCGCGGAGGAGCCGTTCGAGGCCGTCACTCTTGGCGAACTCATGACGAAAATCACAGCCGGGCGCGACGATCTGGCCAGGGTGATGCGGCGCTCGTCGTTCCTGGTGGACGGCGATCCGGTCGGCCGGCGGGCGCATGACGAGGTGGTGCTGGGCGAGGGGGTGACGGTGGAGGTTCTGCCGCCGTTCGCGGGCGGGTGATCTCCCGTTTTTTCAGGGAATTGGTCGGTAAGCTCAATGTCCCCCGTGCCAAAGGAGCCCGATGCGCAAGCTGGTCATTTTCCTGATCGTGCTGATCGTTCTCCTTGTCGCCGTCGACCGGGTCGCGGTGGCCGGCGTCCAGCGTGACCTGGCCAACCGGATCGGGGCCGCCGCCGACCTCAGTGGTACGCCCACGGTGACGATCGAGGGCATCCCGTTCCTGACCCAGGCGTTCGCGGGCCGCTATCCCGAGGTCCGCTTCGACCTCGGGACGCTCACCTATGGAGGCGTGCCCATCCGGAACCTGCACGGCGTCGCCTACGGGGTCACCGCGCCGCTGTCCGACGTGATCCAGAACACCGCGGACGTCCGCGCCGAACGGCTGGCCGTCAGCGGCACCGTGACCAGGGCGACGATCGACAAGTTCGCCCCGCCCGGCGTGAAGATCTCGGGCAACGGCCAGCGGCTGGTCGCCTCGGGAGAGGTGCCGTTCGGCGGGCAGAAGGTGAAGTTCAGTGCCGAGCTGAAGGTGGAGCTGACCGACGGCGGCATCAAGCTCGCCGCCACGAAGATCCAGGGAGTGCCGAGCCAGCTGGCTCAGTTCGTCACCTACACGATTCCGTTCAAGGGCAAGCTGCCGTTCGACGTGAAGGTGACGGGTGTGAAGAGCGTGGCCGACGGGCTGGAGCTCTCGGCCGAGGGAAAGAACGTGCCGCTCCGTGGATGAGGAAAAAACCAGTGGATGAGGACAAAGCCACCGGTGAACCGCCTGGCCGTGCCGTACGTGATGAGGGCGTGAGTCCAGCTGGCACCGCCGACGAGGAGCTTGTACGCACCCTCTTCGACGAGCACGCCGGGCCGCTGTATGGCTACGTATTGCGACTTACCGGAGATTCCGGCCGGGCGGAGGATGTCGTGCAGGAGACGCTGCTGAGGGCTTGGCGGCATCCCGAAGCGTTGTCCGGGCGTCCGATCCGCGCGTGGCTGTTCACGGTGGCTCGCAATCTCGTCGTCGATCAGCACAGGGCGAGGAGGGCCAGGCCGCCCGAGACGGGTGACGACGCGCTGGCCGTGATCCCCGCCGACGACGAGCTGGAGAAGGCCGTCGAGTCGTGGGCCGTGGCCGAGGCCCTGGCGGCGCTGCGGCCCGAGCACCGTGAGGTGCTCATGGAGGTCTACTACCGGGGGAAGTCCGTGAAGGAGGCATCGGCCACGCTCGGCATTCCGCCGGGCACGGTCAAGTCCCGCACCTACTACGCGTTGCGGGCGTTGAAGCTGGCGCTGGAAGAGCGGGGGTTGGCGCCGTGAGGATGACCTGTGAGGAGGTACGGCTGTCGCTGGGCGCCCACGCGCTCGGCGCGCTCGACCCCGAGGAGGCGCTGGAGATCGACACCCATCTCGCCACGTGCGAGGCGTGCGGCGCCGAGCTCGTGGAGCTCGAAGGCGTCACCGCTTTTTTGGGCAAGGTCTCCGAGCGCGACGTGGAACTGGTCGCCAGCCCCCCGCGCCAGGTGCTTGACCGGCTGCTGAACGACCGGGCCAAGCGCAGCAGGCGCGGCCGCGTCCTGCTGGCCGTGGCCGCCTCCGCCGCGGTGATCGCCGTCGGCGGCACGATCTGGACGGCCACGACCAGCGGCGAGCGCACCAGCTCGTCGGCCGCGGGAGTGGAGCATGCCGATCAGCGCGAGGCGGCCGCCCCTGACAGCGCCGCCCAGCCGGAGTACGGCTTCGACTCCAGCGCGAGCCCGGAGCCGCGGACCGCGGCGAGCAAGAGCGCGACGGAATCGCCCTCGACGATGAACGCCCCCGCGGGCAAGGAGTTCAAGGGCGCCAACGGCGCCAGGCAGGCAACCGTCATGGCGATGCCCGCCGAGGACGGCACCGAGCTCAACCTCACCGTCTCTGGGGTGGCGGTCGGCACCCAGTGCCGCGTGATCGTGTTCGGCGAGGGCGGCAAGCGCGAGACTCTCGACGGCTGGGAGGTCAGCCGGGAGAACTACGAGAAGCCCCCGGTCTTCCAGCTGACGACGAAGCTGCCGCTGGAGTCGATCCGGTTCATCAGGATCGTCGACCAGGACGGCAAGCTGCTGGTGCACACCAAGACCGTGACGTAGGGAAGAACCCGGGCCCCGCGATGGTTGGCCATGACTGATGACGGGTTTGTGGGTGGCGCTCGGCACACTGGCGCTGGGCTTGGTGATCGGGGTGGTACGACTGCGCCGCGATGGAAGGATGCGCGAAACGGCCACGGACATGCCGGCAGGCGTGCTGACGGAAGGGCAGATCGGCGCGCCGCTGGGAGAACGGGCGACGCTGGTGCAGTTCTCGACGGCGTTCTGCCAGCCGTGCCGCGCCACGCGCAGGATTCTGGCCGAGGTGACCGATCTCGTGCCGGGCGTGGCGCACGTGGAGATCGACGCGGAGTCCCGGCTCGATCTGGTGCGCCGGCTGGACATTCTGCGCACCCCTACGGTCCTCGTCCTGGACAGGTCCGGAAAAATCACTAAAACGGCGTCGGGGCAGCCCAGGAAGGCCGACGTGCTCGCGGCTTTGGGCAATGCGGTGTCTCAGGAGCCGGACGAGATGTGACAGATGGCGAGACGTCGATGTAGTCTCATCGACATGAACCCCACGACAGAGCTGCTGACGAAGCGGCGCGCGGTTGATTTCTGCCGCGTGGCCACCGCGCTCTGTCGCGCTGCCTGAGGACGGTCTCGCGGACATTCAGGTCCGCCCCAACCCGACCCCTTCAGGAGCATCCAGCGATGCGTGCCGACCCTAGAGCGCTGCGCTTCGGCGCCGCGATGACGACCTTGGTCCTGATCCTCGTCCTGGTGACCGAGAGCCCGTGGCTCCTGGCCGCCCAGGCGGTGGTTTTCGCACTCGGTACGGCGGGTCGCTCGCCGTACACCATGCTCTTCAAGGCGCTCGTCAAGAGCGCTCCGAAGGAGACGGAAGACGCCCGCCCGCCGCGCTTCGCGCAGGTGGTGGGGCTGGTCTTCGCGGGTGCCGGGCTGATCGGTTTCTTCACCGGGATCACGCCGCTCGCCCTGGGGGCGACGGCAGCGGCCCTCCTCGCCGCCCTCCTCAACGCAGCCTTCGGATTCTGTCTTGGCTGCGAGATGTATCTGCTGATTCGCCGTCTACTGCCCGCCGCCAAAATGGAGGTTCCCCAATGAGCCGCTCCGCCGTCCTGGTGGATGCCGACTGGGTCGAGGCCAACCTCGACACGCCCGGTGTCGTACTCGTCGAGGTCGACGAGGACACCAGCGCCTACGACAAGGGCCACATCCGTGGCGCCGTCAAGATCGACTGGAAGTCCGACCTGCAGGACCCGGTCCGCCGCGACTTCGTGGACAAGGCCGGGTTCGAGGCCCTGCTGTCCGAGCGCGGCATCTCCAACGACGACCAGGTCGTGCTCTACGGCGGCAACAACAACTGGTTCGCCGCCTACGCCTACTGGTACTTCAAGCTCTACGGGCACGAGAACGTCAGGCTGCTCGACGGCGGTCGCAAGAAGTGGGAGCTCGACTCCCGCGAGCTGGTCAAGGACGTGCCGGCCAAGGCCGCCACCACCTACGTGGCCCAGGACCAGAACAGCTCCATCCGCGCCTTCCGCGACGACGTCGTCACCGCGATCGGCAAGCTCAACCTGGTCGACGTGCGCTCGCCCGACGAGTTCACCGGCAAGCTGCTGGCTCCCGCGCACCTCCCGCAGGAGCAGGCCCAGCGCGCCGGCCACGTGCCCACCGCCCGCAACATCCCGTGGTCGAAGTCGGCCAACGACGACGGCACGTTCAAGTCCGACGACGATCTGCGCACCCTCTACGGGGAGGCCGGCGTCGACTTCGGCAAGGACACCATCGCCTACTGCCGTATCGGCGAGCGCTCGGCGCACACGTGGTTCGTGCTGCACGAGATCCTCGACCAGGCCAACGTCAAGAACTACGACGGTTCATGGACCGAGTACGGCTCGCTCGTGGGCGTGCCGATCGAGCTAGGAGAGGCCCGCTGATGTCTGTTGTATCTCAGGGTTGCGCGGCGCCGGAGCAGACCGCGACGCTGCCCGCCGGGATCGATCTGTCCACCCAGGCCGTCATCCAGGGCGTGGTGACCGGCGCGGGCACCGCCTACGCGCGGCTGCTCGACCACTCGGGCGAGTTCACCGGCGAGGTCGTGGTGTCCGACGAGGGCATCTTCCGCTTCTTCGCCGCTCCCGGTGACTGGACCGTCCGCATCATCGCCGGTGGTGGCGTCACGCGTGACGTCCACGTCTCCGCGCGTCTCGGCGAGGTCTCGCAGCTCGCCGTCGCCGTCTAGGTCCCCCTCTGAAGGACCCGCGCCGTGTTTCGCGGCGCGGGTCCTTTCTTTTCCGGTACGGCTACCGCCCCGCAACCATCCGCACCCCGATGGTGTTCTATAGAACGTGATTGACATGGAATGCCTGGATCCGGTGCGCAAAGCGTTGCTCGACGACCTCGACGAGGGGTTCGCCGAGCTCTTCAACGCTTACCGGGGTCTGGTGTTCTCGACCGCGCTCCGCCTGACGGGCAAGTGGGCCGACGCCGAGGACCTGACGGCCGAGGCGTTCCTGCGTGCCTACCGCGCGCTCGCGGACTACGACCACGACCGCATCTCCGCGCTGCAGCCGCGCGCCTGGATCGTCACGATCGTGATGAACGTCTGGCGCAACTGCGCCCGGCACAAGTCCCGCAAGCCACCACCGCACCTGCTCGACGAGCCGGTCGAGACCCTGGACCCCGGCGAGGGAGTGGAGGAGGCGGCCCTGCGCCACGAGACCGGCGACGAACTGGCCGACCTGCTCGTCCAGCTCCCAGACGACCAGCGTGCCGCCGTTGTGCTGCGGCACGTCGTCGACCTGCCGGTCAGCGAGATCGCGACGGTCATGCGGATCCCGCAGGGCACCGTCAAATCGCATATCTCACGAGGCCTGAAGCGGCTGCGCACACTGGGAGGTGCCCGATGACCCACGACCCGATCATCACCGGACTCGCGGCACTGGCCGCGGAGCCGCCGCGCGACCTCTACGACCGGATCGCCGCCCGCTGGACCCGCGTGCCGGGCCCGATCGGCGAGCTGTCGGTGGCCTTCACCGATCGCGGCATCGCGTACGTGCACCACGGCGACGGCTTCGCCGAGACCTTCCACCGGCGCTTCGGCCGCCCGCTGGTACGCGCCGAGCGCCCGCCCGCCGGGCTGGTTCCCGCTCTGCGCTCGGGAAAGGCGTCCGGGCTTGAGCTGGACCTGCGCGGGATCAGCGACTTCCAGCGCGACGTGCTGCTGGCCGCGCGGACGATCCCGCGCGGCGAGGTACGCCCGTACGCGTGGATCGCCGCAAGGATCGGCCGGCCCAAGGCGGTCAGGGCGGTGGGTACCGCGCTGGGCAACAACCCGGTGCCGCTGCTGATCCCCTGCCACCGGGTGACCCGCTCCGACGGCGTCCCGGGCGAGTACGTCTTCGGCGCCGGCGCGAAGGAGGCGGTGCTGGCGGGCGAGGGCGTGGACCTGGCGCGGATGCGCGAGCTGGCCGGTTCCAGCGTCTTCTACCTGGGCAGCGACACCACGGGCGTGGTCTGCTTCCCGACCTGCCACAACGCCCGCCGGATCACCCCGGCGCACCGCGTCGGCTTCCGGACCCTGGACCAGGCCGAGCGGGAGGGCTACCGGCCCTGCAAGGTCTGCCGTCCCGGGTAGCGGATGAGCAGGCTGGCCTGCACGATGTCGGGTCCCTGCGCCCGGTAGAGGTGCGGGCCGTCGGAGGTCCAGCTGATGTGGTCGCCGGGTCCCGCCGTCAGCGGCGCGGACGCCGGCCCGGCGATCAGGGTGCCGTGGAAGACGGTGAGGTGTTCGGTGACGCCCTCGTGGTGGGCGGGTGAGGACTGGGTGGTTCCCGGCGGGACGCGCAGCCGGTAGAGCTCGTAGGTGACCTCCTGGTCCTCGAACACCTCCAGCAGGGTGGCCTCGACGGCGGCGCCGTACATGACCTGGGGTTCCGCGGGGGTGTCGAGGATGGCGCCGATGGGCACGCCGAGCTGCGCGGTGATCGCCCAGAGCGTCTCCAGGGTGGGGTTGCGCTGGCCGGTCTCGACGCCGGAGAGTGTGGCCTTGCCGATCCCGGCCCGCCTGGCCAGCTCCGACAGGGAGACTCCGCGTGCCTCCCGTAGCCTGCGTACGCGCTGGCCCACCTCGCGCGGGTCGCCGTCGAGCGCCGGCCGGGAATCCATGCCGCCCATCTTGCCCTCTCGCCGCCGAGTTCACTACTGTTCCATAAATGGAACGAACCGCCCTGAGACCGGTCATCGCCGGCATCGTGACCGCGGTGGTCGGCTTCGCCAGTTCGTTCACCATCGTGCTGGCCGGCCTGCGCGCCGTCGGCGCGGACTCCCGCCAGGCCGCCTCCGGCCTGCTCGCCCTCTGCGTGGCCGTGGGCGTCACGACCATCGTCCTTTCCGTACGGCACCGCATGCCGATCACCGCCGCCTGGTCCACCCCCGGGGCGGCGCTGCTGCTGTCCACGGGCCCCGTCGACGGCGGCTACGCAGCGGCGATCGGCGCCTTCCTGGTCTGCGGCCTGGCCATCATGGCCACCGGGCTGTTCCCCGCGCTCGGCCGCCTCATCGCCCGCATCCCGCAGCCGATCGCCGGCGCGATGCTGGCCGGCATCCTGCTCAAACTGTGCCTGGCGCCGGTGGCCGCGGTCGCGCAGGTGCCGCTCATGGCGATCCCGGTGATCGTGATCTGGGCCCTGCTCTACCGGTACGCCCGCATGTGGGCCGTGCCGGGCGCGCTGGCCGCCGCCGTCGTGGCGATCGTGGTGACAGAGTTGTCGATGCCCTCACTCACCTTCGACGCCGTGCCCGTGGTGGCGCCGGCCGTACCGGCCTTCACCGGCTCCGCCATGGTCGGCATCGCGCTGCCCCTCTTCCTGGTGACGATGGCCTCCCAGAACGTACCGGGCATGGCCGTCCTTTCCGGGTACGGCTTCCGCCCGCCGTTCGGCCAGGTGCTGCTGACCACCGGGGCCGGCACCGCCGCGGGGGCCTTCCTGGGCGGCCACGCGATCAATCTGGCCGCCATCTCCGCCGCGCTCGCCGCCGGACCCGACGCCCACGAGGACCCCGCGCGCCGCTGGGTCGCCTCCCTGACCTCGGGCATCTCCATGGTCGTCCTGGGCCTGGGATCGAGCCTGGCGGTGGCGCTGGTCCTGCTGGCCCCGCCGGTGCTGATCGAGGCGGTGGCCGGTCTGGCGTTGCTCGGCGCGCTGGCCGCCGCGATCGCGTCCGCGTTCAGGGCCGGGGTGGAAAGCGCCGCCGTCACCTTCGTGGTGACCGCCTCGGGAGTCTCCTTCTTCGGCGTCGGCTCGGCCTTCTGGGGCCTGCTGGCGGGCGGCGCGTTCCACCTGTTGATGAACTACAAGGACAGCTTCCGCTCGACTCGCGCCACCGAGTCGGCGTAGTCGGGCTCGGCGGCCATGGCCGCGGCCATCCGCAGGTGCGGCAGCGCCTGCTCCGGCTTGCTCGCCCGCTCCAGCGTCCGGCCCAGCAGGAACCGGGCATAGTGGTCGCTGGGGTCGCGCTCGATCAGCGTGCCCAAGGCCTTCCGGGCCCGGCCGAGCTGGGCGGAGTGGAAGTAGGCACGGGCGGCGAGCAGGAGCACGCCGGGATCGTCACCGTGCTCGTCGAGCAGCGGCTCCAGCATGTACAGGGCTCCTAGCGCGTCCCGCTGGCCAAGCAACCGCTCGGCGTAGCGGTAACGCTCGATCTCGTTGAGAAGCGTCATGGACGGTTGAACAATCAACTGATTGGCGGCATTCCGCGATGTGGATGCGCCCATCCTGGACAGACCGCTACGATTCTTCAGATGTCCGGATCGTCTGGTGTGGTGGCACCCCCTCAACCCGGGCCGACACCGGCTCAGCGAGTGCCCTCGCCGTACTCGCTGCCCCTGCACACCCTGCGTCTGGCGGGCAAGTGCGCGCTGCCGCTGGTCCTGTGGTTCTCCGCGGGAGAGACGGCCAGATGGGCGCTCCTCTACATCGCGACGGAGATCTCCCACGGCGACTTCCGTCAGGCCCGCCTGGTGGTGACCGTCATCCTGATGACGGTCATCGTCATGCTGGCGATGACCGTCATCACCGGGATGATGCTCTCCCTGCGGGCCGCCATGTGGGAGAGCGCCGCGCGCCGGGCCGACGGGGCGGAGGACGAGTCCTTCTGGTCGTCAATGAACCGGATCGCCCCCGCGTTCGCGGTGATCTATCTCGCCTGGGAGCTGTACAAACCCGACGCCGCGGCCTTCCTGGCGATGGACTCGCTGCACAACCTCGACGACAACTTCTACAACGTCATCTTCAACAACATCGCCAACGGCACGAAGGAAGAGACCACGCTCAACACCGGGCTGGTCGGTCTCGACTGGCGTGTGTCGCTGGCCGCCATGGCGGTGGCGCTGGGGCTGCGGATGCTGTTCGAGCGGCAGGTCGAGCGCGGATCCGGCAAGCTGGCCGGCGTCGCGGCCGCCTTCGCCGAGTTCGCGTTCATGTTCTGCGGCCTCAACGCGGTCTTCACCTTCAGCGCGCTGCGCGCCGACTGGGCCGAGCACCGCGTCGTGGTCTCCGAGGCGGGGGACATCGTCGTCAAGGCCAAGGAGAGCGTTCCCGGCCTGGAGGCGTTCTGGGGCTGGATGGGCGAGATCTGGCCCTTCATCGTGGACGCCCTGGTCATGCCGCTCACCTGGCTGGCCGTCGCCGTTCTGGTGTTCGGCGGCACGGTCGACGACACCCGGCGGGCGCTGCGCGGCACCCGGCTGGCGGGCAGTGTCGACAGGCTGGAGGGCTCGCACGAGGTCACCCAGCGGTCGGTCAACCGCGTGGTCGGCGGGTTCCAGGAACGCTGGGTCCCGGTCGTGAACGCCTTCCGCGTCACGGTCAAGGGCGGCGCGACGCTCTTCGGGCTGATGTGCCTGCTGTTCGTGGGAATCCGGGTCGGCGCGGACTATCTGGACAGGGCGGTGAGCACGTTCATCGGCTCGCCCACGCCGTACATGTGGTTGTGGGTCAGCTGGCCCGTCGACTTCGTCAAGAACCTGCTGGTGACCGTGCTCACCTACTGCCTGCTGGCCGCCACCTTCGACATCGCGGCGACCAGGGCCCGGGCCCGCGGCGAGGACATCACCGCCTGAAGACGATCACATCGTTGCGGCGGGACTTCTCCGTGTCCTCTTCGTTCGCCTCGAACAGCTTCTCCGTCGGGGTGTCCATGCGGTAGGTGATGTCCGGCTCCAGGTTCAGCTGGACCTCCTTGCCGACCGCCGCCGGGACGACCGCCATGGCCAGGTAGCTGTACTCCTTGCCGACCTCGTGCTTCTCGGTCGGGGTGTTGTCCTCGTAGATCTCGGCCATCCAGGCACGCCCGGCTGCGTCCTTCAGCGTGAGCTTCGGCTTGGCGGTGAGCACGGCGCCGGTGTCGTCGGTGGCAGAACGGGTGACGGTGATCTTCAACCACTGCTTGTCGGGAGTGTTGTGCCTGCTGTCCGGGGGCGCCGTGGCCGGCTCGATGGCCGACTTCCAGGACACGTGCTCGTAGGTGAGCGTCTGGCCGGGCCCCGCCAGGTGCACGGTCGGGCTGGGCCGCCCGCTCTTGTAGAACAGGTACCGGTCGGCGGTCGGTACGCCGAGGGCCACCACCAGGGCGACGACCGCCCCGATGCCGAGCAGGAGCCGGCGCGGCCTGGGCGGCGGCGTGGCGGCGGGCGGCGTCTCCTCCGGAGGGGTCCACGGCGGCTGGGGCGGCCTCGGGGGCAACGGGCCCGCGCTCGGGATGGCCGGGATGGGCTGTGTCGAGCTGTCGGTCGGCTGGGCGGGAGCGGGCGGCCACACCTGCTGGTCGGCGTGGATCGCGGGCCGGGGGCGCGGCGGCGTCGGGGCGGCGGCCCGGCGCCCCGGACGCCGAATCGGCGGCGCCGGCGGCTGCGGACGCTGCGGGGGCTGGCCGGCGGGCGGGGCGAACCAGTCGCGCTCTGAATCGTTCGTGCTCATCGTCTACTTCTTCTCGCCCAGCGTGTACACGTCCTGAGGGGCGGTGGCGAGCTGCTTGGCCGCCGCCTCGTCGATGCCCAGGTCGATCTCCGCCGCCGGCAGCATCGGCTCGCCGTAGAAGGCGCTCGTGGGCGCGACGAACGAGGCCTGGGCGCCGGCCAGCGCGTCGGCGGGCACGTCGAACACGAACACGCCCGAGGCCCACCAGCCCGGCTGGCTCCACACGTTCGCCAGCGTCTTGCTCCTGTCGACCTTGTCGGTGGTGTCGAAGCGCCGGCCGTTCTCGGCGACCAGGACGGGCGGCCGGATCTTCGTGGGCTCCCGCGGTACGGTCGCGGAGGTCTCGATCACCAGGAAGACGTTGCCCGTGACGGCGGTCTTGTCCCCGGCGCGGATGGTCTTGGCCGTCTTCACCCCGTCCACGCGGATGGTGAACCGTCCGGTGGCGACCTCCTCGCCCTTGTCTCCCGTGCTCGCGAGCGGCATCGACATGTCGTCGGCGCTCAGGCCCAGGGTCTGGAGTCCCACGGCGGCCGCGGCCAGCGCGAGGCCCACGACGGCGCCGAGAACCTTGGAACCGCCCCCGCGGGCGGGCGCGCGGCGCCTGCGCGGCGCCGCCGGCCGCTGGTCGGTCGCGGTCACTGCGCCGCCTCCTGCTTCACCGGGGCCTTGATGGTGTAGAGCACTTCCACGGCGCGCTTCCGGGTGAAGGGATCTTCCTTGTCGACGGGCATCCACATCGTCGTGCCGGAGATGGGGTTCTTGCTCTCCTCCAGCTTGGACAGGCTCAGGGCCACCTCGGGCGGCGCTTGGGCCGCCTTCTCCAGCTCGTAACGGACGGTCACGTTCGACGGGACCCCGGGATGCAACTGGGAGCTCTTGCCGTCCTCGCCCGAGGGGATGAAGGCCTGCGCGCCCCACTTCGACTTGATCTCCGGCGCCATCTTGATCAGCGTCCCGGCGAAGCCGCTGCCGGCGCCGGTGGCGCTGGAGCCCGCACCGGTCGTGATCGTCGTGTCGCTCTTGTTCGTGACCTTGAAGAGGATGTCGAGATACCGCCGGTCCTCCGCGAACTCGCCGGGGCCCCGCTGGACGGTGATCTTGGCTTCCACGAACTCGGTCTCGTACAGGCCCTGGTCGATCTTCTGGCCGGCGGCCATCTGGGGCGGCGGCTTGTCCGGCGCGGTGTTCAGACCGCCAAGGAGGGCGGTGATGCCGAGGGTGGTGAGGATGACCAAGCCGATCGCGGGCACCACAACCGGGCGTTTGGGGGTGCTTGGTGCGCCGGAGGGTTCCGTCATGGGTAAGGATGGTAATAGGTCGCGCTTGTACCATCTGCCGCAATGGTCCCATCCCTGTGATGGATTTGGCGGGAACCCTGCCCGAATAGGGGTTCTAGCTCTTACGCTGTCACGAGCGGCCGACGACGAGGTCGCCGCGGGACAAGGACATATCGCAGCCGGAGGGTCACGTGACGGACGTGCATCCCGAGCATGCGCAGCTCCAGGCCGACCGGATCTACCTGGGCTGGCAGTACGTCCTGCTGCACCCCGACCCCGGCCCGCCGCCGAAGCGGCCCTCGCCCATCGGTGACACCGGCGATCCCGCCGACGCCGGAGAGCAGGCCCGGGTCGACACCGAGCTGCTGCGGCGCGAGAAGCTCCAGGAGGATCTGCTCAACCGGCCGGTCCGGATCTTCCGCATCTTCATGATCTTTCTCACGTTGCTCATCTTCGCCCTCGCCCTGCTGGGCTACCTCGACTGGTCGTTCGCGCTGATCGGGTTCGTGGCCGCGGGCGGCGTCGCGGGAATCTGCAGCTACGCGCTGCTGCAGGGCGACCGGGCGGTGCGCTACCGGGTCCTGGAGCAGCAGGCGCGCGACGACCGGGTGCGTCAGGAACGTGACAAGGAGTTGTTCCGCGCCCAGGAGGAGCACGCCCAGCGCTACCGCGAGTGGCAGGAGGTCAAGGACCGCCACGACCGGCAGGTCAACTGGTACGCGGTAGCCGTACCGGATGAGATCGACCGCATCGACGTGGCCGGCGGGACGCTGCCAGGATGGTCGGCGCTGATCACGCTGATCGGCGCGACCCGGCTCTACAGCGGCGGGCACCTGACCGTGCTCGACCTGTCCGAGGGCGCCATCGCCAAGGACCTCATCGAGCTGGCCAGGCGCGGCGGCGACGACCCGCTCGTCTGGGTGCTGCCCGTCGACCTGCCCCGGCTGGACCTGGGGGCGACGCTCAAGCCGGAGGCGTTCGCCGACGTGCTGGCCCATGTCGTCAGCGTCAGCGAGGAGCACCGCACCACCCGAGACCTCAGCTTCGACAACGCCATCCTGGAGCGCGTGCTGGAGGTCCTGGGCGAGGACGCCACGATCAGGCAGGTCACCGCGGCCCTGCGGGCGCTGGCCCAGGTGGGCGACCCGCGCGACGACCTGAGGTTCGGGCTGATCACCGCGACGCAGCTGGAGCGCATCGGAACGTTGTTCGGGCGCGGCGTCAGCGACCGCGTGGTGATCGAGCGCGCGTGGGCGCTGGAGTCACAGTTGCGCAAGCTCGAAACCCTGGGCACCCAGGCCGTACGGCTCCCGCCCGCGCGCCTGCGCGTGGTCAGCATGGACCGCCAGGCGGGCGTGTTCGGCAACCGGGTGCTCGGCACGTACGTGGCCACGGCGCTGACCCACATCCTGCGCCAGTCGCCCGCCTCCGAGCGGCCCTGGTACCACACGATCATCGTCGCGGGCGCGGACAAGCTCCGCGGCGACGTGCTCGACCGGCTCATGGACGCCTGCGAGACCTCCCGCACCGGCCTCGTGCTGACCTACCGCTCGCTGACCCCCACGGTCAGGGAACGGCTGGGGCGCGGGCACGCGGCGGTGGCGTTCATGCGGCTGGGCAACGCCGAGGACGCGCGGGTGGCCAGCGAGCACGTCGGCACAGAGCACCGGCTGGAGCTGGCCCAGCTCACCGAGACGATCAGCGCCTCGGTGCCGGGGCTCGACGGCGGCTACACCTCGACGATCTCCCAGGTGGAGGAGTCGACGGAGGAGCGGGGCGACAACCGTACCGACCTGGCAGGGGACATCACCGAGTCGACCGAGTGGGGCAGGACGGCGACCAAGATCGGGGAGAAGGAGCGGGTGCTGCAGCGCTCGCGGGAGTTCCTGGTCGAGCCGCACCAGTTGCAGCAACTGCCCACGACGTCCGTGATCGTCACCGACGCCACCGCCGAGGGCCGCCGGGTCCGCCTGGCCGACGCCAATCCCGCGATACTGACCTTCCCCAAGACCACGCTTGGCGAGCTGGAGGACGTTCGCGACGCCGTACTGGCGCAGAACGGCAACGAGAACCCCGGCGAGGAGCCACCCCCGAACCTCGGCCCGCCCCCGCCGCGTCTGGACTGGCGCAAGGAGAGGTAAGGACCTCCCCAATGACCGGTCCACACGCCGAATGGAGGCGGACTTTACTAAGAACCATCTGTGGGGGGATGAGATGCAGCTAAGCGGACCCTGGTACAGAATCCAGTCGATCGCCGCACCCTCGCGAAGTTCATCGGCGGAGTGGGACTTCGTCTCCATCCTGCCGGCCGTGCTCTCGGCGGCCCAGCGGCAGCGGCCGTTCGTCATCGGCTGGCTCTCGCGCGGCTCCGGCGCGCCGCTGGAGCTGATCACCAACGCCGGGCCGCTGTCGCCGCCCCGGCAGCCGCGCCGCGCGCCGGGGCCCGAGGGCGCGCGCGGTCCTCAGCCGTTGCTGTTCCCGGGCGGGGCCAGGGGCGTGCAACTGGGCGAGGAGTGCCTGGCCGACCTGGCCGACCTGGTGTGGATGCCCTGCCCGGGACGCCAGGCGCCGCCGCTGAACGCGCGCAGGGAGTACGACCCCGACGAGCTGAAGCGGCCCACGTTGTTCGAGTCGACGCTGGTCACGCTCATGTCGCGGCCGTTCGCCTGGCTGCTGGTGGCCGAGCCGACCGACATGCTCGACGCCGAGGTCGCCCACCTGCGCACCCAGCTCAACGTCCTGCGGCAGTACGGCGACGCCTCCGAGCGCTCAAGGTTCGACGCCGAGCGCGCCGAGCGCCGCATGCAGGAGCTCGACGCCTTCCGCGAGGCCGGGCTGTGGAACGTCAGGGCGCTGGCCGGCGCCGCCACCGCCGACGAGCTGCGCCAGCTCGCGCCCGTCCTGGTCGGCTCGGTCGAGATCGGCCACCACCCCTACCGGCTGCGCAGCGCCGCGGGCGCCGTCTACGCGCTGCCCGAGGCGCTGAGCCTGAACCTCCAGGACCCGGGCGACGGCGCCGCCGCGCCGTTCGCGGCCACCGCGGGCGCGCTGGCGGCCCTCGCCGGGCTGCCCAGGCGGGAGGTGCCCGGCCTGCGCGTGCTGGACGCCGGATTCTTCGACGTCACCTCGGAGGCCTCCGAGGCGGGCGAGCTCGACCTGGGCGAGATCCTCGACGGCCAGGACCGCGGCGTGGGCGCCTTCCGGGTGCCGCTGGCCACGCTCAACCGCCACGCCTTCGTCACCGGCGCGACCGGCTCCGGCAAGTCGCAGACCGTCCGGCACCTGCTCGAACAGCTCAGCGCCGCCAGAATCCCCTGGCTGGCCATCGAGCCGGCCAAGTCGGAGTACCAGGCCATGGCCGGGCGGATCGGCACCCCGGTCACCGTGATCAACCCGTCGGCGCCGGACGGCGTGCCGTTCAGCGTGAACCCGCTGGAGCCCGAGCCCGGTTACCCGGTGCAGGCGCACATCGACATGATCCGGGCGTTGTTCATGGCCGCCTTCGACGCCGAGGAGCCGTTCCCGCAGATCATGTCGCTGGCGTTGCAGCGGGTCTACGAGGCGACCGGCTGGGACGTCGTCACCGGCGGCGCGGTGCCCGGCTCGAAGGTGCCGCCCAGCGTGCCGACGCTGGAGCAGCTCCAGCAGCACGCCATGGACGTGATCCGGGAGATCGGCTACGGCCGCGAGGTCCAGGCCGACGTCGAGGGCTTCATCTCCCTGCGGCTGCGCTCGCTGCGCGTCGGCTCGGCCGGGCGCTTCTTCGAGGGCGGCCACCCGGCCGACATCGGCGGGCTGCTCGAACGCAACGTCGTCCTGGCCATCGAGGACGTCGCCAACGACGAGGACAAAGCCTTCCTCATGGGCACGCTGATCATCCGGATCGTGGAGCACCTGCGGATGCGCGCCCGCGGCGAGAAGTCCGGCGGGCTGCGGCACGTGATCGTGATCGAGGAAGCGCACCGGTTGCTGCGCGACCGCGGCGCGGGCCGCGCCTCCACCCACGCCGTCGAACTGCTCGCCGGAATGCTCGCCGAGATCCGCGCGTACGGCGAGGGCATCGTCGTGGCCGAGCAGATCCCGACCAAGCTCGTGTCCGACGTCGTCAAGAACACCGCGCTCAAGGTCGTGCACCGGCTGCCCGCCGAGGACGACAGGCAGCTCGTCGGCGCCGCCATGAACCTCAGCGACGAGCAGTCCCGCCAGGTCGTCTCGCTGCAGCCCGGCGCAGCGGCGGTGTTCGCCGACGGCATGGACCGGCCGCTGCGCATCATGGTGCCGCTCGGGGAGTCGCGGGAGAAGGTGCTGCCGGGACCGCCGCCGCCGATCCGGGGGCGGCGCTCGGCGGCCTGCGGGGCGGCGTGCCGTACCGGACAGGCGTGCACGCTCGTGGAGCTGCGTGAGGCTGACGTGCTCGCCGGCGCGCCCGAGTGGGCGTGGCTGCGTATCTGGTGCGACACCGTCGTGCTGGCCTTCGTCGGCAACCGGCCGCTGCCCGGGGTGCCGCGCGCGCTGGCCGGGGTCTGGGCCGAGGTTCCCGCCAGGCGGCGCGAGTGCCTGCTGGCCACGCTGGTCGAGCGGGCGGTCAGCAGGCGGGCGTGGGCGCTGCGGAGCTGGTTCGACCCGGCGCTGCTGGTGGAGAAGGCCGCGGAGACGGCGGCCAAGCTGCTGAACGCGGCCGAGGGCGGCGGCGAGCGGCCCGGCCCGTCGTGGGTGATCCCGCAGGTGCGGTGGCTGCACGAGGTGGACAGGCTCTTCCCGTTCGGACAGCCGGCTCCCGACCTGCGCGCTCCCGCGCCGGCGCTGGAGTACGCGCTGTTCGGCACCGGCGCCTCCACCGAACTGGTGCGCAGCGAGCTGCTCGGCCACCGGGCCAAGGCGCTGCGCCACCACCCGCTGTCGATGGAGATCGACCACAACCGGGCGCTGGCCTGGCGGGTCATCCTGGGCGACGACGAGAACGAGGCCGTGCAGCGCGACATCCTGACCGTCGCGATCGGGATCGAGGCCGCCGCGCGGCTGCGGCACGTCGGGCAGATGATGGGCGCGGGGTGGCTGGAGAGCGTGCTGTCGTGGCCGCGGCGGTTCGTGCTGCCGTTCGAGAACGGCGGCGCCCCCGAGATCACCTTCGCCGAGTCTGGGTAGGTCTGCCCGTGTGCGACTGACCGTGATTGGAATACTGCTGGTTGTAGCCGCCCTGGGCGCGGTGTACGTGCTGGCCGACACCTTCGTCAGGCCGCCCATCACCGGACTGATGCCCCCGAGCCCGCCGCCGGTCGAGAGCGCGCGGGTCGTGTGGGTGAACGACGGCGACACCATGGTGGTCGCGCCGGTCGACGGGGAGTACGCGGGGCATGAGCAGCGCGTCCGGCTGATCGGGATCGACGCGCCCGAGCTGCGGCCGTCGCCGGAGTGCTGGGCCAGGCAGTCGGCGGACGCGTTGCTGAAGCTGGCGCCTCGGGGGTCGATCGTCACCATGGCCTTCGATACGCAGAAATTCGATGACTACCGGAGGCAGCTGCGTTATGTGTGGAACGCCCGGGGGGTGCTGGTGAACGAGAGCCAGCTCGCCGCCGGGAACGCCTTCTTTCTTCGCGTGTGGCCGAATGTGGCGTACGAGAAGGTGTTCCGGCAGCGGGCGGACCAGGCGCGTACCGGCAAAAAGGGCTTGTGGGGCGGTTGTCCCGATCCCCGGCCGCCCGTCCATGGCGGGAATTCGGCGGTGACGCCGAGTACCGGCCAGCCTTGACTAGGATCCATAACCATGACCCAGCTTCCCCTGCGGGCTCAGCTCGCGAGTGCCCTGGGGCGCAGTGCCGCCACCCTGTCCAGGATGACCGGACGTGGCGACGGTTCGGTGATCGGCGGCCGCGTGGGCCTGATGCTGGAGCCCGACCTGCTGCGCCAGCTGGCGCGCGACCGCAGGCTGGCCCTCATCAGCGCCACCAACGGCAAGACCACCACCACCCGGCTGATCACCTCCGCGCTGCTGGAGATGGGCGAGGTGGCCACCAACGCCTACGGCGCCAACATGCCCGCCGGGCACGTCTCCGCGCTGTCGCAGCACAAGGACGCGCCCTACGGTGTGCTGGAGGTCGACGAGAAGTACCTGCCCGAGGTGCTCGACACCACCGGCGCCGGCGTCGTCTGCCTCATGAACCTCAGCCGCGACCAGATGGACCGCGCCGCCGAGATCTGGCTGCTGGCCCAGAAGTGGCGCCGGGCCCTGTCCGGCAAACCCACCCACGTCATCGCCAACTGCGACGACCCCCTCGTCACCTGGGGCGCCTCCACGGCCGCCAAGGTCACCTGGGTCTCCGGCGGCCAGCGCTGGAAGGAGGACAGCTGGTGCTGTCCCGAGTGCGGTGGTCCGCTGGATCGTAAAGATCGGCACTGGGCCTGCCGCGAGTGCACCTTCCACCGGCCCGAGCCGCAGTGGATCCTCGACGACGACGCCGTGATCGACCCGCGCGGCCAGCGCTGGGTGCTCGACATCCAGTTGCCCGGCTCCGCCAACCGCTCCAACGCCGCGATGGCCCTGGCCGTCGCCGAGGCGTTCGGCCTGCCGGTCGAGCGCGCCCTGCCGAGGCTGCGCGAGGTCACCTCCGTGGCCGGCCGCTACACCACCGTCGAGCGCGACGGCCGCCACGCCCGCCTGCTCCTGGCCAAGAACCCGGCCGGCTGGCTGGAGGCCTTCGACGTCGCCGACCCGGCGCTGCCGATCATCCTGTCGGTCAACGCCCAGGGCCCCGACGGCCGCGACACCTCCTGGCTCTGGGACGTCGACTACCGCATCCTGCGCGGGCGGCCGGTGTTCGTCACCGGTGAGCGCCGGCTCGACCTGGCGCTGCGGCTCGACGTCGCCGACGTACCGTTCGCGCTGGCCGACACGTTCGCCGAGGCCCTGGGCACGCAGCCGCCCGGCCGGGTCGACGTGATCGCCAACTACACCGCCTTCCAGCAGATCCGATCGGAGTTCGGCCGTGCCGTCTGACAGCACCCTGCGCATCGTCTGGATCTACCCCGACCTGCTCAGCACCTACGGCGACCAGGGCAACGCGCTGGTGCTGGAGCAGCGCGCCCGCCGCAGGGGCATCGACGCCGAGGTCGTCCACGTACGCTCGGCCGACCCGGTGCCGGAGACCGGCGACATCTACCTCATCGGCGGCGGCGAGGACCGCCCCCAGATCCTCGCCGCGGAACGGCTGCGCCGCGACGGCGGCCTCCACCGCGCCATCGCCAGGGGCGCGGCCATGCTGGCCGTCTGCGCCGGATACCAGATCATGGGATCCACCTTCGGCGGCGAGGAGGGCCAGCCGGTCGACGGCATCGGCCTCCTCGACATCAGCAGCACCCGCGGTCCGGCCCGCGCCGTGGGCGAACTCGTCGCCGAGGTCGACAGCGCGCTCAACCTGCCCACGTTGACCGGCTTCGAGAACCACATGGGCGTCACCCATCTCGGGCCGGGGGTCAAGCCGCTGTCCCAGGTCGTCACCGGCGTGGGCAACGGCAACGGCTTCGAAGGCTGCTACGCCGGCCACGTCGTCGGCACCTACCTGCACGGTCCCGCCCTCGCCCGCAACCCCGCTCTGGCCGACCTCCTGCTGACCTGGTCGGCCGGTGACCTCGCGCCGCTGGACGACCGCTGGTACGAGGCCCTGCGCACCGAACGCCTCTCCGCGGTCCTGCCCCGCTGACAGGCCCTGGCGATGGCGCTGGGGGTTGAAGGTCAGTAGACCAGGGCCTGGGCGCCTTCTGCCACGGCTTCCTCGACGAAGGCCGGGGCTCCGGCGATGCGTACGCCGTCGATGAGGTCGTCCACCGTGATCTCGCGGCGGGCCGCGCACTGGGTGCAGACCGTGACCCGGCCGGCGGCCAGGACCACGTCCAGGAGGTCGGTCAGGGGGGCGGCGTGGGGGAGGCTGAACTCCTTGGCCCTTCCCGGCAACCCGAACCAGGAGGCCTCGCCGGTCAGCCAGAGCGAGACCGGGACGCCGCTGGCCAGGGCGGCGGCGGCGACGGTGAAGGCCTGGTTGCACCGCTCGGGGGCGTCGGCCCCCGCGGTCACTTTGATCACCAGTGATCGTGCCATGCAGGCCACCCTACGCCTCCTCCACCTGACCTCAGAACCTCGCCCGGTACCCCGGGAACAGGGGGCGACGGAGAGTAATGTTGGGCGGCATGGAAACCCCTGAGGCGCACCCCGATCTTGAGCACATCTCCTTCCTCCTGGGCAGGTGGGAAGGCGCGGGCGTGGGCGGTTACCCCACGATCGAGAGCTTCAACTTCGGGCAGGAGATCGAGTTCGGGCACAACGGCAAGCCGTTCCTGGAGTACGTGAGCCGGACCTGGCTGCTCGACCAGGACGGGAACCGGGTGCGGCCCCTGGCCACGGAGTCGGGCTACTGGCGGGCACGGCCCGAGCGGCAGCTTGAGGTGGTGCTGGCGCATCCCACGGGCATCGTGGAGATCTACCTGGGCGAGGTCGTCTTCCACAAGATCGAGCTGCGCACCGATGTGGTGGCGCGGACGGAGTCGGCCAAGGAGTACACGGCGGGGCAGCGGATCTACGGGCTGGTCAACGGGAACCTCATGTGGGCCTACGACATGGCCGCCGTCGGACACCCGCTGACGTCCCATATGTCGGCGGAGCTGAAGAAGGTAGCTTGAGCGGATATGACTACCCCTTTCACCCCTGATGTCGTCGAGGCGATCAAGCGCCACATGAACGACGACCACACCGACGACGCGCTCATCATCGTGCGCGGGCTGGGCGGACGGCCCGAGGCCACCGAGGCGGTCACGAGTGACGTGACGGCGCAGGCGATCGAGTTCACGATCGACGGGGGCGAGAAGCTCAACGTGCCGTGGGGGGAGACGCTGACCGAGCGTCCCCAGGTGCGCAAGGCGGTGGTGATGCTCTACCGCGAGTCCTGCGAGAAGCTCGGGATCCCCTGGCGGACCGAGCACTAGGCGGGAAAGGCAGAAGGGCCCCGGGCAGGTTCCGCCCGCTTGAGCGGGCGGGCTGGATGGGCCATGGGTCGGGATGGACCTCCCGCCCCCCCAGCAGCCTCGGGGCCCCGGTGGTTGCCTCGAATTTCGCCGAAACGACGCGAGACAATGGAGTCCGCTTCGTTAGCGGACAACCACCTCGCTAGCCCAACTATGAATCACCATTGTTTGGACCACCTCCTTTCCGCGTGCAGACGACGCTATGCGAGGCCCCCGAACCCGGGCAAGCGATTATTCTCAGGGCATGACGGAGACGCAGTGGCACGAGGAACTCCGCGCCAAGGGCTACCGGGTGACGCCGCAGCGGCAACTGGTGCTGGAAGCGGTCAAGGACCTGGAGCACGCCACCCCGGAGGAGATCTGCGTCAAGGTCCGTGAGACCGCGCGGGGGGTGAACATCTCCACCGTCTACCGGACGCTGGAGTTGCTGGAAGAGCTGGGCATGGTCACCCACACCCATCTCGGCCATGGCGCGCCCACCTACCACCTGGCGGCCGACGCCGACCACGTGCACCTGGTCTGCCGTGGGTGCGGCGAGGTCGGGGAGGTGGGGCCCGAGATGGCGGAAGGCCTGGTCAAAGGGCTGGACGACCAGCTCGGGTTCGTCGCCGACGTCCATCACCTGACCGTCTTCGGGCTGTGCCGCAACTGCAGATAGCCTGGAGGGCATGCGTAGCCCTCTGCTCGATCTCCCCGGCGCGGTCGCGGCCGATGCCCCCGACGCCGACGTGGCGGCGCACTACGGCGACCTGTTCGCCGAGCAGCGCGCGCTGATCAAGGGAGAGGCGGTCGTCGACCGCAGCAATCGCGAGATCGTCCGCGTGTCCGGGGCAGACCGGCTGAAATGGCTCAACGATCTGACCTCCAACAAGCTCGACACCCTCAAGCCGGGGGAGTGGACCCAGACCCTCATCCTCGACCTGCAGGGCCGCGTCGAGCACCACCTCACGCTGGTCGACGACGGCGAGGCCGTTCTCGCGCACGTGGAGCCCGGCACCTCCGAGGCGCTGATCGACTACCTCGACAAGATGCGCTTCATGCTGCGCGTCGAGGTGTCCAGCGCCGACGACGAACTGGCCGTGATCTCCACCGCCGACGGCGACCGTTACATCCCGCGCGCCGAGCTCAACGCGGGCCTGGGCCGCATGGCCGGGATCTGGGCGTACGAGGCGCTGCGCATCGAGCGTCACCAGCCGCGCCTCGGGCTCGACACCGACCACAAGACCATTCCCCACGAGGTGGGCTGGATCGGCGAGGCCGTACACCTGACCAAGGGCTGCTACCGCGGGCAGGAGACGGTCGCGCGCGTGCACAACCTCGGCCACCCGCCCCGCCGCCTGGTCTTCCTGCACCTCGACGGCAGCGTCGACACGCTGCCGCCGCACGGCGCGCCGGTCATCTTCGAGAGCCAGGAGGTGGGCGCGGTCGGTTCGTCGGTCCGGCACCACGAGCTCGGGCCGATCGCGCTGGCCGTGGTCAAGCGGACGGTCCCGGTCGACGCCCCGCTGCTGGCGGGCGGCGTGGCCGCCACGCAGGAGATCATCGTCCCGCCGGACGCGGGCCGCAACGTCAGCATCGACCCGGCCATGCGCCGCCGCATCCGCTAATCCTGTTAGGTACGGCAGGGCCGGGCTCAGCCTTCGGCGCAGGTCACCTTCGCGGCGCAGCTGATCCCCCCGGCCGCGCCGGTGACCGTGATCCGGGTCGACTCGGGCACGGTCAGCACGTAGTCGGCCGCGCATCCGTCGTCGCACGAGTAGGCGATGCGCAGCCGCCGGGCGTCCTCCCAGGCTTCCTCGTGGTGGCGCGCGCCGGTCCAGCTGAGTTCCCGCTTGATGGCGACCCGCTGCCGTCCTCCGGCCACGACGGTGAGCCGGATGGGCCCGTCGGCCTCGATGGCCAGGTCGGTCCCCGGGAGCTCGTGGTAGCCGAACGTCGTCTCCGTCTGCGGCACGGGCGCCGGGCCGGGCTCGCGGTCGAAGGTTTGCACGGCCAGCGCGGCGACGAGGAGCGCGGCCCCGGCCGGCACTGCCCAGAGGATCTTTCGCATACCTGAACGATAGGAAGCGCCGCCCGTCCGGGGACATGGCGGAGGATGGCCGGTTATGGGTGGGGCCAGCCCCACCCTAGACGTCGATCACCAGGGTGATGGGGCCGTCGTTGACCAGGGAGACCTTCATGTCGGCGCCGAAGCGGCCGGTCTCGACGTGCGCGCCGAGCGCCCGCAGCCCGGACACCACGGCCTCCACGAGCGGCTCGGCCACCGGTCCCGGGGCGGCCGCCTGCCAGGTGGGGCGGCGGCCCTTCCTGGTGTCGGCATAAAGGGTGAACTGGCTGATGACCAGCAGCGGCGCGCCGATGTCCGAGCAGGACTTCTCGCCGTCGAGGACGCGCAGCCCCCAGAGTTTGGCGGCCAGCTTGCGCGCCTGCTCCGCCGTGTCCGTGTGGGTGACGCCCACGAGCACGAGCAGCCCCGGCTCGTCGATCGCGCCCACCGTCTGACCGTCCACGACCACCGAGGCCGTACTCACTCGCTGCACTACCGCCCGCATGGGAACTCATTCTCGCCGATCCGTAGACTCCTGCTGAAAGGGGGCGGGGAATGTCGCTCGTTGTCGAGGTTGTCCGGTCCGGGTTCGTGGAGTCCACGCATCTGGCGCGGGTGCTCACCGTGGACGCGGACGGGACGCCGGTCGACGCGCAGGGCGCGGTTCACGTGCCCGCCTCGCCGCGCTCGTCGATGAAGCCGCTCCAGGTACTGGGCATGCTCCGCAACGGGCTCTCGCTGGAGGGTGAGCTGCTCGCGCTGGCCTGCGCCTCGCACGCGGGCGAGCCGTACCATGTGGACGGGGTTCGCAAGATCTTGGCCGGGGCCGGGCTGGAGGAGTCGGCGCTGCTGTGTCCCGAGGACTATCCCGAGGACCGGACGGTCACCGACCGGAGCCGCGTGTACATGAACTGCTCGGGCAAGCACGCCGCCATGCTCGCGACCTGCGTGATCAACGACTGGCCGCTGGGCTCCTACCTGGAGCCCAGGCATCCGCTGCAACGGGCGGTCCGGGCGACGGTCGAGGAGCTGACCGGGGAGCGCGTGGCCGCCTCCGGGGTCGACGGGTGCGGGGCGCCGTTGTTCTTCGTGTCCATGCTGGGAGTGACCAGGGCGTTCCGTGCCCTGCCGCTCGGCGGGCCCGGCAGCCACGAGCGGCGGGTCTTCGACGCCATGCGCGCCTATCCGCAGTGGACGTCCGGCACGCACCGGGACGAGGCCAAGCTGATGCGGGCCGTACCGGGACTGATGCTGAAGTCGGGGGCGGAGGCGTTCGACGCGTTCGTCTTCGAGGACGGGCGGGCCGGCACCGTCAAGATCGAGGACGGCTCGTCGCGCGCCCGCACGCCCGTCACGGTCGCCGCCCTGCGCGGCCTCGGTCTGTCGGGCTCCGGCCTCGACGCCCTCGCCACGGGTGTCCTGTACGGCGGCGGCCGCCCCGTGGGCGAGATCCGTGTGCGCCCATAGGGCCGCGCGTCAGCCGCGCAGGATGTCGGCCACCTCCCGCTGGCCCTTCTTCACCGCGTGCCGCAAGGAGGTGACTCCGTCACGGTCGGCCAGCTCGCGATCGGCGCCCGCGGCCAGCAGCAGGCGGACGATCTCCTGGTATCTGGCCGAGCCGTCACCCAGGATCACCGCCTCCAGCAGGCCGGTCCAGCCGAGGTCGTTGACGTGGTTGACGTCGATGTCCGTCTTCAGCACCTCGCGGACATAGTCCACGTGACCGCGCTCGCACGCCGGGATCAGGGAGACGCCGCCGTAGCGGTTCCTGATCGTCAGGTCCGGGTTGGCGGGCAGCAGGACACGCAGCATCGCCACGCTGCCGGTCACACCGGTCACCAGCCATGGGGTGTCGTGCTGGGCGTCCAGCGCGTCCGGGTCGGCGCCGGCGGCCACCAGGATCTGCGCGACCTCCACGTGATCGGCGGCCGAGGCCAGCAGCAGAGCGGTACGCCGGCGGCCGTCACGGGCCTCGAGATCGGCCCCCTCGGTGACCGCCTCGCGCACGGCGGCGGCCTCACCTGCGGCGGCGGCGGTAAGTAGTGTCTCGTCAAGCACGTCTGATCCTTTCACGGCTGTCGGGGAGGTAACGCCCGGAGCGGTCGAAACCGCCCGGCTGCCACCTCCACCACAGGCCGCCGCAACGAGCCCTAGACCCGCGAGCAGCAGCCCGCGCCTGCCAACCCCACCCACGCCCCCATCCTCTCTCCCTTTCTCACCTTTTTGGACAGAACGGGATATATCCCGCTAAAGGGGTCGGTGGCATCAGCCCAGTCGGCCCTGGACGGCCTTGAGGCCGGCCTGGGCGATGGCCTCGTCGATGGCGCCGCTGGGCGCGCCGCCCACGCCGATCCCGGCGATCGGCGCGCCGCCCGAGGCGACCGGGACGCCGCCGGCCAGCAGCAGGGTGCCGGGGATGGCGGCCAGAGCCTGGTTCTTGGCCAGGGCGCTGGTCGGCTGGCCGAAGGACACCGCGGTGAACGCCTTGCGCTTGGCCGACTCCTCCGTCTGCGGCCCGGCCCCGTCGCCCTTGAGGATGAGGCGGGTGGCGCCCGAGCGGTCCACGATGGCCACGGTCACGCGCTGCTTCTGCTTGGCCGCCTCCTTCTGCACCGCGTCGGCGATCTTGAGGGCGGCGTCCGCCGACAGCACGTTGGTCTGGACGACCGCGGGCGCGTCCGGCGCGGCGGCCTGCGCGGCGGTGCTGGTGACGCCACCGGCGACGGCGAGGGCGGCGAGCGAGGCGGCGGCGAAGCGGGTGCGGAGCTTCATGGTGTTCCTCCAGGTCAGTGGTCGGTTCGACGAGTTCCAGACTGCCGGGGCGAACCGGCCACGCCATCGGGAGAGCGGTCGATGCGTGGGAGAGAATCGGTCGAGGGGCGGGTCAACCGATCGGTTGATGCGGGTGCCGAGGGCCCCGCCTACGCTCGCACCACGGCGAGGGGGTGAGATGGAGCGGATCTGGCTCAACCGGGCGATGCACGCCGGCTTCTTCCTGTTGCTGGCCGCCTCCGCCTCCCGCCTGGTCGTACGCCACGCGATGGACCTCACGACCATCGCGACCCTGGCCGACGCGGGCCTGCTGGCACTCGTGTACGCGGGCGGCGTCCTGCTGTGGGAGCGCCTGGGCCGCAGAGGCCGGCTGGTCTGGCTGGCGGTCGTACTCGGGTGCTGGCTGGTGCTGGTGGAACTGGCGCCGTCGTTCGCCTGGTGCGCGATTCCGCTGCTGTACCTGTGCCTGCGGCTGCTGTCGTTGCGGATGACGCTGGTCGCCGCGGCCGTGCTGACCGTCGCGGTGATCGTGGCGCAGATCAGCCTGTCCGACCGGTTCGACCCCAGCCTGGTGCTGGCGCCGATCGCCGTGGCGGCCATGACCATCGTGATCTTCTGGGAGCTGAGGAAGGCGGGAATCATGCAGGAGCGCGAGCGTCTCTCGCGGGAGATCCACGACACCCTCGCCCAGGGCCTGACCAGCCAGCGCATGCTGCTGCAGGCGGCCGAGCGGGTCTGGGAGTCCGACCCCGCGCAGGCCCGTTCCTACGTCAGGACGGCGATCGAGGCCGCGGGGGAGAATCTCGACGAGGCCCGCCGGTTCGTGCGTGACCTCGGGCCCGCGCCGCTGGCCGTACGGTCGCTGCCGGAGGCGCTGACGGCGCTGGGCGCGGAGTTCCGGCTGGAGGGCACGGAGTTCCCGCTGGCCGACGGGACGCAGGCCGTACTGCTGAGAGTGGCTCAGGGAGCGGTCGCGAACGCGCGCGAGCACGCCCGCGCGAACCGGGTGATCGTGACGCTCGCCTATCTCGACGACGAGGTGACGCTGGACGTGTACGACGACGGGGTGGGCTTCGACCAGACGATGGCCGTGACCCGCCCGGGACGCGGGTACGGCCTGCGGGCCATGCGCGACCGGGTCGCGGAGGTGGGCGGCACGCTGACGGTGGAGAGCGCGCCGGGGGAGGGCACGGCGGTGGCTGCGAGGATTCCGGTATGAAGCTGTTCCTGGTCGACGACCATCCGGTGGTCAGGGCGGGCATCGCGGCGCTGGTCGGCGGCGAGGCCGACATGGAGATCGTCGGCGAGGCGGAGAACGCCGACGACGCGCTCCGGCTGATCGCCCTGCGCCGGCCCGACGTGGTGCTCATGGACCTGCAACTCGGCGACGGCCCCGACGGCGTCGCCGCGACCAGGAAGGTGCGCGCGCTCGACGACGCGCCGCAGGTGCTGGTCCTGACGACCTACGAGACCGACGCCGACATCGTGCGCGCCATCGACGCGGGAGCCACCGGCTACGTGCTCAAGGCCTGCCCGCCGGACGAACTGTTCCAGGCGATCAGGGCCGCCGCCAGGGGCGAGACGGCACTCTCGCCCAGGGTGGCGACCCGCATGATGCGTCGCATGCGCGATCCGGGCCCGGCGCTGACCACCCGCGAGATCGAGATCCTGGAACTCCTGGCCCGCGGGGCGGGCAACAAGGAGATCGCCAAGGCCCTGTTCATCACCGAGGCGACGGTCAAGACCCACCTCAATCACGTGTACGGCAAGCTCGGCGTCGACACCAGGACCGGAGCCGTCAGCAAGGCCGTCGAGCTCGGCCACATCCGTCTATAGGATCACCTGCCCGATCCTGTCCACCGTCCCGAACGGGTCACCGGCGCCGATGCGGTTCTTGGTGATCCCGATCGAGAGCCCGGTGGCCTTGTCGGCGAAGGCCGCGGTGCCGCCGCTGCCGCCCATGCCGAAGTAGGTGGGGCGGTCGAGCACCTGGGTCAGCCCGACGGAGTACCCGAGCCCCCAGGTCGCCGGCATGCCGACGACCTCGTCGGTCCCGGTGGCCTGCACCGAGGTGGCCTCGGCCAGCCGCGCGGGCGGGATCAGGCCGTTGAGCAGGGCGTCGTACATGCGGGCCAGGCCCCTGGCGGTGGCTGTGGCGCCGGCGTCGCTGGTCAGGACGTCGGCCCGGTTGCTGAAGGCGGCGTCGGGCAGGGCCGCCATCGGCGCGGCGGTGTAGCCGTCCACGACGCGGAAGAACGGGATCTGCGCCGTCATCTCCGGCGTCAGCTCCATCGGCGGGCCCTCGGGGTCCTCGATGACGGCCAGACGCGGCAGTTCGGCGGCCGGCACGGCCAGGAAGAGCTCGCCGGCGACGCCCAGCGGCAGCGCGACCTCCTCGCGCAGGACCTGGGAGACGGTCTTGCCGGACGTCCGGCGGACGATCTCCCCCATGAGGTACATCCAGGACTGCGGGTGGTAGCCCATCGTGGTGCCCGGCTCCCACCAGGGCTTCTCGTCGGCGACGGCGGCGCACATCTTGTCCCAGTTCGCGATGTCCGCCGCCGTGGTGTCCACGGGCACGCCGGGCACGCCCGCCCGGTAGCTGAGGGCATGCCGTACGGTGGCCCGCTCCTTGCCATGGGCGGCGAACTCGGGCCAGTACTCCGCGATCGGCGTGTCGTAGGCCAGGAGGCCCTGCTCGGCCAGCAGGTGCACGACCGTGGCGATCATGCCCTTGCCGGTGGAGGTCACGTAGACCGGGGTGTCCGAGGTCATCGGGCGGCCGGTGGCGGGGTCGGCGAGACCGGCGACCGCGTCCACGACGAGCTCGCCCTCCCGGTACACGGCGACCTGAACCCCGCGCTCCACCCCGGTCTCCACGAGCTCGTCGATCGTGGCCTGAACGTTCTTCTGCAGATCAGTCATGCCCATAAGACGAGGCATCGCCGGAAAAGGAATCGAGCAGACCCATCTGCGGGAAAAATTCGTGGTCGAAGGTGGTGATCTCGCTGATCAGCGGCCCTTCCATGCGGAAGACGCCGAGCCAGGACGCGGAGAAGACCTCCTCGCCCGGCCGGCGCAGGTACGCGGCGATCGCGGGCTGGCGGTTGACCCGGGCGGGCAGCACACGCCAGTCGCCCCACGAGGCCTCGCCGGACATCTGCGGGCCCCACGAGGAGACGAACGCCTCGCGGCCGAGGATCCACCCCGGCGTGGGCGGCATGGTCTGCCAGACGTCCGATGCGAGCAGCGCGGGCAGGACCGAAGGATCGCCCTGTTCGAGCGCGTGAATGTAGGCGCGCACCACGGCCAGCTCGTCGGCGCTGCCCGAGCTCATGCGCTGGGCGGGCAGGTGCTCGCGCAGCACCGGCCGGGCACGCTGCAGGGCGCTCTTGACCGCGGTGACGGTCGTGTCGAGCGCCGCGGCGGTCTCCGGCGCCGACCAGCCGAGCACGTCGCGCAGGATGACGATGGCCCGCTGCTTGGCGGGCAGGTGCTGGATCGCCACGAGGAAGGCCAGCTCGATCGTCTCGCGCTCGATGACGGAGTCGAGGAGGTCGTCCGGGTAGGGGCTGATCCAGGACACGTGGGTGGAGACCGGCCACGCCATCCCCGCGTCGGCCGCCATGGGCATGTCGAGCGGCTCCGGCCGCCGGGGGTTGGCGCGCAGGAAGTCGAGGCAGGCGTTCGTGGCGATCTTGTACAGCCACGCCTTCAGGTTGTCCGGCGGCTCGTCCCGCTTGCGCCAGGCGCGCAGGAACGTCTCCTGGACCAGGTCCTCGGCCTCGTGGTAGGAGCCGAGCATCCGGTAGCAGTGAACGTGCAGCTCCCTGCGATGGCGCTCCAGCTCCTCGGCGTTCACAGCGAGCGCAGTTGCCGGGTGGCGGAGATCGCGCCGGACGTGGTGGTGGTGAAGGTACGCATCGACCCGGCGAACTTGGACAGGTCCCATTCGGCCGGCCCGTGGTACCAGTACAGGTTGTCGGCCTGGTGACCGTTGCCGGTGACCGAGGCCACCACCCGCGACCAATGCTCCACGCCATCAAAAATCACGGCGTAGGGCAAATATCGCGAAAAAAGCTCGACTCGGTGCTGCTCGGGGACATTTCCCAGCTCGCCGGAGAAGAGGTACTGCCGGAAGCTCAGCGTGTGCGCCAGCGCCGCCGACCCCTTGGCGGTCTTGGCCGGCATGAACTGCCCGCCCACCGCCAGCGCCGCCCCGGCGATGATCAGGGCCAGGCCCAGCAGCCCGTAGGTGGTGAACCAGGCCAGGCCCACCGTGGCCAGGATCCCGGCGCCGATGAGCACGAAGCCGATCGTGGTCCAGCGCGTCCGCTCGGTGTCGGGCCGCCGGGCGAACCACCCCTGCCGCACGACATCGGCGTACAACTCATCCCGCACTTTCCCGAGATTTTTCGCGAAAGATCCGGACAACTCCGACAGCAGGACGGCGTCCCGGCCCTCGAACACCGCGTCGTACAACGCCTTCTCGTACGGCAGCAAGCCCTCGACCGGCGCGTTCGGCAGCCTGACCAACGTCCAGTCCGGCGCGTCGTAGGCCTGCCTGGACTGCTCGTCGATCCGCAGGTACCCGCGCACCGCCAGGTCCACGATCGTCGCGGTCACGTCGACCACGTCGGCCTGCTCGTCCACGAGCGTGCCGATCTGACCGGGACGCACCCCGTCCGGCGGTGAGAAGTGCCCGTTCTGCACGGGGTCGACGGCGCTCTCCTGACCGGCGATCCGCGCGTCCCGCCCCCGCGTCCAGTACAGGAGCCCGATCCCGCCCAGCATCAGCACCAGCAGCGCGGCCAGGGCGCCACCGGTGATCCCGTTGAGCGTGAACGCGGCGGCCAGCGAGAAGCGACGCTCCAGGATGGGGGTGCCGGAGCTGGTGCCCTTGGGGTAGCCGACCACGACGGTGAGGGCCTCGCCGGGCGCGAGGTTCTCCTGCTCGAAGTCGGCCTGGGTGGCCCCGTGGTCCATGGAGGCGCTGGTGCAGCCGATGGCCGAGGTCAGCTCGCCGGCGAAGCACGACAGGTTCTGCACCATGCCGGCGCCGGTGACCTTCACCGTGGCCTTGGAGACCGGGACGTTCCAGCCGTTGACCGCGAACCAGCGCAGCTCCTCCACGCCGCCGGACGGCGTGACCGCGCCCTTCACCTCGTAGGTGACGGTGGCGGGCGCCTTGACGGTGAGCACGTCACCGGCGAGCTGGCCGCCCTTGACGTTGGCGATCTGGTAGACGCGGTCGTTGCCGTCGTCGTAGCGGGTCCTGGTGAGGAAGGTCCGCTTGACCTCGCCCGCGCCGCCGATCTTCTCGCTGACCCGGAGCACGCCGTCCTCGCGCAGTTCCAGGTTGACCTGGTCGGTGATCGGTGCGGCGGCCGCGCTCGCCCATGCGGGCGCCGCGGTCAGCGTCAGGGCGGTGGCGCCCAGCAAGGCCAGCGTCAGCCTGATTCCGGTCATGGCGGCAAATCGTATCGGTTCGCCCTATGTCTGGCAGGGGTATGCCTCTGACCAGGGGGAATGATGCTGATCAGGCCGATGCTGGCGGTCAGCGGGGAGCTGCCCATCGCCGCCCAGGAGGCGGCCTGGGCCGCCGAGTTCAAGTGGGACGGGGTACGCGCCGTCGCCTACCTGCTCGACGGCGAGGTACGCCTGCTCTCGCGCAACGACCGCGAGGTGACCGGCGCCTATCCGGAGCTCCGCGCGGACCTGGCCGGTGAGCGGAGCATGGTGCTCGACGGCGAGGTCGTCGCGCTCGACTCGTCGGGGGCGCCGGACTTCGGGCGGCTCCAGTCGCGCATGCACGTCCGGTCGCCGAGCCGGTCGTTGCTGGCCACGGTGCCGGTCATGTACCACGCGTTCGACGTGCTGCACCTGGACGGGCGTTCGACGTTGCGGCTGCCGTACGAGCGGCGGCGGGTGTTGCTGGAGGAGCTGGCCCTGGATCGGGGGCGGGTGCGGGTGCCGCCGTCGTTTCCCGGCAGCGCCCGCGTGGTCATGGGCGTGGCCCGCGAGCACGGCCTGGAGGGCGTCGTCTGCAAGCGGCTCGACTCGCCGTACCTGCCAGGGCGGCGCAGCGAGCTGTGGATCAAGGTCAAGAACACGCTGATGCTGGACGTGCTGGTCGGGGGCTGGAAACCGGGTGAGGGCCGCAGGTCGGGGATGATCGGGTCGTTGCTGGTGGGGGTGCCCTCGGCCGACGGCCTGCGGTACGTGGGTCACGTGGGCACCGGCTTCACCGAGCACATGCTGCGCGACCTCGCGGCGCGCATGGCGCCGCTGGCCCGGACGGCCTCGCCGTTCGCGGGGGCGGCCCCCGAGCCGGCCCACTGGGTGGAGCCCCAGCTGGCCGGCGAGGTGGAGTACGCCGGCTGGACCAGGGACGGCGTCCTGCGCCACCCCACGTGGCGGGGCCTCACAGAGTGATCGCGTCGGCCGCGCGCCGCACGCTCTCCTCGGGGGCGGGCCCGGCCGGGTTCTCCTTGGCCAGCGCCTGGTTGAGCGTGACGAACTCGCGCATCCGCTCCTGGTAGCGCCCGAACCCGTCGCCCGCCGTCATCTCCTCGGCCAGCACGTACGCGCCGACCATGGCCAGGCTCGTCCCCTGCCCCGACTTCACCGAGGCGCAGTAGGCGGCGTCACCCACGAGCGCGACCCTGCCCTTGTGCCATGCGGGCAGGTGGACCTGCGCCATCACGTCGAAGTAGAAGTCGCCGGCCGCCCACATCGCCTCCAGCAGCTTGGGCGCGATCCAGCGCAGCTCAGAGCAGGCCGCCGCGACCAGCCGCTTCTGCTGCCCGGTGTCGCGGTGGTCGTAGGCGATCGGCCCCGACTCGAAGCCCATGTTCACCACCAGTTCGCCGTCTCCGGCCGGGTAGAGACCGAACCCGGCCGCCCCCTCGCGGTGCCACACCTGCCAGCGGTCGAGCCCGAGGAAGTTCTCGGCGCGGAACAGCCCCAGGTACATGCCGAGATGCTCCACGAACTGCTCCTCCGGGCCGAAGAGGAGCCCGCGGGTGTTGGAGTGCAGCCCGTCCGCGCCGACCACCCTGTCGAAGGTGCGCGGCGCGTTCCTCTCGAATCTCACGTGTACGGCGGAGCCGTCGTCGTCGAGCGAGGCGATCGAGTCGCCCCACAGGATCTCCACGCCCTCGACGGCGCCCAGGAGCAGCCCCATCAGGTCCTCGCGCATGATCTCGATGTCCGGGCTGTCCAGGCGGCCGCCGCTGAAGGTCGACTCCTCCGAGCGCATGACCTCGTCGCCGTCGCCGTCCACGACGGACATGCCGAGCATCTCGGTCCTGAGCGCCTCGGCCGCCTCCAGGACGCCCATGCGTTCGGCGACGGTCAGCGCCGCGCCGCGGACGTCGATGGCCTGCCCGCCGCCGCGCGGCGCCGGGGCCCGCTCGACGAGGGTGACCCGGGCGCCGCGCTCGCGCAGCCAGTAGGCCAGGACCGTGCCGCCGACGCTGGCGCCGGAGATGAGGACGTTCACAATGGTTCTCCCGTTCAGTCGTTGACGCTGTACGCAAGCTGAATGTACACCGTACGCACAGTCCGTGCAACAGGCATTTCTGCTACCTTCTGTACTAGAACAGGAGGCTCCATGACCCCGCCATACATCCGGATCGTGGCCGACATCAAGCGGCGCGTCGCAGAAGGCGAGCTGAAGCCGGGTGACAAGGTCCCGTCCACGCGCGGCCTGGCCCGCGACTGGAACGTCGCGCTGGCCACGGCGGCCAAGGCGCTGACCCTCCTGGCTCAGGAGGGCGTGATCACGTCCGAGCCCCGGGTCGGCAGCACCGTCGCCGGCGCCGCCCGCGACCGCGCGCCCACCCCCTCCGACCTCACCCGCGAGCGGATCGTCAGGGTCGCCATCGAGATCGCCGACGCCGAGGGCCTGGCCGCCCTGTCCATGCGCGGCATCGCCGCCAAGACCGGCGCCGCCACCATGTCGCTCTACCGTCACGTGGGCGGCAAGGAGGACCTGGTACGGCTGATGGCCGACGCCGCCTACGGCGAGTTCGACTACCCGGAGCCGCTGCCGGAGGGCTGGCGGGCCCGCTTCGAGCTGTCGGCGCGCGGCCTGTGGTCCCTGTACCGCCGCCACCCCTGGCTGCCGCACGTCACCGCGCTGACCCGGCCGCTGATCCTGCCCAACCTGATGCGGCATGCCGAGTACGCCCTGGCCTCCCTGGACGGCTACGGACTCGACGCCATGACCAGGCAGAACATCCACGTGCTCATCTACAACTACGTGCAGGGCGTGGCCGTACACCTGGAGCGGGAAACTCAGCAGGACGCGGCGACCGGCATGGGCGACGACGAGTGGATGGACGCGCAGGGGCCCGGCCTGGAGGAGCTGCGGGACTCCGGCGCCTACCCGCACTTCGCCGCCGTCGTCGCCGGGCTGGGCGACGACTACGACCTCGACCTCGACGCCTTCTTCGAGTTCGGCCTGACCCCGCTCCTGAACGGCCTGGCGACCCTCATCGAGCCCTCGACATAACGACTTTCGTTATTTACGATAATCGTTATGCGATGGATCACCAGACTTGAGATCACGTTCAGCATCGGCTTCGTCCTGGGCTGCCTGGGCGCCTTGGCGATGCTGGTCCAGGCGGCCGGCATGGCGTTCGCGGGCACGGCCGGCGGCATCGGGGTCGCCCTCAACGTCCCCGGCGCCCCGCCCGCCGGCATGCTGGCCGAGGGGGCGGCCTACGTGGGCTCCGGCGCCGAGGTGGTGGTGCGGCCCGTGGACACTTCGCCCGCGATCGCCGGCCTCTATCTCCTGGACACGCTGCCCGGCGTCGTCACCGGCCTGCTGGCGGTGGGGATCCTCATCCGCGTGCTGCGCCAGGCCAGGTCCGGCGACCGCGCGCTGTTCTCCGCCGGCACCGCCGGCCACCTGAGCAGGCTCGGCTGGGTCCTCATCGCCGGGTCGATCGCCGCCGCGCTCCTCGGCTGGCTGGCCAAGACGCTACTGTCGTCCATGTTGCTCGCCGAGAGCTTCATGTTCCAGCCGCTTCCCGGCGGCGGCCTGATCGGCGTCGTGGCCGGCGCGGCGGCCCTGGGCATCGCGGAGATCGTCCGCCGGGGCCTGGCCCTGCTCCAAGAGGTCGAGGCCACCATCTGACATGCCGATTCGCATCCGACTCGACGAGCTGCTCAAAGAGCGCGAGATGACGCTCACCGAGCTGTCGCACCGCGTGGAGATCACCGTCGTCAACCTGTCGATACTCAAGAACGGCCACGCCAAGGCCATCAGGTTCTCCACGCTGGTCCGCCTGTGCGCGGCGCTGGAGTGCCAGCCGGGCGACCTGCTGGCTTACGACCCGGAGGCGTGAGGTCAGTCGGAGATCGCGATGCGCAGGCGGCGGAAGCCCTTGCCCTTGCTCTCGATCTTGGTGACCTTGATCCGGCCGATCTGGGCGGTGGAGCCCACGTGGGTGCCGCCGTCGGCCTGGGTGTCGAGGCCCACGATGTCCACGATGCGTACCTCCTCGACCTCTTCCGGGACGAGGTTGGTGGCGGTGCGGATGATGTCGGGGATGTCGAACGCCTCCTTGCGCGGCAGCACCCGGATGTCGATGCGCCGGTCGGCGGAGACCTCGGCGTTGCAGGCGTCCTCGACCGCCTCCTTGAAGCCCGGCGGGACCTCGGGGAGGTTGAAGTCCATGCGGGCGGTGAACGGCTCCATGTTCCCGCCCGTGACCAGCGAGCCGTAGTCGCGGAAGACCACCCCGCACAGCACGTGCAGCCCCGAGTGCGTGCGCATCAGCGCGGAACGCCGCTCGTCGGCCACCGCGGCGCGCACCACCGTGCCCACCGGGGGCACCGGATCGCCCTCGGCCGGGATCAGGTGGAGATCGTCGCCTTTGCGTACCCCGGCGATCCGGGTTTCCACGCCCAGCCAGATCAGAACTCCGTGATCCGCCGGCTGACCGCCGCCGCCTGGGTAGAATGCCGACCTGCTCAACACGATCCCGTCGGGCGTCGAGTCCAGCACGACAGCCTCGAATTCGCGCAGGTTCTGGTCGGACAGCTCGAGACGCTCAGTGCGCCCGTAGAGGTCGGAGCTCATGTCCGGCAGCTTAGAGCCCATGAGGTGGTCATGCGCGGCCTGATGCATCGACGGCTGATCGCACCGGCCGCCCTGATGATGGCGTTTTGTACCGGATGCGGCAGCGCGGTGGGTGAAACGGCGGGCCCGGACCCGACTCCGGTCCAGCAGAAGTCCGCGCCGGTGCTCATGTTCGTCGGCGACAGCTTCACCGTCGGCTCCGGCCCCGTCCCCACCTGGAGCTCCTACGCCGCCGCGACCGCCCGCCTGCTCGGCTGGCAGCCCGTGATCGCCGGCGCGGGCGGCACCGGCTACATCAACAAGGGCCGCGTCGGCCGCAGCTTCCAGGACTCCTTCGACGCCGAGCTCTCCTGGCGCCCCGCCCCCGACCTGCTCGTCATCTCCGGCGGCCACAACGACCGCCGCTGGCCCACCCTGGGCGTACGGCGGGCCGCCGCCACACTCCTCTGGACCGCCCGCGCACGCTGGCCCGAGACCCGCGTGGTCATGGTCGGCCCGATCTGGCTGGCCGACGCCCCGCCCAAGGCCTACGCCGTACGCGACGCCCTGGCCGAGGTCGCCGCCCGCGAGGGTGTCATGTTCCTGGACCCGCTGAAGCAGCGCTGGGTCACCGGCCGCCGCTCCGAGGTCCTGCTCCCGGACGGCGTCCACCCCACCTTCACCGGCCACGCCCGCCTGGCCAAGTGGCTGTCGGCGGCGCTAGGCCCGGCGGTGGTTCACCAGGGGCCGTAGGGGCCGTTGTTGCCGCCCCTGCCGCCCATGCCCTTCACGGCGGGCTTGACGTCCACGATGTACACCGTGGCCGCGATCACCGCGAGGATCGAGAAGATGCCCAGGCCGATGCCGATGAACGCGGCCCCGCCGACCACCATGAAGGCGTTGAAGTAGGACCAGGCGCCGGCGGCCGAGAACAGGGTGGCCAGGCCGAGGATCAGCAGCCACAGGTTCTTCTGCAGTTTGCCGGCCGAGACGAAGGCGTTCGGCGTCACCCGCACCGCGTGGACCAGCGCGTAGACCGACATGCCGAAGATGCCCGTGGCCAGCACCAGGAAAAGAAGGTTGAGAACGCCGTTGATCATGCTCATGTTGGCTCCGCCCCAGGCTGCGTTGTCGGGCCCAGCCTAGTGCGCAACTCGGGCACGCGGGCAACGAAAGAGCCCGCCCCGGACCGGGACGGGCTCATCGCGCCGCACGCTCAGGCCTTGGCCTTGGGGGTGCGGGTGGTCTTCTTGGCGGGAGCGACGGGGGCGGCGGCAGCCGGCTCGGCGGCCTCGGAGACCTCTTCCAGCTCCAGCGCGGCCTCGCCGCTGACCTTGCTGACGACCTTGCGGCCACGGCTGGCGAACTCCTCGTAGACCTCGGTGGCCTTGTGACCGAGCTCACCGGCGTAGGCGCGGGCCTTCTCGGGAAAGTCCTTGGCGAAGCCCTCGGCCTTGCCGGTGAGCTCACGGGCCCGCTCCGGCAGGTCCTTGGCGATCTCGGTGCGGCGGGCCTGCAGCTTCTGGAGCTGCTCGGGCAGCTCACGCAGCTTCTCCACCGCGAAGTCGCCGGCGCCGGCGACCGCGTAGAACGGCTTGGACTCGGTCAGCTTCTTGACCTCGGTTGCAAGCGTCATGGGTTAACCTTCCTTGGTTTCCTGGGTGACGGTGCCGTTGCCGGGGTTCGCCGCGAAGGGCTCCAGGGCGGCGAGAAAATCCCCGGGCAGCGGTTCGTCGTCCGATTCCGGGTCACGCTGGGGATGGGCATTCTGGGAGGTCTGCTCGTCCCCGGCGTGGTTCTCCTTACGAAACGACTCATAGATATCAATGAGCACCTGGCGTTGCCGCCCGGTGATGTGCGTGTCGGCCCGGATCGCCGCTTCGACGTCGCTCGGCGGCTCTTTGTCCTCGATGAGACCCGCCTGCACGTAGAGCGCCTGCGCCGAGATGTGGAGACCCTTCGCGATCTGGTTGAGGATCTCCGCGCTCGGCTTGCGCAGCCCGCGCTCGATCTGGCTGAGGTAGGGGTTGGAGACCCCCGCCGCGGCGGCAAGCTGGCGCAGCGAGATCTTCGCCTGCTGCCGCTGCTCGCGGATGTACTCGCCGATCGAGCCGACCTTGGGTAGTGCCATGCCTGCATTCTGCCCCAAAGTGCTTGCAATTGCAAACGCGGAGCTAGCAGCTGCAAGCACTCAGAGCGGGATCACCCAGAGGCTGGCCGCGGAGGCCAGCAGCGCGGCCGACAGGCCGAGGTAGCCGTAGCGGAAGTGGGGCTTCAGCTCGGGATCGGGCTTGACCAGGCGGTTCACGCGGGCCATGACGTTGGCCGCGGTCACGCTGCCCAGCATTCCGTGTGGGGTGGGCATGGCGCCGGCCGTACCGAAGCGCAGGAGGGCGGTGGCGAGACGGCGGGGTGAGCAGTAGCGGCGGGCGCGGTCGTCGGCGGCCATCTCCACCAGCAGCTCGACCTGGGCCTGAGCGTCGCGCACGACCTTCGACCAGGGCAGCACGCGGCGCAGCGCGCCGAACGGCAGCAGCACCAGGTCGTGGCGCTCGCGCACGTGCGCGGCCTCGTGGGCGAGCACGGCGGTCAGCTCGTCGTCGGACAGCAGTTCCATCGCGCCGGCGCTGATCACGACCTGCGAGCGCAGGCCGGGCACGCAGTAGGCGGCGGCGCCGGGATGGTCGAGCACGCGCACGCCCGGCACGAACGGGTCGTCGCGCGCGATGAGCGCCAGCAGCGTGCGGTGGCGGCGGCGGGCGCGCAGCGTCTGCGCGGCCGCGGTCAGGGTCACGGCCACGAGTACGGCCAGCGCGGTCAGCCCCGCGACCAGCGCGAACAGATGCGGCCCGTCCCAGGGCTCCACCGGTTCGCGGCCCTGGGCGACGGCGATCAGCCCGTGCAGGAGCCCGCGGTCATAGGGCTGGACGGCGTACGCCAGCATCGAGCCGGTGGTCGCCAGCCCCCAGGCCAGCCCGAGCGCCTGCCACAGGACGATGGCCACGCGGGGCGCGCGGTAGGTCCAGCGCGCGGAGGTGAAACGCCAAGCACCGAGCGCGCACGCGGTCGCGAGCGCAGCCAGCGCGGCGGCGGTGATCACTCGTCCTCCAGCTCCGTAAGGGCCTTGCGCAGGATCTCCGCCTCGGAGGCGGGGACCGCCTGTGCGAAGCGGGTCAGGGCGGCCGAGCGGTCGCCCGTCATTTCCAGAGCCTCCAGCATAAGCTCGGCGATGTACGTGTCGCGGCTTTCCGCCGGTTCGTAACGCCATGCGCGCCCGTCGCGGATGCGCTCAAGGAAGCCCTTGCGGGTAAGACGGTCGAGAACGGTCATGACCGTGGTGGGCGCGAGATCGCGTTCGGCGATGAGCCGGCCGACCTCGCGGGCTGTCAGCGGGCTGCTCTGCGCCCAGAGGATGTCCATGATGCTGCGCTCTAGCTCGCCAAGACCCTTCACACGCTCCAGCGTAGTACTACAGGTTGTCGAGCAGCCATTCGGGAGGTCGGTGAGATGGACGTCACTCTGGTACAGGGAGATATCACCACGCAGGAGGTCGACGCCGTGGTGAACGCCGCGAACTCCTCGCTCCTGGGCGGCGGCGGAGTGGACGGCGCCATCCATCGGCGGGGTGGTCCCGAGATCCTGGAGGAGTGCCGTCGGCTGCGCGCCTCCTACCACGGGGGCGGGCTGCCCACCGGTCAGGCCGTCGCCACGACCGCGGGACGGCTGCCGGCCCGCTGGGTCATCCACACGGTCGGGCCCGTGTACACGCCGGGGGAGGACCGCTCGGCGCTGCTGGCCTCCTGCCACCGCGAGTCGCTGCGGGTGGCCGACGAGCTCGGCGCGCGTACGGTCGCCTTCCCGGCGATCTCCACGGGCATCTTCGGCTGGCCGATGGCCGACGCCGCGGGGATCGCGATGGAAGCCGTCACGGCCGCGGAGACGTCGGTGGTGGAGGTGCGGTTCGTCCTCTTCGACGCCGCCGCTTACGACACCTTCAGCGACGTGATTATGAAATTTGCCAGGGAATCGTGACATCTCACGACTTGTCGAGTGAGGAGGGGCTGAGGAAGATCAACCAGTGGCGGACCAGGGGATGGTCAGCTCCCCGAGCCGCCACCTGGTCCGTCCGCCCAGAGGCGCATGCTGGGGGACGGGCCAGGTGGCTCCCAGCACCTCCACCGCCGCCAGCCAGCGCTGACGCAGGCCGTGCGCGCCGTACGGGGCGCTGACCGCCCAGGCGTGATCCCAGTCCTTGAGTAAGGCGTGGATGCGCTCACCGGGCACGTTGCGGTGAATGAGCGTCTTGGGCAGCCGGTCGGCCAGGTCGGATGGCCGCTCGAAGGCGTCGAACCTGGCCGAGAACGTCAGCGTCCGCGGGCCGTTTCTGTCCAGGCCCACCCAGACCGCCCGGTGCCCGACCTCCGAACACGTGCCCTCCACCAGCACGCCGCCGCTCGCGAGCTTGGCGCACAGCTCCTGCCAGTAGTGCCAGGCGTCGGCCTCGCCGTACTGGCGAAGGACGTTGAAGGCGCGCACCACGTCCGGCGGGCGCGGGACCGGCAGCTCGAAGCCGCCCAGCCGGAAGGACAACCCCTCGCGCTCGTACGGCCGCGCCAGCGCCACCCGAGCCGGATCGATCTCGATGCCGATCACCTCGACGTCGGGGCGGATCCTGCGCAACCGGGTGAACAACTCCAGCGTGGTCGTGTGCGAGGCCCCGTAGCCGAGATCGACCACCAGCGGGCGGGCGGCGGCGCGCAGGACGTTGCCGTGCACGGCGGCCAGCCAGCGATCGGCCCTGCGCAGCCGGTTGAACCCGGTCGTCCCTCTGGTGATCTCCCCGACCGGCCTACGCACTTACGCGGTGCACCTTGTGCTGGGCCGCCTGGGCGCGGGGGCGGATGACGAGGCGGTCGACGTTCACGTGCGCGGGACGGGTGACGCACCAGGCGATGGCGTCGGCCACGTCGTCGGAGGAAAGAGGGTCGGGCACGCCGGCGTACACGCGGGCGGCGGCCTCCGAGTCGCCCCGGAACCTGGTCACCGCGAACCCCTCCGACCGCACCATCCCCGGCGCGATCTCGATGACGCGCACCGGGCTGCCGACCAGTTCCAGGCGGAGGGTCTCGACCATCGCCGTCTGGGCGTGCTTGGCTGCGCAGTAGCCGCCGCCGCCCTCATAGGAGACCAGACCGGCGGTGGAGGTCAGCATGACCAGCACGCCGTCACCGGACTCGACCAGCTTCGGCAGGATCGCCTGCGTCACCCGGAGCGAACCGAGGACGTTGGTGTCGTACATGTTCTGCCAGTCCTCCAGCCGCGCCTCGGCCACGCTCTCCGTCCCGAGTGCGCCGCCCGCGTTGTTGACCAGCACGTCACAGCGCTCCAGCCCGGCCACGAAGGCGTCCACGGAAGGGCCGGAGGTGACATCCAGCTCCAGGGCCCGGATACCGGGGACCTCGGCGGCCAGCTTCTCCAGCCGGTCGAGCCGCCTGGCGCCCGCCACGACCTCGTACCCCTCCGCGGCCAGCCGCCGCGCGGTCGCCGCCCCGATGCCGCTGCTCGCACCGGTCACCACTGCCGTCTTCGTCATGCCACCCATCCTTCCACGCACCCCCACCCCCCACCCGGCCCCAGAACTCCCCCCATGCCCCGCCCCCCTCCCCACCACACCTCCCTCCCCGAACCCCGAGGCACCCACGGGAAGGCCCTCCGTCACCCGGACCCCCACCGGGAGTCCCTCCGGGACCCGGGAGACCACCGGGAGGCATAGCGCGATCCCGAGAGGCGGTGTCCCAGGGCCGATCACCTCCCGAGAGGCGGCCCGGGACACGGGCTCCTCCGGGGCGGGAAGCGGCGTCTGCCGCGAGCCTCGGGTCTCGGGGGGTGTGTCACGGGGCGTGGGCTGCTGGGCATGCGGCGTCCCCTGGGGCGTGGGAGGTGCCGGGGGTGGGTGGTTGGCGGGGCTTGGGTGGGTTTTGGGGGTGGGTCTGGGTGGGGGAGGTGGGGGCTGGGCTGGGGTTTTCAAGGGGGCGTAGGGGTGCCCCTGGGTTTGGTCTGGATGTTGGGTTGTCGGTGTTTGTCGGGAATGCGGCTTAGGTCCGCCTGGTTGTAGCCAGGTTGGAGGTGGTGACGTTGAGGCGTCGACGGGTCAACCGCGTGGCGACCATCAGCATGCACACATCCCCCCTGGACCAGCCGGGCACCGGTGATGCGGGTGGGATGAACGTGTACATCGTCGAATCCGCCAGACGACTGGCGGAGCTGGGCGTCGAGGTGGAGATCTTCACCCGGCAGACCGGCAGCGCCCTGCCTCCGGTGGCGGAGATCGCGCCGGGCGTCTCGGTCAGGCACGTGACGGCCGGGCCGTACGAGGAACTGGATCGCGCCGACATGCCCGGCCAGCTGTGCGCGTTCCTGTCGGGCGTGCTGCGGACCGAGGCCATGTACGACCCGGGCCGCTACGACGTCATCCACTCCCACTACTGGCTGTCGGGCCAGGTCGGCTGGCTGGCCAAGGAACGCTGGGGCGTCCCGCTGGTCCACACCATGCACACCATGGCCAAGGTCAAGAACCTCCTGCTCGCCTCCGGCGACCGCCCCGAGCCCCCCGCCCGCGTGCTGGGCGAGGAGCAGGTGGTGGAGGTCGCCGACCGCCTGGTCGCCAACACCTCCGACGAGGCGCGCGAGCTCAAGGACCTGTACGGCGCGCCGGACGACCGCGTGGCCGTCGTCAACCCGGGCGTCAACCTCACCGTCTTCCAGCCCGCCTCCCAGGGCGCGTCCCGGCGCAGGCTCGGGGTGAGGCAGGACGCGCACCTGCTGCTGTTCGTGGGCAGGATCCAGCCGCTCAAGGCACCCGACGTGCTCCTGCGCGCCGCGGCCCGCATGCTGATCGAGGACCCGTCGCTGCGCGAGCGCCTCGTGGTCGCCTGCGTCGGCGGCCCGTCGGGCAACGGCCTGGCCCGCCCGGACGTCCTCGTCGACCTGGCCGCCGAGCTGGGCATCGCCGACGTGGTCCGGCTCGTGCCGCCGGCGCCGCAGGAGGAGCTGGCCGACTGGTACCGGGCCGCCGACGTGACCGTGGTGCCCTCCCACAGCGAGTCGTTCGGCCTCGTCGCCCTGGAGTCCCAGGCTTGCGGCACCCCGGTGGCCGCGGCCTCGGTGGGCGGGTTGCGCACCGCCGTACGCGATGGAGTGTCAGGACTGCTCGTCGACGGCCACGACCCGCACGACTGGGCGCTGGCGCTGCGGCGCTTCGTCACCGCGCCGCGCTGGCGCGACGGCCTCGCGTCCGGCGCGCGCGCCCACGCCGCCGCCTTCGGCTGGCAGTCCACCGCCGCGCGCCTCATGGAGGTGTACGCGGGCGCCATGGCCCACCTCCACCGGATGCCGGTCGCCGTCAACTCGTAGGGTGTGGCACATGCGTGAGGTTGTGGAGGCGGCGTTGAAGGCCGCCGAGGTGCCCTTCGAGGAGGAACGGCCGGGCGCTTTCGTGGTCACCCTGCCCGGCAAGCGCAAGCTCGCCACCGTCACCTGGTTCGTCATCGGTGACCAGGCCATGCTGGTGGAGGCGTTCTTCTGCCGTCAGCCCGACGAGAACCACGCCGAGTTCTACCGCTTCCTGCTGTCGAAGAACGGCGGCATGTACGGCGTGCACTTCGCCCTGGACCCGGTGGGCGACGTCTACCTCGTCGGAAGAATCCCCCTTGACGCCATCAGCGAGCCGGAGATCGACCGGCTGCTCGGCTGCGTCCTGACCTACTCCGACGACTGGTTCAACACGGCACTCGAACTCGGCTTCGCCTCGACCATCAAGCGAGAGTGGGAATGGCGGGTCAAACGGGGCGAGTCGCTCAAGAACCTCCAGGCGTTCGCCCACTTCGCCGACCCCGGCTCCTAAGATTGTCGCCATGGCGACATTGGTACTGCTACGGCATGGCGAGAGCGATTGGAACGCTAAGGGGCTGTTCACCGGCTGGGTGGACGTGAGCCTTTCGGCCAAGGGCGAAGAGGAGGCCGGGCGCGGCGGACGCCTCCTGACCGAGGCCGGCGTCCTGCCGGACGTGGTCCACACGAGCCTGCTCGTCCGGGCCATCCAGACCGCGCAGCTCGCGCTGGGCGCGGCCGGGCTGGCGTGGCTGCCGGTCAAGCGTTCGTGGCGGCTGAACGAGCGCCACTACGGCGCGCTGCAGGGCAAGAACAAGGCGCAGACGCGCGAGGAGTTCGGCGAGGAGCAGTTCATGCTGTGGCGCCGCTCCTACGACACCCCGCCGCCGCCGATCGCCGACGACGACGAGTTCTCGCAGGCCGGCGACGCCCGCTACGCCCAGCTGCCGGACGAGCTGCGGCCGCGTACCGAGTGCCTGAAGGACGTGGTGGATCGCATGCTGCCGTACTGGTACGACGAGATCGTGCCGGACCTGGCGGCGGGCCGTACCGTGCTGGTGGCCGCGCACGGCAACTCGCTGCGCGCGCTCGTCAAGCACCTCGACGGCATCTCCGACGCCGACATCGCGGGGCTGAACATCCCGACCGGCATCCCTCTGGTGTACGACCTGGACGCCGACTACAGGCCGGTCAAGAGCACCTACCTCGACCCGGACGCGGCCAAGGCGGCCATCGAGGCCGTGGCCAACCAGGGCCGCTGAAACATCCAAGGGGGCTACCCGCCGATCCGGGTAGCCCCGATCTGGTTTCCTAGCCGGGCCGGGAACCGGTGACGAGGTAGACGACGTCGCGGGCGACCCGTACCGAATGGTCGGCGTACCGCTCGTAGTAGCGGCCGATCAGCGTTATGTCGATCGCGGGCTCCACGCCGTGCGCCCAGTCCTTGGACAGGATCTTGCGGAACAGCCGCCGGTGCAGCCTGTCCATCGCGTCGTCGTCCTGCTCGAGCTCCAGCGCCGACTCCACGTCGCGGGAGGCGACGGAGCTGCCGGCCTTGGTGATGAGGTTCTCCGCGATCTGGCCCATCTCCAGGATGGTCGAGCGCATCTCCGGCGGGATGGCCGAGTCCGGGTGACGCAGGCGAGCGACCTTGGCCACGTGCCCGGCCAGGTCGCCCATACGTTCCAGGTCGGTGCCCATGCGCAGTGCGGTGATCACCATGCGGAGGTCGACGGCGACGGGCTGCTGCCGTGCCATCAGCTCGAAGATGGTGGTCTCGATCTCCGCGAAGAGCCTGTTCACCTCCTCGTCACGGGAGATGACGCTCTCGGCCAGCTGCAGGTCGGCGTCGAGGAGGGCGGTGGTGGCCCGCGAGATGGCGGACCGGACAAGCCTGGTCATTTCCACCAGTTTGTCCGTGAGGGAGTCAAGTTCTTCATGGTACGCGTCGCGCATGTCGTCACGGTACGTGTAGATCTGTGAACGAACCCCGACCGCAAGGTGAACTTTCCGGGAAAGGACCGTTCATCCGCAGGTAGAGGGTCTGTTACGTCTCCTGGGCCACCTACCATCGAAGACATGAGTGAGATGGCCCTGAGCTTCGCGGCCCTGGCCGGCTTCGTTGTCGGAGCCGTGGCCGTCCTCTTCTATCGCAACCAGATCGAGACGCGCGCCAGAGACGAGGACACCGACGACACCGAGACCGGTGCCCTGCCACAGGGCGTCGCCTCGGTTCTCGCGGTGCTGCCCTCCTCCGCCGTCGTCCTCGACGCCCACGACCGGGTGCTGCGCGCCAGCTCGGCCGCCCGCGCGTTCGGGCTGGTCAAGGGCGACCGCCTCATGGCCGCCGAACTCCTCGCGCTCGCCCGCCAGGTCCGCCGCGACGGCGAGATCCGGGAGAGCGAGATCGACGTGGCCGGCCACAAGTTCGGCCAGGAGACCACCTGCTTCGCGGTACGCGTGGCGCCGCTGGGCTCCCACGGACAGGTCCTGGTGCTGGCCGAGGACCAGACGGAACGCCGGCGGGTCGAGGCGGTACGCCGCGACTTCGTCGCCAACGTCAGCCACGAGCTCAAGACCCCCGTCGGCGCGCTCAGCCTGCTGGCCGAGACCATCCAGGACGCCGCCGACGACCCCGAGGCCGTCACCCGGTTCTCCGGCCGCATGCAGCACGAGGCGGCCCGGCTCACCTACCTCGTCCAGGACCTGATCACGCTCAGCAGGATCCAGGGCGCCGAACCCATCCCCACCCCCGGCCAGGTCGCCATCGACGAGGCCGTCAACGACGCCATCGACCACTGCAACACCAAGGCCGTCGCCAAGGACATCACCCTCGTCTCCGGCGGCACGGAAGGGCTGCGCATCTGGGGCGACGACGAACTCCTCGTCACCGCCCTGCGCAACCTCATCTCCAACGCCATCGCCTACAGCCCCGAGCACACCAGGGTCGTCGTCAGCGTCAGGCCGGCCGGCGACTCCGTCGAGATCAGCGTGAGCGACCAGGGCATCGGCATCCCGGAAGAGGCACTGGAGCGCATCTTCGAGCGCTTCTTCCGCGTCGACGCCGCCCGCTCACGCGCGACCGGCGGCACCGGCCTGGGCCTGGCCATCGTCAAGCACGTCGCCGTCGCCCACGCGGGCGAGGTGTCCGTGTGGAGCAAGGAAGGCTCCGGTTCGACGTTCACCCTCCGCCTGCCCGCGTTCGGCGGGACGGCGGTAGCCGTACCACCTTCGATTCCCCTGGAGGCAGTCCAATGACCCGCGTTCTCGTAGTGGAGGATGAGGAGTCGTTCTCCGACGCCCTTTCGTACATGCTCCGCAAGGAGGGCTTCGAGGTCTCCGTCGCCGCGACCGGCCCCGAAGCACTGGACACCTTCGACCGTAACGGCGCCGACCTGGTCCTGCTCGACCTGATGCTCCCCGGACTGCCCGGCACCGAAGTCTGCCGCTCGCTGCGCCAGCGCTCCAAGGTCCCGGTCATCATGCTGACCGCCAAGGACAGTGAGATCGACAAGGTGGTGGGGCTGGAGCTGGGCGCCGACGACTACGTCACCAAGCCCTTTTCCTCCCGCGAGCTGGTCGCCCGCATCCGGGCGGTCCTGCGCCGCCAGGGTGACGTCGTGGAGGAACTGGAGAGCGCCGTCCTGGCCGTCGGCCCGGTCCGCATGGACGTCGACCGGCACGTGGTCGCGGTCCGCGGCGAGCAGGTCCAGTTGCCGCTGAAGGAGTTCGAGCTGCTCGAGGTGCTGCTGCGCAACGCCGGCCGCGTCCTGACGCGTGGCCAGCTCATCGACCGGGTGTGGGGCGCCGACTACGTGGGCGACACCAAGACGCTCGACGTCCACGTGAAGCGGCTGCGCGCCAAGATCGAGGCCGATCCGTCCAACCCGCGCTGCATCCTCACGGTGCGCGGCCTCGGCTACAAGTTCGACGCCGTGGAGGAGTGACCGGCCTTCTCGCGCTCGCCTTCTCCGGTACGGCGGGCCGCCCGCCGTACCGGAGAAGAAGGCTTCTAGTGCCCGCCCGTCGTGGCCGTGTGGCTGGCGGAGGGCGAGGGGGACGGCGCGGGGGTGGCGCCGGGGGCCGCGGGGTAGGCGGCGAACTCGCGGCTGCGGGTGACCACCGGCACGTGCAGGTCGACCTGGCCCGCCTTGGCGAACTGGACCGACAACCGCACGCTCTCGCCGCCGTGCAGCGGCTTGGACAGGCCCTGGATGATGATCTGGGGCGTCGGCTTGCCGGTGCTGGTGAGCACGCCCGCCGGGATCGTGATGGGCGTCGCCAGCTTGGCCGCGCCGATGTCGGAGCTGACGGCCTGGATGGCGTCGCCCGCGGGGCTGATCACGTTGAGGTAGACGGGGGCCTGGCCGCCCTGGGCGAGCTGTGCGCCCGCGTCGGGGCCGAGGATGAACGCCTGGGGGATCTGGACGCCGCGGGCGCCGTACGCGCCGTTCTCGATGAGGGCACCGGCTTCGACGGGTGCGTACGGCTTGTTGGTGTTGGCGTCGAACCCAGCGGCACAGCCGGCCAGCACGGGGGCCGCGAGGAACGCGGCGGCGGCGACAATCCAGCGACGGCTGGTCACGGGGGTAACTCCTAGGTCTCGCGCGTGCGTGTGAGTGGGCAGCGCCCACCATATCCGGCCTATTCCATGGTCATATCCGCGCCCCTGCAGGTCATTCGGTATGTCAGCATTTGTGATTCACAGAGTTGAAGGGATGTCAACCCCTAATATGCGGCTTTGACCTGCAGTTATGGTGATTTCACTGTTCCGGGAGGCTGTGGATGCGTGGTACCCTGGAGTACAGCGGAAGGGGTACTTGTCACATGACTTTCCAGGTCGGCGACACTGTCGTCTACCCCCACCATGGGGCTGCTCGGATCGAAGCAATCACGACCCGAACCATCAAGGGTGAGGAAAAGACCTACCTGGTGCTCAAGGTCGACAAGGGCGACCTAACCGTCCAGGTGCCAGCAGAAAACGCAGAACTTGTCGGCGTACGTGATGTTGTCGGCCAGGAAGGCCTCGAGCGGGTTTTCGACGTTCTCAGGATGCCGCACACCGAGGAGCCGACCAACTGGTCTCGCCGTTACAAGGCCAATCTCGAGAAGCTCGCTTCCGGCGATGTCAACAAGGTCGCCGAGGTGGTTCGGGACCTGTGGCGGAGGGACCGCGAGCGCGGCCTTTCCGCGGGTGAGAAGCGCATGCTCGCCAAGGCCAGGCAGATTCTCGTGAGCGAGCTCGCACTCGCCGAGAAGACCAATGAGGACAAGGCCGAGGCCCTGCTCGACGAGGTTCTCAACTCCTGAACGCGCAACTTCCCCGGGTGGGCGTCGGTATCGACGTCCACCCGTTCGCATCTGGGCGCGAACTGTATCTCGCCGGCCTGCACTGGCCGGGCGAGACCGGGCTCGACGGCCATTCCGACGCGGACGCGGTCGCCCACGCGGCCTGCAACGCGCTGCTGTCGGCGGCCGGCATGGGCGATCTCGGCGCCGTCTTCGGCACCTCCGACCCCCGCTGGGCGGGCGCGTCCGGCGCGGTGCTGCTGGAGGAGACCGTACGCCTCGTGCACGAGGCCGGATTCCAGATCGGCAACGTGGCCGTCCAGGTGGTCGGCAACCGGCCCAAGCTGGCTCCGCGGCGCGCTGAGGCGGAGAAGGTCCTGAGCGCGATCGTGGGCGCTCCGGTGAGCGTCTCCGCGGCGACGACCGACGGGCTCGGCTTCACCGGCAGGGGCGAGGGAATCGGCGCCATCGCCACGGCTCTCGTGGTGAACCTCGCGTAGCCGTAAGGCGTCTTATGTCGGGATGCGTTGAGGTATCCCGGCGGGTGGTGCCCTTAGCCCGTCGACTCAGGGGTGCGGCGGTCCGTCACTGGCGCGGTACGGACCGCCGCTCTTCCCATGCGTAGCTCTCCGTGATGCCGGGTAAACCCTTTGTGAAGCGGCAAGTGGATCTGGGGGGACCTTGTCATGATCGGAGCCATCGTCTCGGCGATCGTCATCGGCGCCATCGTCGGCGCGCTCGGCCGGCTGCTGGTGCCGGGCAAGCAGAACATGTCCATCGGCCTGACCCTCATCGTCGGCATCGTCGCCGCGCTGCTCGGCACGCTGATCGCCCAGGTGTTCGGCTGGGCGGACACCCGCGGCATCGACTGGCTGGAACACATCCTCCAGCTCGCGCTCGCGGTGGTCGGCGTCTGGCTGGTCGCCCGCATGCAGGCCACGCGAGGCTCGGGAACGTCGGGTCCCGCCGCGTAGGCATATTCACGAACGACGGGGTAGACCTCAGGCTGTGGGTGTGAAGGTCTCACACTTACCGGGAGGTGCCCACATGACCATCCAGTCCATCCTCGGCGCCATCGTGATCGGCGCGGTGATCGGCGCAATCGGCCGGCTGCTGATTCCCGGCAGGCAGGCCATCGGGTGGATCCTCACCATCGTCGTAGGCATCATCGCCGCTCTGGTCGGCACGCTCATCGCCCAGGCGATCGGCGTCGAGAACACCTCTGGCCCCGACTGGATCGAACTCGTGATGCAGGTCGTCCTGGCCGTCGTCGGCGTCGGCCTCGTGGCGGGGCTGCGCCGCAGCCGCGGGGGCAAGACCTAGACGGCGGGATAGACGGTCCCCGCGACCCCGCCGAACCCCAGGCGCGAACCATCGGCCGCGGGGACGGAGGCGGTGACGCGCACCATGTCGCCGTCGCGCAAGAAGACCCGCTCGGAGCCGTCAGGCATCCCGAGCGGGTCTCTGCCGTTCCAGGTGAGGTCCAGGAGCGTGCCTGCGCCCCCGACGGGCCCCGTGGTCAGGAGATCGCCCGTGCGCACCGGAGAGCCCGTCACAGAGGCGTGCGCGAGCATCTGCGCGCCGGTCCAGTACTGCCCCTGGTACTCGGGCCTGGCGACCGTCAGGCCGTTCAGCCGGACGTCCAGCTCGGCCCGGATGGCCACGTCGTCCTTGATCGTCAGGTAGGCCGCAGGTTCGGGGTCCTGGACCGGCTGGGCCGTACGCGCGTGGTTGAGCGCCGACAGCGGCACCACCCACGGCGAGATCGACACCATGAACGCCTGCCCCAGGAACGGCCCCATCGGCCGCGCCTCCCACGCCATCAGGTCCCAGGCCCGCCAGGCGTTCACCAGCACGGCGCCGAAGACGTGGGCGGGGAAGTCGGAGGTGCTCAGAGGGTACGGCGGCGCCGACGGCACCCCGACCACGTATCCGAGCTCGGCCGACAGGTCCAGCTTGGCCGTCGGGCCCACGTGGCCGCGTCTCAGCTGGCCGCTCGGGCGAACGACCGGCGCCCCCGACACGGTGACGGCGGCGGCTCTGCCGTACTGGCCGACGGGCATGTGCCGCCACGTGCGGGGCAGCGGATCGCGCTCGGGCGGCAGGAACATGCGGCCCACGTTCGTGGCGTGCTCCAGCGATGTCTGGAACAGCAGCAGGTCCGCCACGTTGAACGGCAGGTGCAGCCGCACCTCCTTGAGCGGCGTCAGCGCGGGAAGGACGTGCGGCCTGCGGCTCTCGTCGGTGAGCAGCTCCAGCAGGTCGGCGCGGACGTTGTGCCACACCCGCGGACCCGCGGCGAGGAAGGAGTTGAGCGTGCCGCTGGCGAACCAGTACGCGGGCGGCAGCGCGCCCTGCGTCGTGAGCAGGTGCATGTCGAGGACGTATTCGCCGATCGCCACCCCCACCCGCGGCAGCTCCCCGCGGCGCGAGAACACGCCGAAAGGGAGATTGAGCAGAGGGAAGTCGCTTCTCTCGGGGACCGGCACCCACGACATGATCGCCACGGCTGGCTGATTCCCTCACCCGGGTCAGGGGGCCGTGGGCGTACGGTCAAACTTTCATTCCTCAGGCGGTAACGGGGTGCTGCGCAGGCGTCCCGAGGGCGCCGGGACCTCGTCCCGCTCGCTGTCGTCGGCCTGCTCGGGACCGTGGCCGGGGTCGGCGGCCTGCTCCCCTTCCTCTTCCCCTTCCGCTTCCTCTTCCACGAACACGCGTACCGGCTGGGTGTCGGCGTCGCGGTCGGTGACCTCCGGCGTCCTGGGGTGGACGAGCACGTCGGTCGGCTTGACGCGGTCGCCCCAGCGCACGGGCTCAGGCTCTTTCTGAGGCTCTTCTTCCGGCTCTGGTTCGGGGGGTGACCAGCGGGTGACCCGCTCCGACAGGGGCGGCAGTTCCTCCGTCTCCTCCGTCTTCGGTGGTTCGGGCCGGTGGAAGGGCACGATGTCCGGCTCGGGCTCCGCCTCTTCCGGTACGGCCGCGCGTCCCGCCTGCACGTGCTTGATCAGGAGCAGCCACAACCACAGCGCCACGGCCAGCATGATCCAGGGGGCGAGGGCCACGCCCAGGGCGGCCTGCCGTACATCGAAGGAGAAACGCAGCGCCGTCGCCACGTTGACCGCCGCGGCCGCGACGATCAGCAGCACGAGCGCGGTCGCGGCCTGGGCGCGCACGAGCGGCCGGGCCGTGCGCAGCAGCAGGACGCCGGTCAGCGCGACCACGAGCACCGCGTCGAACGCGGCCGGATAGAAGAACGCGAGCTCGGGCCGGGCCTCACCGAGGATGGCCAGCTCGCGCAGATCGTCGAAGGACAGGGCGCAGGCGGCGCCGGTCAGGGCGGCCACCGCGAGTCCGGCAAGGGCGAGGCCCAGGCGGCGCAACGTGGAGGGGGGAGTCACTTCCATGGCGAATTCGAGACTACAGAAGAATGGGTGACAGCAAGCGATCAAGGGAGATTCCATGGCAGAGCTCTCCGACGACGTGCGGAGGCTGTTCGACGGCCCCAACTACGCGACGGTGACCAGCATCAATCCGGACGGCGGGCCGCAGGCGTCGGTGATCTGGGTGCGCACGGACGGCGACGACATCCTGTTCTCGACCGTCAAGGGCCGGCGCAAGCCGCGCAACTACGAGCGCGACCCGCGCACCAGCATCGTCGTCATCGACCCGGACAACCCGTTCAGGTACGCCGAGGTACGCGGCATGGTCACCCTGGAAGAGGACCCCGCGGGCGACCTCATCCAGGAGCTGTCGCGCAAGTACACCGGTGCGGCCTGGGAGGAGCATGCGGGGGCGGAAAGGCTGATCGTCCGGGTACGTCCGGAGAAGGTCTTTCTCAAGGGGTGATTGTCGGCATGCGACGCCACCCGAGGCGTTAGCCTTTCTTTCGTGAGCCTGCACCTTTACGACACCAGCACGCGCGCCATCCGTGAATTCGTTCCGGTCGAAGCCGGCCGGGCGTCGATTTACCTGTGTGGGGCCACCGTGCAGGCGCCCCCGCACATCGGGCACATCCGCTCGGGCGTCAACTTCGACGTGCTCAGGCGCTGGCTGACGCGCTCCGGCTACGACGTGACCTTCTGCCGCAACGTCACCGACATCGACGACAAGATCATCAGGGTGTCGGCCGAGGAAGGCGTGCCCTGGTTCGTCGTGGCCGAGCGCAACCAGCGCGCCTTCACCTGGGCCTACGACACGCTGGGCTGCCTTCCGCCCACCGTCGAGCCGCGCGCCACCGGCCACGTGCCCGAGATGATCACGCTGATGGAGCGGCTGATCGAGCGCGGTCACGCCTACGCCTCGGGCGGCGACGTCTACTTCGACGTACGCTCCTACGCCGACCGCTACGGCTCGCTGTCGAACCAGCGGCTGGAGAACATGAGGCCCGCCTTCGACTGCGACGACGACTCCCACAAGCGCGACCCGCGCGACTTCGCCCTGTGGAAGGGCGAGAAGCCGGGCGAGCCGACCTGGCCGACGCCGTTCGGACCCGGGCGGCCCGGCTGGCACCTGGAGTGCTCGGCCATGGTCACCAAGTACCTGGGCCCGACCTTCGACATCCACGGTGGCGGGCTCGACCTGATCTTCCCGCACCACGAGAACGAGATCGCCCAGTCGCAGGCGGCCGGCGACGGCTTCGCCCGCTACTGGATGCACAACGGCATGCTCAAGATCGGCGCCGAGAAGATGAGCAAGTCGCTGGGCAACTCGCTGCTCATCCCCGACCTGGTGCAGAAGGTGCGCCCGGTCGAGCTGCGCTACTACCTGGCCGTGCCGCACTACCGCTCCTCCATCGAATACTCGGAGGAGGCGCTGCTGGAGGCGGCAGCGGCGTACCAGCGCATCGAGGGCTTCGTGACCAGGGCCGCGGAGGTCATCCACGACGTGGACGCCCACGCGCCCCTTCCCCAGGCCTTCGCCGACGCCCTCGACGACGACCTCGGCACCCCGCAGGCCGTGGCCGTCATCCACGAGGTCGTCAGGGAGGGCAACGTCGCACTGTCCAAGGGCGACAAGGAGGCGGTGGCCCGCCTGCTGGCCGAGACCCAGAACATGCTGGACGTCCTGGGCCTCGACCCCCGCTCGCCCCAGTGGCGTACCGGCGGCTCCGACCTCAAGCCCGTCGTCGACGCGCTGGTGGCGGTGGCGCTCGAGCAGCGCAAGGCCGCCAGGGAGCGCAAGGACTACGCGGCCGCCGACGCCATCCGCGACCAGATGACCGCCCTCGGCATCGTCGTCGAGGACACCCCGCACGGTCCCCGCTGGGAACTGGCGCGCTGAATTTCGCCGGTACCCTTGGTCCCATGGCAGCAGGTGGTAGGGCGTCCGGTCGACCGGCGAAGAAGAAGGGCCCGGCCAAGGGCACCGGTGGGCAGAAGCGGCGCAGCCTGGAGGGCAAGGGCGCGACGCCGCCCGCCCACATGCGCCACTGGTTCAAGGACAAGTCCCGCGAGGAGCGCATCGCCCGCGAGGCCAAAGGCGGCGCCGGCCGCCAGCCGGCCCGCCAGCGGCGCTCCGAGGACGCCCCCGAGTACATCGGTGGCCGCAACCCGGTCCTGGAGGCCATGCTGGCGGGCGTCCCCGCCAGCGCCCTCTACGTCGCCCAGCGCCTGGAGAACGACGACCGCGTCCGCGACTCCATCAAGATCGCGGCGGAGCAGGGCATCGCCCTGCTGGAGGTCAGCCGCGACAAACTCGACCGCCTGACCGAGGGCGCCGTCCACCAGGGCATCGCCCTGCAGATCCCCGCCTACGACTACGCCCATCCCACCGAACTGATCACCCTGGCCGAGGACGCCGCCGAGATCCCGCTGATCGTGGCCCTGGACGGCGTCACCGACCCCCGCAACCTCGGCGCCATCGCCCGCTCCGCCACCGCCTTCGGCGCCCACGGCATGCTCATCCCCTCCCGCCGCTCCGCCGGGGTGACCGGCGGCGCCTGGAAGACCTCCGCCGGCACCCTCGCCAACCTCCGCGTCGCCCGCGCGTCCAACCTCACCGCGGCGCTACGGGAGTACCGGGAGGCCGGCCTGTTCGTCGTCGGCCTCGACGGCGAGGGGACCGTGGACATCGGCGACGTCTCCCTCTTCACCGAGCCGCTTGTTGTCGTGGTGGGGTCGGAAGGGAAGGGGTTGTCCCGGTTGGTACGGGAGCAATGTGACGCGCTGGCCAGGATTCCGATGCAGGCGGCGGCCGAGTCGTTGAATGCGGGGGTGGCGGCTGGGGTTACCTTGTATGAGGTGGCTCGTCATCGGCGTGGGTGAGCGTCTACACTGATGGGCTGTGCCGACGTAGCTCAATCGGCAGAGCATCTGTCTTGTAAACAGAAGGTCAGGGGTTCGATTCCCCTCGTCGGCTCGCAGGTCAGGCCCTATGCGGAGACTCTTCGCAGAGGGCCTGACGCCTTTCTGGGCGATTTCTGGGCGATGATCTTGCCGCTTGAAGATCGGAACGGCGCGAGGAGTTCGTCGAGAACCCGGACCGGCGATCGAGGGCTCAACGCGAACCGCTGACGCAGCGAATCCAGCCAAAGCTCCTGAAGAGCATCTCTGAGGCTGCCACGCATCGTGTCGGACACATGCGTGTACACACCACGCAAACCCGGCACCGAGTGGCCCATCTGCTTCGCCTGAAGAATCTCAGGCGTCGCGATCTCCGACATCCACGTCTTCGTGCCATGCCGGAAGCCGTGAGGCGTCAGCCCCACGCGGATCGGTAGCCATGACGCGAGAACGGCCTCCGCACCGGTGATGTGGACCCAGCGCTCAAGGATCTCCATGCGTGTCATCGCCTCCGCCTCCGCCCGACTGAGTCCCCGTGACACGGCGAACGCCACCAGATCGGTGCGCGACGACGCGGCGTTCACGCCCAACCCCTGCGAGTGCCGCGGCTGGCGGCTCAGCCGCGGCGCCACGAACGGCACGCCTTTCTCCGCAGCGGGCCACGGGGACAGAGGGGCGCCAGGCCAGCCACCGGACAGATCCACGAGGACCGGCCGCGCGGGTGTGACCACCTCCTTGTGCCTGGTCGTCGCCGGATACCAGGCGTCGGTAGCCGGGTCCACGTACCGCCGCGCGTAGTTGCTGTTGCGGAAATGGCCCCCCTTGGGGCCAAGGAACACGAACCGCTGCCCGCCGGGGCAGGGCTGCTCCTCCTGGCCGTCGATGGTGAACGGCTTGTGCACGCACACCTGGCTGGCGCGGGCGGAGAGAAGCCAGGACAGCAGCCTGCCAAGGAACGGCGGGATGTCGATGTCCCGATAGGAGTCGTCCTTGGGTGGAAGGAGGTAGTGCTTGCCGCCGTCCTCCAGGAGCTGCCACTCCACCCGGATGGACGACAAGCGGACGAACTCGGGCTTCAGACCGATCGTCTCGCTCCACCGCAGTCCGCAGTAGGCCATGGTCAAGGCCATGATGAAGTCGTCGTCGCGCCCGGACAGGATGCCGACGCGCTCGGCGAAGAGCAGCATCTCCAGGGGCGATGGCCAGACCTTCTCCGGGCGGCGCTCGGACTTGCCGGCTCCGGACTTGCGCCCGCGGCGTCGGCCGACGCTGGCGGGGTTGCCGTCAATGCGGCCTTCCACCGCGGCGTCGCCGAGGATCGTCCCCAGCAGGGTTCGCGCCCGCTTGGGGACTCCGCCTCGCGCGTAGACCTGGCGCAGTCGCTGCTCCCACTTCGCGATGAGCGACGGGGTGATCTCCGACAGGGCGAAGTGGCCCCACTCCGGAAGGATGTAAGTGTTGATCAGGTAGATGTAGCCCTTTCGCGTCTTGAGCGAAAGGTCCTGGCCCGGCCACCAGTGGTCGACGATCCAGACCTCCAGCAGCATGTTGCCGCGATTGGGGTCTTTCCATCGCTGGCGCCGGATGTCCGATTCCTGATCGGTGCCCCACTGCTCGGCGGCTTCCTCCGTGAGGAAAGGGTTGCCGTCGTCGTCTGTGGAACGGTTCTTCCACTTGCCGTCGGGACCTTTGTAGAACGCTCGCCAGCTGTCTCCACGTTGTTGTCCATACGCCATCGCATGGTCCTTCGGTGGTTGGGGGAGTTGGGGGTGGCCGCCTGGTGGTGGGGACACCAGAGCGGTCGTTCGCAGCGCCTAGCAGGCCTCGGCGAGGTCGTCGCCGTCCTCATGGACACGCTGAGTCAGGCCGAGAACCTTCCCGCGCAGGTAGGCGAGCTTACGCTCGGACTCCTGTGCCTGGAGGGCTTCGGCGCGGCCCTGGGCGCGGCCGATGACGATGCCTTCCTCCTTGCCGACGACGAAGCCGGCACGGCGGTTGATGGCGGCGCTGACGAAGGTGCCGATGCCGATCGCGAGGGCTGCGATCGCCATTTCTCGGAACATCGACATTGGTGCTCCTTACTCCCCTTACACACCGGCCTGAGGTGTGACCGGTGGGGAGTATGACGCCTGAACGGTGCTGATTGGTTTACCTGAGTGGTTTGAGTTTTAACAGGAAATTCACCGTGTCATGATCGCACTACGTTACGTGGTCAATACTGTCCGTATTGTTATGGTTGGTCCGAATTCGAACTCTTGTCCAGAAGCAGCTTGCGCCACCGTTCGAGCCGCTGTCGATGAGCCCGTCCAGCCTCTTGCTCTTCCTCTTCGATCGCCCGCTCTACCAGATGACGCACATCCGGGGAGACTGTCTCTGCAAGCTGTGCGATCTCGTCTCTCAACTGCTCGATCTCGGTTTGGAGTCCAACCTCTGGGGGCGCGGCGAGTTGGGTGAGCGGTCCGCTTCCCGGAGCCGCGGATGGCAATGGCGTTGGATCGCCGCCAGTCAGGACTGTGTCAACGCTGCCCTGCTCCCACCGGAGTGCGGCCTCCAAGCCGGCCTTCATGAGTGGCGTGATGGCGGTCTCATTCTTGCGAATCCGCCTGAGGTGAGCGGTGGACATGCCGGCGAGGGACGCCACCTCGTCCCACTGCATCCTCAGAGCCACGCGCCGGCCATCCATCTGGGCGGTCAAACGCGCCCTGGCGCGCTCCTCGGTCATCATCTGGGGCTCCATCCGCGAGTGCACTTGAGTGCACTTTAGCGCACATGCGCAGGTCAGTCATGGTGTCTCGCTTGGCTCTTTCAGGCATAGTCGAATGAACATGAGCGCTCTATTGCGCCCGAGTGCACATGAGCGCTAATGTGCACCCATGGCGAGAAAACTCCTCCGCCTCCCCTTCGACGGGAACCGCCTTCGGGCCGCCCGCGAGGACGCGGGATACAGGCAACAGGACCTGGCAGATCTGTGTACCGAGCAGGGAACGCCCGTCTCTCGCTTCCAGGTGGTCCGGGCCGAGAGTGGCAAGTACATGCCTCAGCTGGAAGTCCTCGAAGCGTTCGTCCGAGCGCTCAACGTCGAAATTGACGATCTCCTGACTCCGCGAGATGCGATCAAGTCGGAGTGTGCCCGATGAGCGCTCTAGCGCTCTATGGCGCTCCCGCTACAGCCACCTACCCTGGGGCTCCAGGAGCGGTCCAATGATCGCGCCGCTCCTCGGCAAGCATCAGATGGCCGACCTGCTCGGCAAGCCCGTCTCCTTCGTCGAGGAGAACTGCCGCCTCCGCCGCTGGGACTTCTCCTTCGTCGGCGGCGAGTACAAGTTCACCGAGGCACAGGCGCAGACCGTCATCGACAGCTTCGCGGTGGCTGCTGCCACTCCGGAGCCCGAGAGGGTCGAGCAGCCCGCTCCGAAGCCTCCGCGTCAGCGCCGGGAGAAGCGCGCCGTCACCAACCCGAGCGGCGTGATCCAGCTCAAGGCACAGCCAGAGCGCTCCCGCCTGTACAAGCAGGGGGTGGCATGAACGAGATCGCCACCCGGTTGTCGCCGGTCGATGCCCGATCCCTGACCGACGAGATCCGCAACACCACGGAGCGGCTGTACGCGCTGCTGCTCCGCGCCTATGAGGGGCAGGCGTGGACGGCGCTTGGATACGGGTCGTGGCGCGACTACGCCATGACCGAGTTCGAGATGTCGCAGTCGCGTGCGTACCAACTGCTCGACCAGGCGCGCGTGGTCAAGGCGATCGAGGACGAGGCGTCCGTCGTCGAAGCCGAGGTTGACTTCGACGTCGAGGTGGAGGTCCAGCCCCGTTCCACAATTGTGGAATCGGCACCTCCGGTGCTGCCGACCGAGTCGCAGGCTAGGGAACTCCGTCCTCTTCTTGATGAGCCGGCGAAGCTGCGGCAGACCTGGCGTGAGGCGAAACGCGCCACCCAAGGGAAGCCGACGGCGTCCGCCGTACGCGAGGCACGCGAACGAGTTGAAGGGGCGGCGCGCGAAGCCGCCGAGCAGATCGCCGAGGTCAAGGCCGAGTTCGACGAAGCGGCCGAGCGGGAGCGCGAACTCGCCGCCATGCCCGGCATGCAGTCGCTGAACGAGCGGCTCCATCGCGAGCAGCCGTACGGCTTGGCAGCGGTCAGCATCCGGTACGCGATCGAGCAGATCCCGTTCGACATGGACCCTGTCGAGCTCGCCCACAACATCCCGTCCTACTCCGAGCACGACGTCGAGCGGCTTCCCGCCGCCCTCGCCTGGCTCGCCTCCTTCCAGTCCGCGTTCCAGGCGAGAAGGGCATCGGTCGCGTGAGCCGCAAGAACCTGTTCAGCCGCATGCTGCGCGAGTACATGGCCAAGGCCATGACACACCGCGACCAGCTAGTCGTTGCCGACATCGCCGACGAGTTCATCGACGCCTACCCGGACCTTGTGGAGCAGGCGACGCGCTCGCTTGTGGTGCGTGCTGTCGCTGCCGCGATGAAGGAGTTCTGTTCCCAGGACGACAAAGGCGGCGACCAGCCCACCCTGTTCGACGGCTTGCCGGTCGGCATTGTCATCGCCCCCGGCGTGATCAAGCCTCGCGGCAGGTGCACCTGGGCGGATCTCCAGGTCGGCAGGGAAGAGCGCGTCGCGAACATCGGCCATGCCCAGGATCGGCTGCGCCGCTACGACTTCGCGCTGAACAGGCTGCGGATGCCGATGCAGGGCGACCCGTCCCTGACGGCCGATGACGCCGCCGAGCTGCTGCTTCGAGAGGACGAGGAGTCATGACGGCGTCTGAGCAGATCGCCTGCTTGTTCGGCCGCCAATCAGACGGCTCCTACGCGATACCGCACGACCTGACTGGCGACACGATCGGCATCTTGCCCCTGGTAGATCGCCTCGCCGGAGCCACCGGAAAGTCCACCGATGAAGTGCTGTCCATGTCCTGGATCGACCTCATCGAGAACTGGCTTCGCGCGGTCGTACGGACGGAGGCACTGATCTTGCGCCGGTATGCCCGAGAGAACGGGCTCAACCATCTGGAGCAGACCCTCGCCGAGGCGCTGGCGGACTACGTCGAGCAGGCCATCCAGGAAGGCGGCGAGTGATGGCCGCGAAGAAGTCGAACGTCATCCCGTTCAAGCAGCGCCCGCTGAGCCCGAAGAAGGTCTTCAAGGACCGGATCGCCGCGCGCATGGACAGCACCTCGGTGTGCGGATGCGGCCAGGTCATCAAGGCCAGCACTACCTGCGGGCAGTGCCCATGACCGCCGCCGAGCTGTTCAACGAGCGCTGCGCCGAAGCGTTCGCCTGCCACGCCCTGCGCCTTGACGTCGATGACGCCCTTGAGCTGGCAGCCAGCTTCCAGCTCACCCCTGCCTTCTGAGGAGCTTCTCGTGCTCAACGACGACCAGCGTCGTACCCGCTACTTCGCTCAGACCGGCCGCAGCGAGCTGACGCCCCGTCAGCGCCGCCGGGTCCGGCACAAGGACAACCACCAGTCGGCTCTCGCGGTGATCGCGCGGGACGAGAAGACGAAGGCGAAGGTCGCAGCCGCCGAGGTGCGCAAGCGCAGCGCCCTGCTGCCCGCCACCAGCAAGTAGGTGGCCCCCGCCGGCGCACACCGGCGAAGGCCCATCCCGCTCAGAGATCCGAAGAAGAGGAGCAGGACATGAACACAAGCGTAATCCCCGCCGAGGATGACGTCGCCGGCCAGACCGAGGTGTGGGAGGACCTGAAGCGCCTCTCGCCGCGCGACTACCAGCAGGCCGTCCACAACATCGAGACCCGTCTGGGTGAGCGCCCGGCAGGTGCCCGATGATGCCCGCGCAGGACCGTGAGGGTCTGCTGGATGGCTTGATCGTGGCCGTCAACCTGTTGACCGCGCACCCGGAGCTGGCGCCGTCCGATGTCGGCTTTGCCGACCCGTGGCCGTTCTACGTGCACACCGTGGAGGACGCTCTCGCCTGGATCCGCGTGATGAATGGGCCGCCAAGGTCGGGCTTGATATTCGAAAGCACCAGCGACCGTCTCCGCCTGTTCGGGCAGATCCGCGGGCTCAAGGTGTTGGTGATCCTCCGCCAGCACGGCCTCGCGGAGCGGGCCGAGGAGCCACACCCTTCCGACCCACACGGCCAACGCACCTGGTGGCGTATCCCCAAGGCGCTCGCCGACGCCATCGACCTCACAGACGGCAACATCATCGCCCCTCTCGTCGAGCAGCCGGAGAGTGCGTCATGAGCAACACCGAAGCCAAGCGCGCAGCGTACACCGCAGGGCTTCGCGCACTGGCGGACATCCTCGACGCCAACCCCGACCTGCCCTTGCCGTACGCGGGCACCGACTCCACTCTCAACTGGATCGAGCTGGGCGACGAAGCGCGCCGCGGTGCGGCGGTCTTCGCCCGCCTTATGCCGGGTGCGGTCGAGAAGTCCGTGAGCGAGACCGCCGGACAGTTCTACCTGGAGTTCACCCTCCACGGGCTGAATCTGCGCTGGATCGCGACCCGGGAGGAGATGTGCGAGCGGGTTGTGGTCGGCACCCACGAGGTCGAGGTGGAGGAGCCGGACCCTGACGCTCTGGCGCTCGTCCCGAAGATCAAGCGGACCGAGATCGTCGAAGACGTGGAGTGGCAGTGCAGGCCGGTCCTCGCTGGCGAGCGTGCCGAGGTGGCGTCATGAGCACCCTTCTGGCCGTCGAGCAGGCGTGGGCTCCCGCTCCTGGCGCCACCGTCACCCGGGACGGCACCGACGGCACGTGGATCGTCCAGGACTGGGAGGACTACGACACCGTCTGGGTCCACCGGCCGGACGCGCGCATGTTCCCCACGATCGGCCGCTCTTCCGCCGGGCTGGTGGATCTCTCCGGCTGGCGCGAGGAGCCCGAGGACTCCGAGCTGGTCGCGGTCGCTGACCTTCGCCCCGTCGAGACAGCGCGAGGTGCGGCATGAGCACCGACACCCAGGCGTGGCTGACGCCCGCAATCCAGGCGGCTGCCCGCGCCGTGCACCACCTTGCCCAGGAGGCAGCTGCTCATCCGGGACGGGCGGGGTTGTGGCGGGACAAGAAGGCCACCAAGGCGGCGCTGCGCAGGCTGTGCGCACAGAGCGTGTATGCCGAGCATCCGGGCTGGGAGTACTTCCGCCAGTACCGGCTCTTCATGGAGCGGGAGCGGACGGTGCTGGCTGAGGCTGCCCGTCTCGCCGAGCAGGCGGGAGGCGCGGCATGAGTGTGGAACTGGATTCGCCGCTCGTCTTCGATGCCGCTCTGCGGAAGATCGAAGCGTACTGGGCCGTGCCCATGATTCTGAGGAACCGGTTCGAGATGGACCTGTTTCCGATCGTCGGCACCGAGCATGACCAGCTCGTCCCGTCCGGGATCGATAATCCGTACTGGGAGTTGATCCGCCGGCTTCCCTCCCGTAACGACGGCACCTGGCAGGGCGTCACCCCGTACGGCTATATCCGCGACCTGGACATTGGCCGGACGGCGCTCGTTACCACCTATGCGTGGTCGATCCCCAGCCCGGGTGACATCTCCTGGATCGCCTCCTTGCTTGATGGCCGCGCCGTGGTCGAGGTGGGCGCCGGGTCGGGCTACTGGGCGTGGCAACTCGCGCAGGCAGGTGTGGACGTCGCCCCGTATGAGCCTGAAGACCTGGCCGACAACACGTTCGTCGGCGCCGCCGAACCGTACGTCACCCTGCTCAAGGACGGCGCCTCCGCTGCACGTGAGCACCCGGACCGGGCCCTGTTCATGTCGTGGCCGTCCTACGGCGGCTCGTGGGCCGCTCACGCACTGTCGGTCTACCAGGGCGACCTGTTCATCTACGCAGGCGAGAGCGAGGGCGGCTGCTGCGCCGATGACCCGTTCTTCCACCTGTTGGGCGCCGAGTGGACCGAGGTCGGAGACAGCCTGCATCACCGCACCTGGTGGGGCATCAACTGCCGCCTGATGGCCTTCCGCCGCAAGAGCCAGGCGGAGGCGACGTCATGAGCTCCTCCACAGACTTCGCGATCAGGCGGCTGACGCTTGAGGAGATCGAGCGTCACACGGAGCGCGGTTACCGCTGCGCCTCCGGGGCCTGCTGGGACGTCGTCGCCTTCGACAGCTCTTTCCTCTACCGGACTGGCAGGGCTGGACGCATGGAGCGGCGCCACCGCTGGCTGTGCGGCAAGTGCGGCGGCAAGTTCGCCGCCAAGCACGACATCGCGCTGGAGGTGTCGTCATGACGGGCCGCTGGCTGACGGTCACCGAGGCAGCTCACCGCTTGGGTCTCACCGTCGCACAGGTCGAGAAGCTCCTGGATTCAGGCGTCCTGGCCTGGCGGCGACACGACGGAACCCACCTGTCCATCGCGGAGACGTCGGTAACCGCCCTCCTGGCCGAGCACGCGAAGGGCCCGTTCTGGTCGCCATGGAGCAGCGCTGACCACCCCGAGGACCGCGACGACCAGGCCGATTTCGACACCGGCACCCCCAACGACGAGGGAGACGAGCACTGATGGGCTTCACCTTCACGCCTGCCACCAAGGAGGAGGCGAAGGCGCGCGTGGCCCTGACCGGACCCTCCGGCTCAGGCAAGACGTACACGGCGCTCACGGTGGCCTCGGGCCTATCAGACAAGGTGGCCGTGATCGACACCGAGCGAGGAAGTGCCAGCAAGTACGCAGACGAATTCGAGTTCTCCCGTCTGAACCTGCAGTCGTTCGAGCCGCACACCCTGTGCCAGGCGCTCGCCGCGGCATCCGCTGCCGGGTTCGGCGCGGTCGTCGTTGACTCGCTGACACACTTCTGGTCTGGCACGGGCGGCATGCTGGAGCAGGTCGACGCCGCCGCGAAGCGCGGATATGGCGGCAATTCCTTCGGCGGGTGGAAGGAAGCTCGGCCGCAGGAACGCCAGATGATCGACGCGCTCGTCTCCTACCCGGGCCATGTCATCGTCACGATGCGGTCGAAGACGGACTACGTCATCGAGGAGGACCAGCGCGGCAGGAAAGTGCCGCGCAAGGTCGGCCTGAAGCCCGAGCAGCGCGAAGGAATTGAATACGAGTTCGACATTGTGGGTGACCTCGACCACGAGAACACGCTGGTCATCACCAAGTCCCGGGCTCGCACGATCGCTAACCGGGTGATCCCGAAGCCGGATGCCGAGTTCGCGCAGGAGATCGCCGCTTGGCTTGGCGACGGCAAACCCTCCCCAGACGCGCTGCACTTCAGGGATCTGCTGCTCGACCAGTACGCCACCCAGGAGGACGTGGCGACGGCCGGCGCGGACATCCGGGCGCGTGGACTCTTCGGCGCCCAGGTCGTCGACGAGCACGGAGACGCCGTCGCTCTCGGAGAGCTGGCCCGCCGCCGCTGGAACGAACTGGGCAAGGCCAAGCCCGCCGATGGCGGTGAGGCGGCATGAGCGACCTCACTCCGAAGGAAGCACGCCTCGTCTTCGCCCTGCTGAAGATGCGCGCCTCGCAGATTAGAGCCGTGCTGGACCTGGTCACCCCGTTCATCGAGCAGGAGCCTGGCGACAGGAACGCCGCCAAGCTCGGTTCGGCCACGCTCGGCAAGGTCACCAAGACCGAGCCCGAGGTGAAGGCCATCGTCACCGACCGGGAGAAGTTCACCGCCTGGGTAGCGGAGACCGCGGCGTCCGAGGTCGAACATGTGCCGACCGTCCGCGCTGCCTACGAGATGAAGCTCCTGGAGCAGGCCCTGGCCGCCGGAGCTCCGGTGGACGCCAACGGTCAGGAGATGCCCGGTGTGACCCTCGGGTACGGCTCCACTCCTCAGCAGCGCTTCTATGCCGACGAGGGTGCGGACCGGCTGTTCGCGGTCGTCGAGCCGAAGGACCTGCCGGAGATCGAAGGCGTAGACCTGGCCGCTCTTCTGGGCGTTAGCAGGGACGGCCAGTCATGACCGACGTCTTCCAGAAGGGTGCGTCCGGGTCCTTCGAGTTCCTGTCCGAGGACGCGGTGCTCACTCCCGCCGCCACGGACATGTTCTTGAGGCGGCTCAACAACGAGCTTGGGCTGTCGCAGCTCGCGGTGAAGCGTGCGCGCGAAGCCGAGCTTCAGGCCGAGTACAACTACATGACCGCGCGGGCGCC
>NZ_JBHYIO010000010.1:130940-278955 GCF_042740095.1 Nonomuraea sp. NPDC059023 | reverse complement strand
CCGGTTACATTCCGAACCCGGAAGTTAAGCTTCCCAGCGCCGATGGTACTGCACTCGGGAGGGTGTGGGAGAGTAGGTCACCGCCGCACAAAAACGCAGGGGAAGGGGCCCGACCAATCCGGTCGGGCCTCTTCTTCTTTTTCGCGTTCCGAAGGGGCTGTCCCGCCGTCGCGGGGTGGCCCCTTTTTCGCGTTCCCCCGAGGCATCGGCGACGGCTCGCCGCCCTCCCATCAGCGTCGCCCTCCCCGACGCTTGTCAAGCGCCGGTGCGGCGAGCACCCTCCGCGGACGTGAACGGCGCAACGCGCACGGCGCCCGCCCGCCAGGGCTCGCCACCCTCCCGGCCACCTCGCCCTCCCACCCGCGTCGCCCTCCCCGACGCTTGTCAAGCGCCGGTGCGGCGAGAACCCCGCGCGGACGTGAACGGCGCAACGCGCACGGCGCCCAGCTCCGTCACGCCGCTTGTCTGGCGCCGGCTTGGGGAGAAGCTCGGGCGGGTGTGGTGAACCCGATGTGGCGCCACGCGTTCCCGTTGTCTTGGTGGGCTATGGGGTGGCTGCTGTGTTGAGGAGGGGTTCTATGCGGAACGGGATCTGGGTGGAGAGGGCGATGGTGGAGTCGGTGCGTTGGACGGCGGGGGAGGCCAGGACTGTGGCGATGATCTCCTGGAGGTGTTCGGTGCTTTTCGCCACCACTCGGCACAGCAGGTCGTGCTGGCCGCTGGTGCCGTGGACCTCCAGGATCTCCGGGATCGTGTGTAGCGCCGCCACGGACTCGGTCAGCCGGCCCTGGGCTATCTGGAGCCACACGAACGCCAGGATTGGGTAGCCGACCCTGGCGGGTTCGACCGTGGGGCCGAAGTCGGTGATCACGCCGCGGGTTGTCAGCTTTTCCACGCGGGCCTGGACGGTTCCTCTGGCCACCCCCAGGAGGCGGGCCAGTTCGGTGAGGCCGATGCGGGGGTGTGCCCGCATGGTCGTCAGTAGGCGGGCGTCCAGTTCGTCCATGCGTCTACCCCTGTGCGATTCGACCAGGGATCGAGGCTGTCCCTGTATGAAGCGGAGCCTATCTGGCGTTCGGCTGTGCGTTTCGGTTACGAAGGACATGTCTCGTGGTCTGTGCGGAATGACTAGCTTTTGTGGATGCTGGCGGGCGATGTGAGGCGGATCGTGCAGTCCAACTGCTCGCTCTTGCCAGCGAATCAGGAAATTGCTGTCATGTGGACATGTTCGAGGAAGCACAGTACTTCGCCCCGGTCGAGACGCAGGGAGATGGCTCGGTCGTGGTCGAGCTTTCGCAGTCGCATCCGGGGTTCGCCGATCCGGTCTACCGGGCGCGGCGTAACGCGATCGCGGGCCTGGCCGTGAACCATCGGCGGGGGATGCCGATTCCGGCCGCCGAGTACACCGAGGAAGAGCACGGCATCTGGGCGCTGGTCGCGGGGGAGCTGGCCAGCAAGCACAAGCGCTACGCCACCGAGGAGTACCTGGAGGGAACTGCTCGGCTCGGCCTGCCGTACGAGCGGATTCCGCAGTTGGAGGAAGTGAGTGAGCTGCTGGAGCCGCTCACGGGGTTCCGGTATCTGCCGGCGGCGGGGCTGGTGCCGCTGCGGGAGTTCTATGGGGTGCTGGCTGATGGGCTGTTCCACTCCACTCAGTACATTCGCCATCATTCCGTGCCGTTCTACACGCCTGAGCCTGATGTCATCCATGAGGTGATCGGGCATGCCAACGCACTCGCGCACGATCGGTTCGCGGCGCTTTACCGGCTGGCCGGGGAGGCGGCTCGTAGGGTCGAGGGGGACGAGGCGCTGGAGTTCGTGTCCAAGGTCTTCTGGTTCACGATGGAGTTCGGCGTGATGGCGGAGCGGGACGAGCTGCGCGCCTACGGGGCGGGGATTCTGTCGTCCTATGGGGAGATCGAGGAGTTCCGCGGGATGCAGATCCGGCCGCTCGATCTGCGTGACATGGGGCAGACGGAGTACGACATCACGAAGTACCAGGATGTCCTGTTCCGGGCGGAGTCCATGCGGCATCTGGAGGACGTGGTCGGGGAGTTCTGGGCCACCTGCGACGACGACTCGATCGCGAAACTTACCCACGTCTAGCAGTCCCCGTGATTTATCACGATAATGCGTGACAAATCACGGGGGAGAGTGGGATACGTGTGGTGGCGAGTGTTCGCGGCCTCCGCACTCGTCCTGCCCACCAGCCTGTACGGCCTGCCGCCCGTCCACCAAAGACCCCCCGCTCGGCACCCACACACGACCCGAGCAGCCCCGTTGATCGGCCCCACCCGCCCATCCACCCAAGAGGATCGCGGTACGCAGCCGGACGGAACCCAAGCGCCCCCGCCGGACGGAACCCGGGCAATACAGGCCACACCGCCGCCCAAGGAAGGCACGGACGCGCAGGAGCCCAAGCCGCCCCCGCTCAACCCCAAGACGATCACCAAGCGGCTGAACCGCTACCTGGCCGGCCGCCCAGGTCCGGTAACCGCCACCGTCAAGGACCTGGCCACCGGCCGCGTCTACCGCTACCACAAGGGCGAGCGCCTCATCACCGCCAGCACCGCCAAGGCGCTCATCCTGATGGCCCTGCTCCGCAAGACCCCGTGGCGCAAGCTGGACAAAGCCACCCGCCACGACGCCGACATCATGATCCGCTACAGCGACAACCACGCGGCCGACCGGCTCTGGACACGCATCGGCGGCGCCGCCGGCTTCACGAAGGCGGCCAGAAAGTTCGGGCTGCGGCACACGAGCGGCGTGGCCGGAGACTGCCTCGACCTGTACTGCTGGGGCATCACCAGGACCTCGGCCGATGACCAGGTCAAGCTCATGAACGCGCTGGTGTCGAAGAAGAGCCCACTCCCGGAGAAGGAGCGCGAGCGAGTGCTCAAGCTGATGGGCGCGGTGATCGACGGCCAGAACTGGGGCGTGAGCGCGGGCGCGTGCAAGGGCCAGGGGACAGCGCTGAAGAACGGCTGGCTCAAGCGGGTCTCCACCAAACGCTGGGCCGTGGTCAGCGTGGGCCTGATCGGCAGAAGGTACGCGGTGGCGGTCCTGACCGAGGGCAGCACGCAGGTGGGCGACGGCATCGCCACGGTAGAAGGCGTGGTCACCCGGATCCTGCGCTCATTCAGAAAGTGCTAGGGCGTCACCAGGCGATAGCCCACACCCCTGACCGTCTGGATGAGCTGATCGTCCTCGTCGCCGAGCCGCGCGCGCAGCCGTTTGACGTGGACGGCGATGGTGTTGGTGGACGTGGCGTCGGTGGCGTTCCACACGTGCCGCATGATCTGCTCGCGCGTCACCGTGCGGTCGGCGTTGCGCATCAGGTAGTGCAGCAGCTCGAACTCACGCAGCGGCAGGTGTACGGCTCGCCCGCCCACCCGCACCTGGTAGGCGCGTACGTCGAGCTCCACCTCACCCACCCGCAGCAGCGTGCGCGACTCGGGAGAGGCGGCCTGCACGAACGGGAGCAACTCCAGCACCCGGTACGGCCGGGCCACGCAGGCCGCCGCTCCCGCCGCCAAAGCCTGTACGGCCTGCTCGGCATGCCCTTCGCCGACGCCGAGCAGTACGGGAACGGCTCGCGTCAGCCGTACTGCTCGCACGAACTCCACGGCGCTGATGACCGGCAGGGTCGCCGAGACCAGCACCACATCTGGCCTGAGAGCTCCAGCTTGGAGCAACGCCTGCGCGCCGTCGCTGACTCCGGCGACGGTCACGCCCTCGCGTTCGAGCGCGGTGGCCAGCTCCTGGACGATGCTCTCGTCGGGATCGGCCACCAGCAGCACGGGCGCCGTACGAGTGTCCCCGTGCACCTCGGATGCCGTCTGCTGGTGGGCCATCAGCCGAATCGTCCGGTGATGTAGTCCTCGGTGCGCTTGTCAGAGGGGTTGGTGAAGATGCGGCTGGTCTCGTCGAACTCCACCAGGCGGCCGTGCCGTACGCTCTGCTCGTCCACTTCGGCGGTGAAGAACGCCGTGCGGTCGGACACGCGTGCGGCCTGCTGCATGTTGTGCGTCACGATCACGATCGTGTAGTCGCGCGACAGCTCCTGCATCAGATCCTCGATCTTGGTGGTGGCGATCGGGTCGAGGGCGGAGCAGGGCTCGTCCATGAGGATGACCTCGGGCCGGACCGCGATCGCGCGGGCGATGCACAGTCGCTGCTGCTGGCCACCGGACAGGGACAGGGCGTTCTGCTTGAGCTTGTCCTTGACCTCGTCCCAGAGGGCCGCCTGGGTGAGCGCCTGCTCGACCAGGTCGTCCATCTTGCCCTTCATGCCGTTGACGCGGGGGCCGTAGGCGATGTTGTCGTAGATCGACTTGGGGAAGGGGTTCGGCTTCTGGAAGACCATGCCGATCCGGCGGCGTACCTCGATGGGGTCGACGTGGTCGCCGTAGAGGTCCTCGCCGTGGTACATGATCGAACCGGCGGCACGGGCGCCCGGGATGAGGTCGTTCATCCGGTTGAAGCAGCGCAGCACCGTGGACTTGCCGCAGCCGGACGGACCGATCATGGCGGTGATCTCGCGGTTGCCGATGGTCAGGTCGACTCCGCGGACGGCCTCGTAGTCGCCGTAGAAGACGCTGAGATTCGAGACGGTGAACACCGGGTCCAGGGCCTCGATGTTCCGGGGGGCCTCCGGCCCGCGAACGGTGATGTTCGGCATGATCTCGGTCATTTCTTCCTTACCACCGCTTCTGGTAGCGGTTACGGAGCCAGATGGCCGCTGAGTTCATCAGCAGCAGGATCGCGAGCAGGACCACGATGGCCGCCGCGCCCACGACCTGGACCTCGGGACGAGAGTTGGTGATCAGGTTGTAGATCTGGACCGGCAGAACGGAGAAGCTGCTGCTCAGCCCGTCAGGGTTGAAGCGGACCAGCGTGGCCGCACCGAGCAGCAGGAACGGCGCCGCCTCGCCGATCGCGCGAGACAGCGCCAGGATGGAACCGGTCGCGATGCCGGGCACCGAAGCCGGCAGCACCTGCCGCCAGATCGTCTGCCACTGCGTGGCGCCGAGGGCCAGCGAGCCCTCGCGGATGGACGGTGGCACCGCCTTGATCGCTTCGCGGGCGGCGATGATCACGATGGGCAGCACCAGGAGCGACAGGGTGATCGCACCGGTGATCACGCTTGGGCCGAGGCCGAAGCCGCGGGAGATGACGCCGAGACCGAGGATGCCGTAGACGATCGAGGGGACCGCCGCCAGGTTGGCGATGTTCAGCTCGATCAGCCGGTTGTACCACTTGGTCTTGTCGGCGTACTCCTCCAGGTAGACCGCGGCGAGCACGCCGGTGGGCAGTGCCATGATCGCGGTCAGCGCGACCACCCACAGCGTGCCCATGATGCCCGACAGCACACCGGCCGTCGCGGCGTTGACCGACCGCAGCGACGGGAAGTTCTGGATGAGGTTCAGGTCGAGACGCTGCCAGCCCTGCGTCACCACGTAGACGAGCAGGACCACCAGGAAGATCATGGCGATGGCCAGGCTGGCGAGCAGGGCGATCCGGAACAGGTGCTCCTTGAGCGGCCTGCCCTGGCTGGCCAGCCGTACGGTCGAGGCAGGTGTGGACAGGATTGCCATCAGTCGTACACCTCGCGGTACTTCTGCACCATCCGGGCGCTGAACCAGTTCATCGCGAAGGTGATGATGAACAGCAGCGAACCCACGGCGAAGATCGTCTTGTAGGGGATCGAGCCGGTCGAGAGGTCACCGGCGCCGGCCTGGGCGATGAAGGCCGCCATGGTGGCCATCTCGTTCGTCGGGTCGAAGGTGAAGATCGACTTGAAGCCGCCCGCGACCGCCACGATCATCGTCTCGCCCGCGGCGCGGGAGATCGCCAGGATGATCGCGGCCACGATGCCGGAGAACGCCGCGGGCACCACGACGCGGACCGAGGTCAGCATCTTCGAGGCGCCCAGCGCGAAGGAACCCTCGCGCAGGCCGTTCGGCACCGCCGCCATCGAGTCCTCGGCGAGGGAGGCGACGATCGGGATGATCATGATGCCGACGAGCAGGCCGGCCGAGAGCGCGTTCTTCGCCTCAAGGTTCAGGAAGGGGAAGATGTCCTTCAGCAGCGGAGTGAGGAAGGACAGCGCGAAGTAGCCGAAGACGACGGTCGGCACACCGGCCAGGATCTCGAGGACCGGCTTGAAGAACTTGCGGACGCCCGGCTTGGCGTACTCCGAGAGGTAGATCGCCGCGGCCAGGCCCAGCGGCACCGCCACGATGACGGCGATCAGCGTGATCTCCAGCGTGGCCACGACGATCGGCCAGACGCCGAACGTGGCCGGCTTGATCAGCGGGCCCCAGTTGGTCGAGCCGAAGAACTGGGCGAGGCTGACCTCTCCGAAGAACTCGATCGTGGGCTCGACGAGCGAGTAGATGATGCCGACGGTGGTCGCGATGGAGACCAGCGCCGCCGCCAGAAGCAGCGCCTTGACGATCGCCTCTCCGTAACGCGGGCGCGACCGCGCCAGGGACCTTCCGGTCCCCGGTGCGGTCGCCTGGTGCTGAGCAGCCATCAGTCCGCCTTCAGCGCCGTGATGTCACTCTTGAGCTTGGCCTCCTGCTCGGCGTTGAGCGGGATGAACTTCGCCTCCTTGGCCAGCGAGCCGATGTTGGCGCTCAGGTAGTCGAGGAAGGCGCCGACCTCGGGCCGCTTCACGGCCGTGGCCGACGGGTAGACGAACAGCGAGCGAGCCAGCGGGGTGTACTTGCCACCCTGGGCGGCCTCCACGCTGGGGGCGACACAGCCGCTGCCGGAGTCGATCTCCACGGCGGTCAGCTTGTCCATGTTCTCTTCGTAGTAGGTGAACCCGAAGTAGCCCAGGCCACCCTTGGCGCCGGCGACGCCGTTGACGATGTCGTTGTCGTTCTCGGAGGGGCTGTAGTCCTTGCGGCTCGCGCCCTCCTCACCGTTGATCTCGTCGGTGAAGTAGTCGAACGTGCCGGAGTCGGCGCCCGGGCCGTAGAGCTTCAGGGCCTCGGCGGGGAACTTGGCGTCGACGTCCTTCCAGGTCTTGACCTTGCCCTCGGCGGCGGGCTCCCACATCTTCTTGAGCTGCGCCGTGGTCAGGCACTTGGCCCAGGTGTTCTCCTTGGGCACCACGACGGTCAGGGCGTCGGTGGCCACCGTCAGTTCGGTGAACTTGATGCCCTTGCCCTCGCAGAGGGTCTTCTCCTCGTCCTTGATCGGGCGGGAGGCGTTGGAGATGTCGGTCTCGCCGGCGCAGAACTTCTCGAAGCCACCACCGGTGCCCGAGGTACCGACCGGAACCTTGACCTGCGGCTGCTCCTCGCCGAACGCCTCGCTCGCAACCGAGATGAGCGGGGCGACGGTGCTGGAACCGTCGATCTTGATCTCGCCGCTCAGGCCCGCGGGGGGCTCGGAGGCGCCGGCCGAAGAGGGGGCGGAGGCCTCGGGGCTGGTGGCCGCTGTGTTACCGCCGCCGCCACAGGCCGCCGCGAGGGAAACGACGAAGGCGGCCGTCGCCACCGCGCTGAGGCGGCGCTGTCCACTGGTCACGGTTTGTGTCCTTCTCGTATGGAGATCCTTGCTTGCTACGTGACCGATAAAACTTGGGGAAAGTGAACGGAAATGAAACGAGTCGTGACCGGCGACGGAAGTCGTGCCTCGCCTCGTGTGAATAGCTCCTCAAGCGGCATGCTTGACCCCATGACCTACCGCGTATGCCTGGTGTGCATGGGAAACATCTGTCGCTCGCCTATGGCCGAGGTGGTCCTGCGGGCCACGCTGGCCGAGCACGGACTGGACGAAGTGGTGGTGGACAGCGCCGGAACCGGTGACTGGCACGTCGGCGGGCCCATGGACCAGCGGGCCGCGCAGACGCTGGCCGAGCGCGGCTACGACGGCTCCGCCCATCGGGCCAGGCAGTTCACCGGGGATTGGTTCAGCCGTTACGACCTGGTGCTGGCCATGGACACGGCCAACCTGCGGGCGCTCAGGCGGCTCGCGCCCGCCGGGCAGGAAGTCAGGTTGTTCCGCTCGTTCGACCCGTCCGCGCCGGCGGAGGCGGAGGTGCCCGACCCCTACTACGGCGGCCAGGATGGCTTCGACGAGGTGTTGCGGCAGGTCAAGGCGGCTTCGGAGGGTCTTGCCAAGCACTTGGCCGACGAGCTCCGGTGAGAGTGGTCGAGCGGCTCGGCTCCTCGCACGGATGGCGGCTGGAGCGGGGTTTCCTGGCTGACGGGCGCGAGGTCTTCGCCAAGTCCGGAATTGTTTCCCCTTTGTTCACTTCCGAGGCGGCCGGACTGCGGTGGCTGGGCGAGGTGATGGACGTGCCCGAGGTGATCGAGGCGGGCGCGGACCGGCTCGTACTGTCCTGGGTACCGACCGAGCCGCCCACTCCGGCCGCGGCCGAGCGTTTCGGGCGGAGGCTCGCACGGATGCACCGCGCGGGGGCCGACGCTTTCGGCGCGCCGTGGCCGGGGTTCATCGCCGAGCTCCCGATGGACAACTCGCCCGCGCCCGACTGGCCCGCCTTCTATGCCGCGCGCCGCGTTCTTCCCTTTGTACGGCAGGCCGCCGCGTTGACCGCCGGCGACAGAGACCGGGTGGAGCGGGCCGTGGCGATGTTTCCGGAAATTTCCGGGCCTGCGGAGTCGCCGGCGCGGATCCACGGCGACCTGTGGAGCGGGAACCTGCTGTGGTCCGGCGGGACCGGGGTGCTCATCGACCCGGCGGCGCATGGCGGGCATCGGGAGAGCGATCTGGCCATGCTGGATTTGTTCGGCGTGCCGTACCTGGACCGGATTCTTGGGGCTTATCAGGAGGAGCACCCGCTCGCGGACGGATGGCGGGAACGGGTGCCCCTGCACCAGTTGCATCCGCTGCTGGTGCATGTCGTGCTTTTTGGCGAGAGCTACCGGGGGCAGCTGATGCGCGCCGTGGACCGGCTTCTGGGGTGATCAGGCGTTGAGGTGGTTCAGGACCGCGTCGTGGAGCGCGCCATTCGTGCACACGAGGCTGCCGCCTTCGAGGCTGGGCGCGCCGGCGACGTCGCTCCACCGCCCGCCGGCCTCCTCGACGATCACCGTGAGCGCCGCCATGTCCCACGGCGACAGCTCCGGCTCGGCCGACAGGTCGACGGCGCCCTCGGCGACCATCATGTGTGACCAGAAATCGCCATACGCCCTGGTACGCCAGCAGGCGCGGTTCAGGTCGAGGAAGTTGTTGAGCTTGCCCTGCTTCTCCCAGCCGCCGAAGCTGGAGTAGGAGAACGAGGCGTCACCCAGATCGGTCACCGCCGAGACCCGCATGCGGCTGGCCTTGGTGAGGCTCTTGCCGGTCCACGCGCCGCCGTCCCTGGCCGCCCACCAGCGCCGGCCGAGCGCGGGCGCCGAGACGAGCCCGACGACGACCTCGCCGTGGTCCATGAGCGCGATGAGCGTGGCCCAGACGGGCACGCCGCGCACGTAGTTCTTGGTCCCGTCGATCGGATCGATGATCCACGATCGGGCGCCCCAGCCGGTCCGCCCGAACTCCTCGCCCACCACGGCGTCGCGCGGACGGGCCCGCCGCAGCGTGCCGCGGATCGCCTCCTCGACCGCCCGGTCGGCGTCGCTGACCGGCGTGAGGTCCGGCTTGGTGTCGACCTTGAGATCGACCGCCTTGAACCGCCGCAGGGTCATGTCATCGGCGGCGTCCGCCATGACGTGCGCGAGGCGTAGATCGTCGTTGTAACCCGTCACGATGAGCCACGCTACCGTGCCGGGCACACGCCGCATCAGAGGCCGATTCCCCCTTTCTTACTGACATTCCCCACCATTTGCCGCAACTCTGGACGTGGTGTCAGGTGTTACTGGTGAGTAGCATTGCGGTATGTCTTTTGATGTGGGCGCCTTCATGCTCCAGACCGTGCCGTTCGCGAACACCCTCGGGGTCGTCTTCGACAAGGTGAGCGACGGGTACGCCCTGTGCCGCCTGCCCGACCGTGCCGACCTGCACAACCATGTGGCGGGACCGCATGCCGGGGCCCTGTTCACGCTGGCGGAGTCGGCGTCCGGGGCGGCCATGCTGTCGGCGCTGGGCGACCAGCTGTCGCGCGCGGTGCCGCTGGCCACCGGGGCGACCATTCGGTACCGGAAGCTGGCCATGGGCGAGGTGAGGGCCGAGGCGCGGCTTCAGGTCGAGCGGGACGAGGTGGTGGGGCGGTTGGACGCGGGGGAGCGGCCGGAGTTCGAGGTGGCGGTGGAACTCAAGAACGCCGAGGGCGTCCTGGTCAGCGAGATGACCGTCTCCTGGACCCTCCGCCCCAACCGCTGACCCCACCCTCCACCAGGTCCAACCGCCGCCACCCGTTGAGCTCCTCCCGCCAACCTCAACCGCGGCCATGCCTTGAGTTCCACTCGACCCAGCTGGTGGGCTCCTGCCGCAGTCAGGCGAGCTGCTCCCGGGGCGCCACCCACGTGGTGGGCTCTCGTCGCGGGGCTCGTTTGATGGGTGGTGCGGGCCGAACGGCGGTTTGCCCCGGTGTGGGTGATCACGGGAGGGTGAGGATGGCCTTGCCCCGGACTTCGCGGGACAGCAGGGCCTTGGCCGCGACGGTGGCCTGGTCCCACGGGCCGCGCCAGCCGATCTCGACCTCCAGCTCGCCCCGCTCCAGGAGCGTGAGGAGGTGGGCGAGGTCCGGGCCGAAGGGCGCGCTTACGTTGAAGTTCTCGATCCGGCCGCGTGCCGAGGCGGAGCCCGCCCGTTCGAAGTCGATCAGCGTCGGCTGTTTCGCGGCCCGGCCGATGGCCTGGACGACGCCGTCGTCCTCCAGCCGGTAGAACGCCTCGGCCAACTGCTGGCCGCCGACGGTGTCCAGCACGCCGTACACGCGCTCGGTCAGGTCTGTGGGGCCGCTGACGATCTCGGCGGCGCCCAGCGCGCGCAGGCCCTCCGCACGGGCCGGGCTGCTCACCGACGCGATCACCCGCGCCCCCTCACGAGCAGCGAGTTGTACGGCGAAGCGCCCCACCCCGCCCGCCGCCCCGGTAACCAGGACCCGCCGCCCGGCGATCGGGCCGAGCCGCCGCACCGCCTGCACGGCCGTCACCCCCGCCACCGGCAACGCCGCGGCCACCCCCAGATCCACGGAGTCGGGAACCACCGCGAGCTCGGCGGTGTCCACGGCCCGCAACTCCGCCCAGGCCCCCGACCACCCGAAACTCACCACCCGCATGCCGACGGACGGCCCCGACCCGTCAGCGGCCGCCTGTACGACCACACCAGCGGCGTCCCACCCCGGCACCCGCCGCGACCGAGGATCGTGATAGGCCACCTCACCGAAGTTGAGCGACACCGCCGACACCCGGATGAGCACCTGAGACGCGGTGGGCACGGGCTCGGACACGGTGGCGATGGACAGTTCCGGATTGAACATCAGCGCTTTCATCATGCCGAGAACCCTGCCACCCACCCCTCACGACCCACGCACACCCCACGCACGACCCCACGATCCCTGCGGCTGGTGACCGCCCAAGCCCCGGCCCACACCGTTGGCCGCCCGAGTGCGCACCTTGTCGGCCGGCAGACACCTCACACCGGGCCCTTGGCAGCCCCGGGCTCTCTGGGTGTCCCGGCTCTGGCCCCACTCCACTCGGCTGCCACGGCTCGCGCTCTGGACCGCCCGTTCTCGGCTCGGCGAGGGGGAGTTAATCGGTGGAGGGTTCGGGGTCGCGGGTGGCGAGGAGGCGGCGGAGGCTGTCGAGGCGGGCCGGGTCGGCGTGGCCGTCGGCGACCCAGGCGTCGAGTGCGCAGTCGGGGCCGCGGTGGGTGCAGCCCTTGGGGCAGTTGACGGTGACCTCGATGAGGTCGGGGAAGGCGGCCAGCACGGTTTCCACCGAGATGTGGGCCAGGCCGAAGCTGCGTACGCCGGGCGTGTCGATGATCCAGCCGCCCTCGGGCAGTTCCAGTGCCACGGCGGAGGTGGAGGTGTGGCGGCCGCGGCCGGTCACCGCGTTCACGTGGGAGACGGCCCGGTTCGCGTCCGGTACCAGGACGTTGACCAGGGTGGACTTGCCCACGCCTGAATGGCCCACCAGCACGCTGACGCGACCGGTCAGGTGGTCGCGTAGTTCCTCCAGTGAGCCGCCCTTGTGGACGACGACGTGGGGGACGCCGAGCGGTTCGTACAGGGAGAGCAGTTCGTCCGGCGGCGCCAGATCCGACTTGGTCAGGCACAGCAGGGGCTCGATGTCGGCGTCGAAGGCGGCCACCAGGATGCGGTCGATCATGCGCGGCCGGGGCGGCGGCTCGGCCAGGGCGGTCACGATGACCAGCTGGTCGGCGTTGGCCACGACCGGTCGCTCGATGCCGTCGGTGTCATCGGTGTCGTCGGCGGAACGGCGCAGCATCGAGGTGCGGGGTTCGACGCGGACGATGCGGGCAAGGGTGTCGGGTTCACCGGATACATCGCCTACGATCGCCACCCGGTCACCCACGACAATGCCTTTACGCCCGAGTTCACGCGCTTTCATCGCGACCACCAGACGGCGAACGGGCTTGGCCTTCTTACGGCCCCGGCCCCCGGACGCGGCGGGCGCCGCCTCCACCAGCGTCGTGTAGCGGCCCCGGTCGACGGCGACCACGAAGCCCTCGACGGCGTCCTCGTGGGCAGGACGGATCCGGGTCCTCGGCCGCGAACCCTTACCCGGCCTGACCCTGACGTCGTCCTCGTCGTATTCCCGCCGTTTCAGCGGTCTACTCCCCCCAGCATCTCCCCCCACATGCGGGTGAACTCCGGCAGGGTCTTACCCGTTGTCGCGATGTTCTCCACTTCGACACCGGGCACCGCCAGCCCGATGACCGCTCCGGCGGTGGCCATGCGGTGGTCGGCGTAGCTGTGGAAGACGCCGCCGTGGAGCGGGCGCGGCCGTACGATCAGGCCGTCGTCGGTTTCCTCCGCGTCGCCGCCCAGGCGGTTGATCTCGGTGACGAGCGCCTCGATGCGATCGGTCTCGTGGCCGCGGATGTGGGCGATCCCGCGCAGCCTGCTCGGCGTGGTGGCCAGGGCGGCCAGCGCGGCGATCGTGGGCGTCAGCTCGGACACATCACGCAGGTCGGCGTCAATCCCGATGATCTGCCCACCGCCCGTGCTGGTGAGGGTGAGGCCGGCCACGCCTTCGCCGGTTGGTGTCAGGTCGATGGTGGCGCCCATCCGGGTGAGCAGGTCGCGCAGGACGTCGCCCGGCTGGGTGGTGTTCAACGGCCAGTCGGGGATGGTGACCGAGCCGCCCGCGACCATGGCGGCGGCCAGGAACGGCGCCGCGTTGGACAGGTCGGGCTCGACCGTCGTCTCCCGTGCCGCGATCGGGCCGGGGGCGACTCGCCACACGTCGGGTTCCGTGTCGTCGACGCTCACGCCCGCTGCCCTGAGCATCTGGACCGTCATGAGGATGTGGGGCTGCGAGGGGACCGGCGGGCCGGCGTGCCTGATCGTGACGCCCTTTTCGAAGCGGGCTGCCGCCAGCAGCAGCCCTGAGACGAACTGGGATGAACCCGACGCGTCTATCGTCACCTCGCCGCCGCTCAGCGGGCCTCGGATGGTGAACGGCAGCGCGTCGTTGTCGATCGTCGCCCCCAGGGCGCGCAGCGCGTCGAGGATGGGGCCCATCGGGCGCTTACGGGCGTGGGCGTCGCCGTCGAAGCGCACCTCGCCGTCGGCCAGCGCCGCCATCGGGGGTACGAACCGCATCACCGTGCCGGCCAGGCCGACGTCGATGCTCGCGCCGCCGGTGACGGGGCCGGGGGTGACGCGCCAGTCGACGCCCGCCGGGGTTTCGGCCACCGCCTCGAAGCCCGCTCCGAGCGCGCGCAGGGCCGCCACCATGAGGTCGGCGTCGCGGCTGCGCAGTGCCTGGCGGACCAGGCCTGGCCCGTCGGCGAGCGCGGCCAGCAGGAGCGCGCGGTTGGTCACCGACTTGGAGCCGGGCAGGGCGACGGTGGCCGCGACGGGGGCGGTCGCGACCGGGGCTGGCCAGTGCTGAGCGGGCATGGTCAAAGACTACTGGCAGCCGGTACGGCAGGCCGCAGCCTGTGGATGGAGGCGCGGACGCCGGGAGAGCCTGTGGACAACACCTCCGGGCAAGGGGCGGGGCGCTTGGGTGGACGAGGCGGGAGGAAGGCGTCGAGGGAGGACGTGGGCGGGAGGAGGGACAGCGGGGGGAGGCGGGACAGCGGGGGGAGGAGGCGAGGGAGGAGGGACAGCGGGGGGAGGAGGCGAGGCGTGAGGGAGGTTGGTGTGGGGGTGGCGTTGGGGAGGGCGGCGGTGTGTTGTGGGCCTGGCATTCCGCAAAAAGGGCGATGCGTCCGCCGAGCACCCAACCCCGAACATGGCAGGGTGGTGCTATGTGCGGTAGATACGCCTCGGCGCGGAAGAAGCACGAGCTGCTGGAGGAGTTCCAGGTCGAGCTCGACGCCGAGCCCGACAAGGAGCTGAGCCCCGACTACAACGTGGCCCCCACCAAGCAGGTCTACGCCGTCCTGAGCCGCGTGCCCGAGGAGGCCGAGCGGGAGGTCAGGCAATTGCGGGTGGTCAAGTGGGGCCTGGTGCCCGTATGGGCGAAGGACCCCTCGGTGGGTTCCCGGATGATCAACGCGCGGGCCGAGACGCTGGCCGAGAAGCCGGCCTACAAGCAGGCCTTCGCCAAGCGGCGCTGCCTGATCCCGGCCGACGGGTACTTCGAGTGGATGCCGGTAGAGGGCGACAAAAAGAAGAAGCAGCCCTACTTCATCCATCCCGAGGACGGCGGGGTGCTGGCGATGGCCGGGCTGTACGAGTTCTGGAAGGACAAGACGCGCGCGGACGACGACCCGCTGAAGTGGCTGGTCACCTGCACGGTCATCACGACGGACGCCGAGGACGACCTCGGCCACATCCACGACCGGATGCCGATGATGATCGAGCGCGAGCGGTGGGCGGAGTGGCTCGACCCGAAGCTCACCGACACCTCGACGGCCCAGGGGCTGTTGATCCCGGCGCAGTCGGGCCGGCTGGTTGCGTACCCGGTGTCCACAGATGTGAACAATGTCCGGAACAACGGGCCGGACCTCATCAAACCCCTGCCTGACCCCGGAGAAAGCGGACTTTTCTAGAAGGTGTAAGAACCACGCCAAGTGGGCATCCGGTGGAAAAGCGATGCGACCGTTCACTCGGTGTCACCGCCACATTCACCCCCTATTTGCGCAGGGCGGGACCACCGGGGAGTCTCGCCAGGCTCCCCTCACCTGCCCGGAGGTGCGGATTCGTGGACCACACGACCGCTCGTGAACGCCTGGACAGCATGCTCGCCGAGCTCGACCGCTCCATCAGGGTCCTGACCGGCGAGCCCGTCGCCGTGCGTGAGCGTTCGGCGGCCGACGCCGGGTCCGATCTCACCGAGGCCGACCGCGCCCAGGCCATGCTCGACGCGGCCGTCGCGCAGCGCCGCGCCGTCGTGAACGCGCTCAGGCGCATCGACGACGGCGTCTACGGCGAATGCGTCGACTGCGGCAAACCGGTCCCGGAAGGACGCCTGGAGGCCCGCCCAGAGGCCGCGCGCTGCGTGCAGTGCCAGTCGAAGCAGGAGCGGCGCCGCTAGGACTTGCGGGCGCTGGCCACCAGGTGGATGCCCACGGTGTCGTTGTCGTCGGGGTGCGCCTCCAGTTCGGTACGCACCAGCCAGGCCAGCGACCGGGAGTCGGAGCCGAGCACGTGGTCGACGGTCGAGGGGGACAGGACGGTGCGCGGCCGTACCCACTCGACCTCCAGGCCCGCGCCCATCAGCAGCTCGCGCAGCTGACCACTGCTGAAGCAGCGGGTGATGCCGCCGTCGGGCCAGGGTACGAGCATGACCTCGCCCGTCTGGCGCAGGTGCTGCCACTGGCCCTGCTCGGCCAGGATCGCCATGCCCAGGACCAGCGAGTCGACGCACAACAGCGCGCGCCCGCCGGGGCGCAGCACGCGGGCCACGTCGGACATCGCCGACTCGGCCATGAGCTCCACCGACATGGCGCGCTCCTCGGCGAGCACCGCGTCCACGCTCTCGTCGGGCAGGAAGGACAGGTCGTCCGAGCGCACCTGGCGGACTCTGACGTCGCGCAACCTGGCCTGGTCGGCGGTTCTGCGGAAGTCGACGACCTCGATCACCTTGTGGCCGGCGCGCGCGGCCTGGCCGGACCAGCGTCCGCGCCCGCCGGACAGGTCGAGGATCACCGAGGGCTGGCCGGGAAGCCACCTGCTCAGCTGTTCCGCGACGACCGCGCGATAGAACGTCCAGTACGGCCCGAGGGTCCCCGAGCCGTTCAGTTCCTCGGCCGGAATGGGCAGCACACGCGACTCCTGGGTTCCGGGACAATGGCTACCAACCGGTACGTATTCATTTTCCCCGCACCGGGTTGTTCGTCACCTTCTATCTTGCGGGAACAGACGCGGGCGCGGGTGGGTTGAGTCGAGCATGCTCGCAGTTGCAGGTCGTCCACAGCCACCGTCACCCGGCCCCAGTGACCGGCGACTTGGTGCCAAGCAGGTATTCTCCCCTGAGTACGGTGTACCGCCACAGCCGGCCACCGGTGATCTTAGGGGGGTGGGTCCGGTGCCCGCGACAGGCGCGGAGACTCTGGAGCAGCGCAGTGAGCGGTTCGAGCGCGACGTCATGCCGTACCTCGAGCAGCTCTACTCCGCCGCGCTCCGGATGACCCGGAACCCGGCGGATGCGGAGGACCTGCTTCAGGAGACCTTCGCCAAGGCGTTCGCCTCGTTCCATCAGTTCCAGGAGGGCACGAACCTCAAGGCGTGGCTCTACCGGATCCTGACCAACACGTTCATCAACAGCTACCGCAAGAAGCAGCGGGAGCCGAAGCAGTCGGGCACCGAGGAGATCGAGGACTGGCAGCTCGCGCGCGCCGAGTCCCACACCTCGTCCGGCCTGAAGTCCGCCGAGGTGGAGGCGCTTGAGCACCTCCCCGACGGGGACATCAAGCAGGCGCTCGCGGCGCTGCCCGAGGAGTTCAGGATCGCGGTCTACCTCGCCGACGTCGAGGGGTTCCCCTACAAGGAGATCGCCGACATCATGGGCACCCCGATCGGCACCGTGATGTCCCGGCTGCACCGCGGCCGCAGGCAGCTGCGGAACCTGCTCGAGGACTATGCTCGCGACCGTGGCCTTGTCCCTGCGGAGGGGTCGAAATGAGCTGTGGAAACCCGCATGACACCGACTGTCGTGAAGTGCTGGACAAGGTCTACGCCTACATCGACGGGGAGCTCGGCGAGGGCGACTGCGTCGACATCCGGGTGCACCTCGACGAGTGCGACCCGTGCCTCAAGGAGTACGACCTCGACAAGGTCGTGAAGCAGCTCGTGGCCAAGCACTGCGGTTGTGATCCGGTGCCGGCCGATCTGAGGTCGAAGGTGCTCGGCCGTATCGAGCAGGTCCGGGCGGAGCTGTCCGACTAAGATCTTCCCCATGCGCGTGGTGGTCACCGGAGGAGCCGGTTTCATCGGGTCGAATCTCGTCGACCGCCTGCTGGGCGACGGCCATGACGTGGTCGCCGTGGACGACTTCTCCTCCGGTAGCCGCGCGAACCTGGCCGGCGCCCTGACGCACGAGCGCTTCCGGCTGTGCGAGCTGGACATCCGCGACCCCGCGATGATCGCGCTCGGCGCGGAGTGGAAGCCCGAGGTGATCTGTCACCTGGCCGCGCAGATCAGCGTCCGCAGGAGCGTGGCCGACCCGGTGCACGACGCGCGGGTCAACGTCGAGGGCACCGCGTCGGTGCTGGCCGCCGCGCGCGAGGGTGGCAGCCGCAAGGTGGTGTTCGCCTCCTCCGTCGCGGTGTACGGCCGGCCGCCCGCGATCCCGGTTCCCGCCGACGCCCCGGCCGACCCCCGCTCGCCGTACGCGGCGTCGAAGCTCAGCGCCGAGACGTATCTGTCGACCTTCCACGCCCTGTACGGCCTGGAGTACACCACGCTCGTCCTCTCCAACGTCTACGGCCCGCGCCAGTCCCCCGACGGCGAGGCCGGCGTGGTCGCCATCTTCACCGACGCCCTGCTCAACGGCGTGCCCACGGTCCTCTACGGCGACGGCACCCAGACCCGCGACTACGTCTTCGTGGACGACGTGGTCGACGGCTTCGTGCGCGCGTGCGGCGCCGACGGCAACGCGTGCCGCTTCAACCTGGGCACCGGAATCCAGACCACCGACCGCCGTCTGCACTCGCTCATCGCCGACGCGGTGGGCGCCCAGGACAAGCCGGGCTTCGCGCAGCCCAGGCCGGGCGACCTGCCGGCCATGGCCGTGGACCCGGTGCCCGCCTACGACGGGCTCTCCTGGCAGCCCGCGAGTGACCTGGCCAGTGGCCTGCGCGCCACAGTCGATTGGAGGCGGAGTTGCCGCAGGTAGTGGCTTGATTACGCTTTGCTTGCGATTCTCGACTCCACCCGTTTCAGCACGTCAACTTCTGTAGCGTGAATCACAGAATTCGACGTGGAGGAAGTGGATGTTGAAGGTTTCGACCGCCCGGCTGATCACGGCGCTCGTGCTGATCACACCGGTCGTTCTCCTCTTGGCGACCGGCGGGGGCGGTGGCGCCCTCCCGCCCGGAGTCTCCTGGACCTGAGCTCCAAAGGGGAGCCGCAATGCGTGATCTCTCGTGGCCTGCGAAGGTCTATCTGTTCGCCGTGATCGGCGCGGCGACCGCGCTGTTCGCCCACAGCCTGATCACCAAGGGGCAACTGGTCGCCTCGGAGAGCCTCGGCATCCTGCTCGTGCTCGCGCTGCTGTTCCTGGTGTGCGAGTCGATGCCGACGCTGCTCAACGTGGAGCAGTTCGCCGTGTCGGTGAGCTTCTCGGCCGCGCTGGCCGCGGTGGTGCTCATCGGGATGGAAGGGGCCGCGCTGGTCGGCCTCACGGCGGTCCTGAGCGTACGGCCCGGCCTGCCGTTGATCAAGCGGCTGTTCAACGGCGCCCAGTTCGCCCTGTGCGGCTATGCGGCCGGATGGGTCTACCAGCAGTTAGGCGGAGTCTCCGGGGTCCCGCAGGTCAACGCGTTCGACGACCTGATCGGCCCCTACGCGGCGGCCACGGCCGTCTTCGTGCCGCTCAACATCGTGCTGACGCTCACCATGATCTCGCTGGCCACGCAGGTGAGCGCGGGCGAGGTGCCGATGCGGGGCATGGTGCAGTTCCTGCTGACCTATCTCGGCTACGGCACGTTCGGCCTGCTGGTGGCGGGGTTGTGGGCGACGATCCAGTCGATCTCCGCGGTGCTGGTGCTGCTGCCGCTGTTCGTGGCCAGGTGGGCCTTCGGCCAGTACCACGCGCAGCAGCGCTCCTACGACGCCACGATGGCCGCGCTGTGCCAGGCCGTCGAGACGAAGGACTACTACACCCGCGGCCACTGCACCCGCGTCTCGCTCGCCTCCACCATGATCGCGCAGGAGATCGGCATGGGCATGGACCGGCTGCGGGCCATCCGCTACGCCGGCATGCTCCACGACGTCGGCAAGCTGGGCGTGCCCACGAAGGTGCTGCAGAAGGAGGGCCCGCTGACCGAGGAGGAGTTCGCCGCGATCCAGCTTCACCCGATGCGGGGCCTGGAGATCGTGCGCGGCATCGACTTCCTCGACGAGGCCTTCGCCGGGATCATGCACCACCACGAGCGCCATGACGGCAAGGGTTACCCGATGGGGCTGGCCGGGCCGGAGATCCCGGAGTTCGCCCGGGTCATCGCGGTGGCCGACGCGTTCGACTCGATGACCTCCGACCGCTCCTACCGGGGCGCGCGCCCGGTCGAGGTGGCGGTGGACGAGCTGGAGCGGGGCGCGGGCACCCAGTTCGACCCGGTCATGGTGGCGGCGTTCATCAAGGCGCTGGAACGCAACCCGTGGCAGCCGCAGCGCCGTGTGGATCCGCCGCCCGAGGACGCCGCCACGATCAAGGACCACGACGACCCGACCATGCCGATCCAAGTTGTGACGGGCCAATGAAACGCGACCCAATGAAGCGCGCATTTCAGGGCTTGGACTCCGGGCAGTTGCTGCTGATCTGCGCCGCCGGGCTGGTGGCCGTGGCGGGGGTGGCGCACACCGCGGCGGTCGGGCTCGACCGCCCGGAGGTGGCCATCGGCTTCGGCGCGTTGATCGCGGTCGGCGAGCTGGCCCGGCTGACCATGCCGGGCAACCGGGAGGTGGCCCCGATCGGCGCCGCCGCCGCGCTCGGCTACACACTCCTGCTCGACCTGGCCACCAACCCGCTGCGCCACTCGGCGCTGCAGGTGGTCGCGGTGATCGCGGTCGGCATGATGGCCGGCGCGCTGCCGCATCTGGCGGTGGGCCGCCCGCCGCGCCTCGACGCGATGGCCAGGCGGCTGCTGACCGGCGCGTTGCTGGCCTTCGCCTTCCGCCCGCTGGCCGGCACCCTGCACGAGCTGACGCTGGGCGACCGCGGCACCTGGTGGCCCGCGCTGACGGTGATGGTCACGCTGATCGCGCTCACCCTCGGCATCGACGTGCTGATCGCCGCGATGCTCCGCGCCGAGCAGGTGCGCACCGCGTTCAAGGTGGCGGTCAGCGACGAGGTCCGCACCGCGTTCCCGCTGGGCGCGGCGGTCGCCGCCTCCGGCGTGCTGCTCGCGCTGGCCTCTCACAGCATGGACCTGGTGGCGCTGGTCGTCTTCGCCGCGCCTCTGCTGGTCACGCAGGTCGCCTTCCGCAAGTACGCCGGCATCCGCGCCACCTACCTGCAGACGGTACGCGCGCTGTCGCGGGTGACCGAGGTGGGCGGCTACGTCGAGCCCGGCCACTCCCGCAGGGTGAGCCGCCTGTCGGTGGCGATCGGCCGCGAACTGGGCATGTCCGAGCCGGAACTCCTGGAGCTGGAGTACGCGGCGCTGATGCACGACATCGGCCAGCTGTCCCTGCGCGACCCGATCCCGGGCGGCGCGACCGTGCTGACCGACCCCGAGCAGGCCAGGCGGATCGCCGAGCTGGGCGCGGAGGTCATCAGGCAGACCGGCGTGCTGGACCGCGTGGCCGACGTGGTGCGCCGCCAGTGCGACCCGATCGACGAGGATCCGCCGCTGTCGAGCCGCATCATCAAGGTGGCCAACGCCTACGACGACCTCGTCGGCGGTTCGACCGACCGCGACCGCGCCGGTGCCGCACTCGAACGGCTGCGCCTGGCGGGCGGCTCGGAGTACGACGCCGCCTGCATCGGCGGGCTGGCCCGCGTGGTCGACCGGGCGCCTGCCCACCGGATTTAGGGGGGTCGGGGCGGAGATCAGGAGGGTTTCCGGCCTCGTACAAAGTGGCGGGCCGTTCGGGGGGATATAGCGCCTCTCTTGGCCCTCGCCTTTGTGTGGTTTCTACAGAACACCCTCCCGGGATCGGTGGTTTTGCGGAGAAGGGGTGGCTGAGGGCGCGGTCGTAGGGTGGGCGCGTGCTTACAGCGACCCTGGGGACCCTGGGACCCGTTCTGATCGCCAACAGAGGCGAGATCGCGCGGCGCGTCATCCGCACGGTCCAGCGCCTGGGCCTGCGCGCTGTCGCGGTCTACTCCGAGGCCGACGCCGATCTGCCGTTCGTCACCGAGGCCGACGAGGCGGTGCTGCTCGGCCCCGCCAATCCCGCGCAGTCCTATCTCGACGTGGACAAGGTGCTCGCGGCGGCCCGGCGGACGGGGGCGCGTGCCGTACATCCGGGATATGGCTTTCTCGCGGAGAACGCGGCGTTCGCCCGCGCGGTGACCGAGGCCGGGCTGGTGTGGATCGGACCCGCGCCCGAGGCGATCGAGCGGATGGGCGACAAGATCAACGCGCGCAACCTGATGGAGGCGGCCGGTGTGCCGGTGGCGGCGGGCACCCGCGAGCCGGCCACCGATCTTGAGCTGGCGGTGCTGGCGGCGGCCGAGATCGGCTATCCGGTCATGGTGAAGACGGCCGGTGGCGGTGGCGGCATCGGGATGAGCGTCGCGCACGACGAGAAGGGACTGGCCAAGGCGTTCGAGCAGGCGTCCAGGGCGGCGGCGCGCTTCGCCGGCGCGGCCACGGCCGGTGGCGAGGGCGACGTTCTGGCCGGTCCGGCGATCCTGCTGGAGCGCTATATCGAGCGGGCCCGCCACGTCGAGGTGCAGATCCTCGGCCTGCCCGACGGCCGCGTCGTGGCGCTGGGCGAGCGCGACTGCTCGGTGCAGCGCCGCCACCAGAAGGTCGTGGAGGAGTCCCCGTCGCCGGGCGTCACGCCCGAGTTGCGTGAGCGCATGCTGGCCGCCGCGGTGCGGGCCGGCGAGGCGGTGGGATATCTGGGCGCGGGCACCGTGGAGTGCCTGGTCGACGCCGACAAGCAGGACTTCGTCTTCCTGGAGATGAACACCAGGCTGCAGGTGGAGCATCCGGTCACCGAGCTCGTCACCGGCCTCGACCTGGTGGAGCTCCAGCTACGGGTGGCTGCGGGCGAGAACCCCGAGGTGCGCCCAGAGCCGCGCGGCCACGCGATCGAGTTCCGCGTCTATGCCGAGGATCCCAAGCGCTTTTTCCCCGGACCTGGCAAGATCACGGTCTGGCGGGAGCCGGCCGACGCCCGGGTCGACTCCGGCTACGTGGAAGGCAACACGGTCACCCCGTTCTACGATCCCCTCATGGCCAAGCTGTGCGTGTACGGCGACAGCCGCGCGCAGGCCATCGAGCGGGCCAAGGACGCGGTCGCCGGGTTCGCCGTCGAGGGCCCCAAGAACAACCTGCCGTTCTGCGCGGAACTGCTGGACAACGCGGAGTTCGTCAGCGGGGACTACGACACGGGTCTGGTCGGGCGTATGCGCGCATAGCGCACGTGACATGGTTGGATCGTCAGGAAGAGGGGAGCACCCGTGGCCGAGGTATACGCGGAGATGGTGGCGAACGTCTGGAAGGTCGTCGTCAAGGAGGGCGACACCGTCGAGGACGGCGACACGCTGGTCATTCTCGAGTCGATGAAGATGGAGATCCCCGTCCTCGCCGAGGACTCCGGCGTGGTGGCGCAGCTCAAGGTCGCCGAGGGTGACGTGATCCAGGAAGGCGACCTGATCGCCGTCATCGAGTAGCGCGCTCCATGAACCGTTCGCGGTCGACGACGACCCGCTCGATGGTGCCCTGCCCGACCAGCGTGGTGCGGTCGCGGGCGACGAAGCTGAAGACCAGTCGCCGGCCGTCGACCGCGGTGAGCTCGGTGCTGATCTCGACGTGGGTGCCGACCGGGCTGGCCGCCAGGTGGTCGAGCTGGACGCGGGTCCCGACCGACGTCTCGCCCGCGCCCAGATGCGGGCGTACGGCCTGCAACGTGGCCATCTCGGCCAGCGCGAGCAGCCGCGGCGTGGCCAGCACCGGCACGTCACCGCTGCCGATCTTGGCGGCCGTGTCCTCACGCTCGACCATGATGAGCAACTGGGAACGGAGACCGGGAGCGAGCGTCATGGCCTCAGCCTACTGGTGGTGCTGATGGGGCCCAGATCTCCGGGAAACGCGGACAAGGTCCATCAGAAGGCCGCAGGATAGGGTTTGTACGGCTTGTGGCATATGAGTGGCGTGTGGGACGCCAGGGTCATACACTCTCGAAGTTCCGTGACCTCTGTGTTACCCCGCTGCGACACAAGTTCGCTTTGTTGGTGTCTGGGGTTGGAGAGGCAGGGGGTACCGGGGGAGACATGGTCGCGCAAGGGACGACGCTGGCGGGGAGGTATCGCCTCGACACCCGCATCGGCGCCGGTGGCATGGGCGAGGTCTGGCGTGGGGAGGACATCGTCCTCGCGCGGACCGTCGCTGTCAAAGTGCTGCTCCCAGGTCGGATGGACGACCCCGGCTTCGTGGCCCGCTTCCAGGGCGAGGCACGAGCCATGGCCACGATCAACCACCCGGGCGTCGTGGACGTCTACGACTACGGAGTCAGCGGCGACACCGTCTACCTGGTGATGAAGTTCGTCGACGGCGAACCGCTCGACCGCCTGTTGATCCGCCTCGGCCGGATCGCGCCAGAACCGGCGATGGAGCTCATCGCGCAGGCGGCCTCCGCGCTGCAGGCCGTACACGACCAGGGCATCGTGCACCGGGACGTGAAGCCGGGCAACCTGATGGTCCAGCGCGACGGCACGCTCGTGCTCACCGACTTCGGCATCGCCCGCTCCGACGTGGCCAACCGGCTCACCGACGCCGGCATGGTGCTCGGCACCGCCGCCTACTGCGCGCCCGAGCAGGCCGAAGGCGCCCCCGTGACCCCCGCGGTCGACATCTACGCGCTCGGCGTGGTCGCCTACGAATGCCTCGTCGGCCAGCGCCCCTTCGACGGCGACAGCGCGGTCACGATCGCGCTCAAGCACATCAGGGAAGCTCCGCCACCACTGCCCGCCGAGATCCCGCCGGCCGTGCGCGCGCTGGTGGAGAAGGCGCTGTCCAAGGACCCGGCCAGGCGTTTCGCCAGCGCCGCCGAGATGAGCCGCGCCTCCCGCCAGGTCGCCGCCGGCGAGGTGCCCGACGTGGTCACCGGCGCCACGATGGCGCCACCGGTCGAGGCGTACCAGACGGGAGCGGTCCAGGGGCCGCCCGCCGCGCCGTCCGACGACAACACCACCGTCGCCCAGCCGCGCCGCGGCAACCGGCGCGCGTCCAAGGCCCGCCGCAGGGGCGGCCTGGTCGCCGCGATCGCCGTCGCCCTGGTACTCGGCGTGGGCGCGGGCGCGGTCGCGATCACCGGGATGACCACGGACGGCGACCCCGAGGCGACCACCAGCCCGATCGGCGCCGAGGTGAGCACCACCAAGCCCCCGCGGCCCAAGCCCACCAGGACCAAGCACCAGCCCGTCACGACTCCTCCCGAGGAGCCGACGCGCCAGCCGACCAGGGCGGAGCCCACCGAGGACCCGGAGCCGACCAAGACGCCCACGACGACGAAGACGCCCACGACCACGCCGTCGGCCACGAAGGGCACCAAGACGCCGTCGGCCACTCCGGCGATCAAGAAGCCGGTGCCGGGGGTGGTCAACATGAAGTACCCGGACGCCCGCAGGATCATCACGTCCGCCGGGTTCACCGTCCGCGTGGACGACCAGGAACGCGGCCAGTTCCCCGAGCGCTGCCTGACCGTCGTCGAGCAGAATCCGGGCGCCGGCGCCAAGCTGGAGCTGAAGAAGGCCGTCCTGCTGACGCTGGTCAACACCGAGCTCTGCTCCCCGACGCCGACGCCTTCCGCGACGCCGACGCCGAGCCTCAAGCAGTAGCCGCCTCAGACCCCCGTGGTGTTGCGGGGGTAGGCGATCTGCGGGTCCGTCGCGATGTTCACCATGTACGGCACGCCGGAGTCGAAGGCCCGCCGCAGCGCGGGACCGATCTCCGACGGCCTGGTCACCAGCTCGCCGCCGCCGCCCAGCGCCGTCACCACCTGGTCGTAGCGGGTCTGCGGACGCAGTTCTGCGGCCACGTCGTAGCCGTAGAGCATCTGCATCGGGTGCTTCTCCAGGCCCCAGATGCCGTTGTTGCCGCAGATCATGACGACGGGCAGGCCGTGCCGTACCAGGGAGTCGACGTCCATGAGGGAGAAGCCGGCGGCGCCGTCGCCGAGCAGCAGCACGACCTGCGAGGACGGGCGGGCCAGGCGGGCGGCGATCGAGTAGCCGAGGCCGGTGCCCAGGCAGCCGTACGGGCCGGGGTCGAGCCAGTTGCCCGGCTGCTTCGGCTCCACGTACTTGCCCGCGTAGGAGACGAAGTCGCCGCCGTCGCCGATCACCACGGCGTCGTCGGCCAGGATCTTGGCCAGTTCGCCGTAGATGCGCATGGGGTGGATCGGGTCGGAGCCGGCGGTCAGGAGGTCGGCGTCGGCGGCGACGGCCGCGGCCGCGGTCTCGGCCAGCCTGGCGGTCCAGGGGGCGTAGCGGGCGGGCTTGATGTCGGCTTCGCCGCAGGCCGTACCCAGGCTCCAGAAGACCACCGACAGGTCGCCCGCGGCCGACGCGGCCGGTTGCATGTGTGTGGCCAGTTGCGACGGCGCGTCCACGATGTGCACCACGCGCGCCAGCGAGGTTCCGTTCTTGCCGCCGAACCAGCCGTATCCCAGGCGGAAGTCGAGCGGGGTGCCGACCACGATGACCAGGTCGGCCTCGCCGAACGCCTGTCCGCGGGCGCGCGTGACCAGCAGTTCGTGGCCGGCGGGCAGGATGCCGCGGCCCTGGCCGTTGAGGATCACCGGCAGCTTCCACGACTCGGCGAAGTCGCGGGCCGCCTCCTCGGCGCGGTCCATCCACACGTCGGAGCCGAGCACCAGCACCGGCCGCTCCGCCTCGCCGATCAGCCGGGCGATCGCCGCGACGGCATCCGGATCCGGCTCCAGCGGCGACGGGGTCTGGGTGTCGGCGGCGTGCGCCGGCGAGGGGGAGAACAGGTGGTCCATGGCGAAGTCGATGAACACCGGGCCGCGGTGCGGGGCGATCGCCGTGCGGAAGGCCATCTCGACGTCCTGGCCGATCGAGTCGGGGCCGGTGGCGGTGAAGGCCAGCTTGGTGATCGGTTCGAGCAGCGGAGGATGGTTCAGCTCCTGGAGCGCGCCGCTGCCCCAGCGCGACTGCGGGGCCCGGCCGCCCATCACGACCAGGGGCGAGCCGTTGAAATGCGCGGTGGCGACGCCGCTGACACCGTTGGTGATGCCGGGGCCGGCGGTCAGCACCGCCAGGCCGGGCTTGCGGGTGAGCCTCGCCGTGGCCTCGGCGGCGAAGACGGCGCTCTGCTCGTGGCGTACGTCGAGGATCCGCATGTCCTCGTGCACCGCGCCGTCGTACAACGGAAAGACGTGGCCTCCGGAGAGGGTGAACATGGTCTCGATGCCATAGGCCTTGGACACGGCGACGGCTGCGTCACCGGCATGCTTCGCGGACTCCATGCCGGGAACCTACCAACCAGTCACCTCCTCAAACAGAGGTCATCCACAGCAGATGTCGACCCGGCCGTACTGGGCACGGGCGTCGATCTTGCGGACCGAGGACGGGTCGTGGACCACGTCGACGTCGGGGGTCTCCGCCTGGACGGTGACGTCGTAGGCGCCGTCCTCCACGTTGATCCTGATGTCGCCCTGCGTGCGGACCAGCGCCTTCACGTTCATGGGCCGCTCACGGAAGTTGAGCTCGACCTGCCCCTCGCCGGTCTCGGTGTCGGCCTCCTCACCGCGCAGGTCGAAGGCGCGGATGTTGCCGGAACCGCTGCGGGCCCACAACTTGCCCACGGTCTGGGTGACGCCGATGTCCCCGGAGACCGTGGTCATGCGGACGTCGCCGTACAGGCTGTCGACCCGGAGGGTGCCGGCCTCCACCGTCGCGTCCAGGTTGGTCTCCGAGGGCACGAAGACCGTGTAGTCGGTGTCGCACGTGAGGCCGCGGTCGTTGTTGATGTTGGGGCAGTCCGCGGCCAGGCGCAGGGTGGTGCCGTTCCAGTCCTCGGAGACGTTCGGCCGCGTCTCCGACCAGCGCAGCCGCTGGTCGAGCTGGATCTCGCCGGCGGCGCCCGGCACGATCGACACGCTCACGTCGCCGCGCGCCTCGATCTGGAGCTTCTTGCCGACGAAGGGGATGGTGCGCGTGCTCTGGTGCGTCGGCGGGCGGGCGCGGGCGAAGCCCGCCCACATCCCGCCGCTGGCCAGGAACAGCGCGAGCACCGTCAGCACGGCGCCGAACGTCAGCCAGACCGCCCTCACGGCACGCTCCTGATCTTGAGGAAGTGCAGGACCGCCAGCACCCGGCGGTGGTCGCCTTCGGCGGGCGAAAGGTCGAGTTTGGTGAAGATGTTGCCGATGTGCTTGCCGACCGCCCCTTCGCTGAGCACGAGCTCCTGCCCGATGCCGGCGTTCGAGCGGCCCTCGGCCATCAGCTTCAGCACCTCCTGCTCGCGCGGGGTGAGCCGGTCGAGCGGGTCGCTGTGCCCGCGCAGGAGAAGCTGGGAGACCACCTCGGGGTCCAGGACCGTGCCGCCGGCCGCCACCCTGCGCAGCGCGTCGATGAACTCGGTCACGTCGGCCACCCGGTCCTTCAACAGGTAACCGACGCTGCCGGTCGCCGAGGAGAGCAGCTGGGCGGCGTAGCGTTCCTCGACATACTGCGAGAGCACCAGCACGGCCAGCTCCGGCTGCTGGCGGCGCAGCACGAGCGCGGCGCGCAGGCCCTCGTCGGTGTGCGTGGGCGGCATCCGGACGTCGGTCAGCACGAGGTCGGGCCGGTGTTCGTCGGCGGCCCGCAGCAGCCCCTCCGCGTCGCCCGAGGTCGCCACCACCTGCATGCCGGAGGCTTCGAGCAGCCGGATGAGCCCCTCCCTGAGCAGGACGGAATCCTCGGCCAGCACTACTCGCACGGTAGCTCCACTTCGATCATCGTCGGCCCGCCGAGCGGGCTTTCCAGGTGCAGCGATCCATCCACCGAGCGGACGCGTTGCGCCAGCCCGCGCAGTCCGGTTCCGCCCTCCATGCTGGCCCCGCCCCGCCCGTCGTCCACGATCGTCAGCGTCAGCCATTGGTCGCGCCGGCGCACCGAGATCTCGGCGGAGCGCGCCTGGGCGTGCTTGGCGATGTTGGTGAGCGCCTCGGAGACCACGAAGAACGCCACCGCCTCGATGGTGGGCGAGACCCGCTGGGCGATGTCGACGCGCAGCCGTACCGGCACCAGGGAGCGGGCGGCGACGCCGGACAGGGCCGCGTCCAGGCCCTGGTCGTTGAGTACAGCGGGGTGCAGGCCGCGCACGAAGTCGCGTAGCTCGCGCAGGGCCTGCTTGGCCTCCTCGTGCGCCTGCTCGATGGCTTCCTTGGCGGGCGCCGGCAGGTCGGTGAGCGTGGCGCGGGCCAGGCCCAGGTTCATGGCCAGCGACACCAGCCGTTGCTGGGCGCCGTCGTGCAGGTCCCTCTCGATGCGGCGGCGCTCGGCGTCGGCCGCGTCGATCACGCCCGCCCGGCTCTCCTGGAGGTTCTCGATGCGCTCGCCGAGCTCCGCGTGGCTCGGGCCCAGCAGCGCCCGCGCGATCGAGATCTCCAGTACGGCCATCGCCCGCGCCGCGATCGGAGCCAGCATCAGCATGGCCAGCCCCACGGCCGTGAACAACGACGCCACGACCGGGTTGCGCAGATCGAACTTGAACACCCCCGGCGGCGGCTGCAGTACCGGCTGCAGGAACGCGGTCAGCCCCACCAGCCCGCCGCCCCACAACCCGCAGACCAGCACCACGGCGAACGCGCTCAGCACCGGCGCCAGCAGGTGGAAGCCGATCTGCCGCCACAGTCGCCGGTCGCGCCAGGCCGTGCTGCGCGGCACCGGCGGCAGCACGAACCCCAGGAAGGCGGCCAGGCGCGAACGCTGCACCGCGGTCAGCCCGCGCACGCTGCGCCGCAGCACCGGCGGCAGCACGGCCAGCACGACCGTCAGCACGGCGAGCACCACGGCGATCGGCACACCGGTCACGACATGCGCCGTGTCCAGCCAGGTACGCGCCGACCAGGGGCGGGGGACTTTCATGCTCTCCAACCTATGGACTGGCCGCCGATCCTCGACAGGGGCCTGCTGGGCGAAGTGGGGGTGGTGCTAGCCCCACCCCACGAGCATGCCTTACGCCCGAACCACCGGGCCACGATCCGCATCTCACGAAGGGGGACCGGGACAGGGGAGGAACGATGATGAAGACAGGGATCGCGCTCGCGGCGGCGACCGCGACGCTGGCGTGGGGCGTGCCCGCGCAGGCCGCCTCGCCGGCGCTGCCGAAGGGCTTCCTGCTGACGGAGGCCGCGGCGCGCGGGCCGCACAAGGACGTCGAGCGATGGAAGATCAGCGACGCGCGTACGGCGGGCCTGCTGCTCGACCCGTGCGAGCACCGCTACTGGTCCGGCAAGAAGGCGACCGACCGGGGCCGGATCGCCTCCAGGACGACCGTCAAGACGGTCGAGGTCGAGTCCTGGGGTGAGCAGGTGGCCCTCTACCGCGACGTGAAGGCGGCCAGGACGGTCATGAACGGCCTGCGCGCCGACCTGAAGCGCTGTGCCGTCGGCGGCGACGACTTCCTGAAGTCCACCTACACCAGCCGTCCGCTCAAGGTCGGCGACGAGGGCATCAGGGCGGTCCACAGGGACTACGAGGGGTCCATGCGCTTCGCCGCGGTCAGGAGGGGCGCGGCCGTGCTCATCTACTTCGAGGTCGGCGACTCCGGGCGCGGGCTGCCGGTCAAGGACTTCAGGACGCTGGTGAAGCAGACCAGGACGATGGCGGCACGGGTGTGCGGACTGCCCGAGGCTCGCTGCCGGAACGCCTGACGGTCACCGCGCTCTGGCATTCACCGCGCGGGCTTGAACGTCTGGCGGAACCTCGCGGGGTCGAAACCGCCTCCCAGCGTGGGACCGAGGGCGGCGTGGGCCAGCGCGGCGAAGTCGGGGTGGCCGGCGGCGTTCGCGGGAAGCGCGCCGGCCAGCGGACGGGCGGCCAGCATCTCCAGGTCGGCCACGTTCAGGCGCTCGGCCAGGTCCGGCTCGTCCGGCCACGACCCGATCACCAGCCCGGCCAGGTCGAGGCCCCGGTGCGCGAGCGCCTCCAGCGTCAGCGCGGTGTGGTTGAGCGTGCCGAGCCCGGGGCCGGCCACGACCAGCACCTGCGCGGTCAGCAAGCGGGCCAGGTCGGCGAGCGTGGTGCCGTCCTCGTCGAAGCGCACCAGCAGGCCGCCCACGCCTTCGACCAGGACAAGCTGGTTCGACTCGGCCAGCTCCCGCACCCGCACCGCCACCTCGGGCAGCGACACCGGCGGCAGGCCGCTCGCGCGGGCCGCGGCCGCGGGCGAGAGCGGGTCCGGGTAGCGGGCGAACTCGAACGTGGTGGTGACCCCGGACAGCCTGATCACCTCGTCCAGGTCAGCAGGTTCGCCGGGCCTCGCGCCGGTCTGGGCGGGCTTGACCACGGCCACGTTCGCGCCCCGCCGCCTGGCCAGGGCGGCGACCGCGGCGGTGACGACCGTCATGCCCACTCCGGTGTCGGTCCCCGTGACTACCACGACACTCATGTGGCCCACGATAGCGACCACCTCGCCGGCCCAGGGCGCGGCCGTCACGGTGAGGTGGCGGCGCGCCCGAGGGGCGTGGAAGCGACTTGCGGTGCGCGGGTGACGGCGGGGGCGGGTGGTGCGGCTTGCCGTAAAGGGGAATGGGGGTTTGACGGGTTAAGGGCGGCGCAGGCGGGTGACGAACTTGTAGCGGTCGCCGCGGTAGAGCGATTGTGCCCACTCGACCGGATTGCCGTCGGCGTCGAAGGCATGGCGGGTCAGCAGGAGCATCGGGAGGCCGACGTCCACGCCGAGGGCCTTCGCGTCGTACGGCGTGGCGAGGACCGTCTCGATGATCTCCTCGGCGTCCGTGAGGCGCACGTTGTAGGCGTTGTGCAGCGTCTCGTAGAGCGAGGAGTGGACCTCCAGCTCGCGGCGCAGCCTGGGGAAGCGGCGGGCCGAGAGGTGGGTGGTGTCGATGGAGACGGGTTCGCCGTTGGCCAGGCGCAGGCGGTGGATGCGCAGCACGCGTCCGCCCGGGTTGATGGCCAGGCGGCGGGCCAGCGGCTCGTCGGCGGTGATGTAGCCGATCTCGAGGATCTTGGTGTCCGGTTCGAGCCCGGCGGTGCGCAGGTCGCCGATGTAGGAGGTCAGCTGCAGCACCTGCGCCACCTTGGGCTGGGCGACGAACGTGCCCTTGCCCTGGATGCGCAGCAGCCTGCCCTCCACCACGAGCTCGGTGAGCGCCTGACGCACCGTCGTGCGCGACGTCTCGAAGCGTACGGCCAGCGTCCGCTCGGGCGGCAGCGCGGTACCCGGCGGCAGGCTCTTGGTCAGTTCGAGCAGGCTGCGTTTGACGTCGTAGTACTTAGGTACGCGAGGGGGGTCCTCAGTCACGCTCTCACCTTCACTTCTGCCACGGCGGTGAGGGCGTGTCTGATCACCGCGAGATCATCGGAACTCAGATTGGCCCGAGCGGTCAACCACAGGCAAGAGTGTCGTGTGGGCACTGGCGGCTGCCGGCGGCATCCGACGCGTACGCCGTGCTCCGCACAGGTGGCGGCGGCCTCCAGTGCGGTCCCCGGCGCCCCTCGGACGACCGGCACGACAGCTCCTGCCGGGACGCCGGTCTCCAGGCCGGACTCGCGGGCCACAGCGGCCGGCTCGCCCGCCTGGACACGCGCGCGTACTGGCAGCTCAGGCTGACTGAGAAGGATATCCACCACGGGGCATGCGGCGCTCACGCGGGCCTGGGCCGGGGGCGTGTCCGAGGTGAACGACCTCGTTGAGTCGATCAACGTGCTGGTCACCTCCGGGGTCGCTTGCACAGTTCCGGCTGGGGAACTGAGCGATTGGGACAGTGTGACGGTTCTCACAATGTGAGATTCCCGAAAAAACCCATTTGAGTGCACAATCCCCCGCCCTTCCCCGCCCCAACGCCCCCACGACCCCCGCCCCCACCACCGCTCGGCCCGCGCCTCGTGCCTGGGCCCGCCCACCGCACCTCGGCCTCAGCCCAGCGCCGCGTGCCTCCGGCCCCGCGCCCCGGAGCCTCCGACCTCCGTTCCGGCAACGCACCCCACGCCTCGTGTCTCCGCCCGCCACCAAACCTGCGGCCTCGGGCCTCCGGATGCCGGTGCCCTACGTGCTCGGGTCGGCGTCGTCCGTCTCCGTGTGCCCTCTGGTGTCCGGTCTTCCGGCGTCTCGCATCCCCGCCCGGACAGCCCATGGGCAACCGGGTAGTTGTGCCCGGGATTGGGTCCCGTAGGGCGCGAACCGGTTCATGTGGCGGGTGGTCGGTTTGGTTGTTGCGGTGTTAAGCACGCATGATGCACTCGTGCCGACTCTCAGCGACCTCGTCGTCCGCCACACCGCCCTTGACGAGGCTGATCTCGACTGGCTGCACTCGCTGGTCTCCGACTGGCAGTTGCTGGCCGACCTCTCGTTCGCCGATCTCATCCTGTGGACGCCCCTGCTGGAGGAGCGTGGCTGGATCGCGATCGCGCAGATGCGCCCCACCACCGGCCCTACCGTCTACCACGACGACATCGTCGGCAGCGTCGTCGGCCGCGGCGAGCGCCACCTGATCGACACCGCCTGGAACGAGCGCCGCATCTGCCGCGAGGGCGACCCCGACTGGTCGACGGGCGTTCCGGTCCGCGAGGAGACGATTCCGGTACGCCGCACGCTGCCCGACGGCTCCGGCCGCTTCATCGGCGTCATCCAGCGCTCCACGAACCTGTCGTCGGCCCGCACCCCCTCCCGCCTCGAACTCACCTACCTCCAGAGCGCCTCCGACCTGGCCCAGATGGTGGCGGAGGGCCGGTTCCCGTTCTCGGGCGAGGAGCCGATCCTGGTGCGTTCGCCGCGGGTGGGCGACGGCCTGCTCAGGCTGGACCGTGCGGGACGCGTCACCTACGCCTCCCCGAACGCCCTGTCCGCCTACCGCCGCCTGGGCCTGCACGCCGACCTCGTGGGCGCTGAGCTGGGCCGGGTCACCGCGCAGCTCTGCTACTCCGACGAGCCCATCAACGAGGACCTCATGATCGTGGCCAGCGGGCGCGCGGCCAAGGAGACCGAGGTGGAGTCGGGCGGCACGATCGTTCAGCTCCGGGCGATCCCGCTGATCGTGGGCGGCGGCCGTATCGGAGCGCTGGTCCTCATCCGCGACGTCACCGAGCTGCGCCGCCGCGAACGCGAGCTGATGACCAAGGACGCCACCATCCGGGAGATCCACCACCGCGTCAAGAACAACCTCCAGACCGTGGCGGCCCTCCTCCGCCTCCAGGCCAGGCGCCTACGCGTCCCCGAAGGCAGGGAGGCGTTGGAAGAGGCGGTGCGCCGCGTGGGTTCGATCGCGATCGTGCACGAGACGCTCTCGCACGCCCCCGAGGAGTTCGTGGACTTCGACGACATCGCCGACCGCGTGATCGCCATGGCGGGAGAGGTGTCGGCCCCCGAGGCCGCGGTAACCCCCCGCCGGGTGGGCGCGTTCGGCATCCTCCCGTCGCTGATCGCCACCCCGCTGGCCATGGCGCTGACCGAACTCCTCCAGAACGCCCTCCAGCACGGCCGCCCCAAGCGCCTCCAGGTGGTGGTGAAGGCCGAGCCCGAGCGCCTGAACATCCTCGTCTGGGACGACGGCCTGGGCCTGCCCGAGGACTTCGACCTGGAGAACTCCACCAGCCTCGGCCTCCAGATCGTCCGCACCCTGGTGGTCGGGGAACTCTCCGGCAAACTCGCCCTGGCCCCACGCGACGGCGGCGGCACAGAGGCCTCCCTCTCGATCCCCCTCCCCACCGCCCCTCCCGACGCGTCCCGCCCCTAGGCCGCGCGCCGCAAAAGAGCGTTTCGAGGGTACGGCGAGCGTGTTCCTGAGCCGGAGGCAGGGCTGACGGCGCGAGCCCGGTTGGCTGCTTGAGCTTGGATGTCGCGGCGTCACCATGCGTCTCCCGAGCCGAGACGCGTGGCGTTGGCCCGTGCTTCCAGCACCAGGACGGCGCGGGACGTCGGTCCCGCTCGCGGCGCGGAGACACGCGGCGACGGCCCCGGCTTCCAGCGCCGGGACAGGCGGGCGGCGGCCAGCGTTGGCCTGCGGTTCCGGTGTTCAGGCGAGTGGTGTTGGCCCGGGTTTCCGGTGTCCTGACGGGCGGGACCTGGTGCCGAGGGCTTGGGCTGGGCCGGTCAGGTGTTGTGGGGGTGGCACGCGGAAGCCGCCACGGCGCGCTCTTGGTCGTCCAAGGGGTCGGACCACTTGGGCGGCCAAGGATGCGCCGTGACGGCGGGTACCACGTCCGACGTGAGAAGCGATCCCCACGATCGGCGCCCGCCAAAGGCGGCGGGTGGTGTCAGGTCGGCTGTGCCGTACCTTATGATGATCTTCAAGGACCTTATGATGATTCAGAGGGCGGCGGCGCGAGTGCGGGCGCGGCGGCGCTTGAGTGCGCGGCGCTCGTCTTCGCTCAGGCCACCCCACACGCCGGCGTCCTGACCGGACTCCAGCGCCCACTTCAGGCACTTCTCGACGGCCGAGCAGGAACGACAGACCTGCTTGGCCTCCTCGATCTGCATGAGCGCGGGGCCGGTGTTGCCGATCGGGAAGAACAGCTCGGGGTCCACGTCACGGCAGGCAGCTCGGTGGCGCCAGTCCATGCGTCACTCCTTAGTGGATGGAGCCGGTGGTTGACTCCGTGCGGCTAGTACTTTGTGAAGAGATTCACTAACTCGCGCGAACCTTTCCCGAATCCTGTGGACCCGGGGATGCCCGCTGAACATCGGCGGACCTCTAAGGGGCTGATTAAAGGTCCTACGTTCCGATGTCATTCACGAGCTTTTCAGCCACGCAGAGTGCACGCAAGAGGGTTGGTGGGAAGTTTTGGCGGAGATGGATGTCGGATGCGTCACACAATGACCGAATGTAACCATCTAGACCAGAACTTGTAACGCGTTCGGTGTAGCCCGGAATGTGATGGATTCTCGCTCGCCGAGGTAGTCACCGTCGAGCTGGAAGGCGACGGGGCGTTCGGCGGTCAGCGTGAACTCGGCCTCGTCGTGCAGCTGAACCAGGTGGCGTCCGGACGGAAGGCGATCACTCTCCGTGAGGATCTTCCGGATCAGCGGCAACATGGTCGGGAGCCCCAGGCGCTGGAGCCCCAGCAGGTCCAGTCCGGTCTCGAAACTCGCCCACGGAGTCGGGGTGACCGGATGCGTGCCCACGTAGGTCCAGGGCGAGGTGTTCGAGATGATCGCCATGAAGATCCCGTGCGCGCTCGGGATGCCGGGCCCGGTGAGGGTCATGGCCGGAGTCCGCTTGTCGGTGGCGACATAGTGGCGTAGCGCGGTGTTCACATAACGTGCCGGAGTGGCCTTTCTGCCGCTCCCGCGCAGCCCCTCGACGGCCCTGATCACCTCGGCGTCATAGCCCATGCCCGAGCAGAAGGTGAAGTACCTGCCCTCATCTTCCCATTGGGCATGTCCCAAACTCACGACCCGCCGCCGGTCCTCCCGCAACGCCTCCAGCACCGCCCCCGTGGCCTCGACGGGGTCGTTGGGCAGGCCGAGCGCACGGGCGAAGACGTTCGCGCTGCCGCCGGGGATGACGATGAGCGCGGGCCGCTCGGTCGCGCTGGTGGCGGGCGTGTTGAGCAGGCCGTTCACCGTTTCGTTGACGGTCCCGTCCCCACCGAGTACGGCTACCGCGTCGAACCCCTTCGCCGTCGCCTTCCCGGCCAGCGCCGCCGCGTGCCCGCGGTAGCCGGTCTCCTCGACGGTCAGGTCAACGGCGGCGCCCAGGGCGCGGATGAGGACGTCGCGGGTCCGCGAGTTCGTGGTGGTCGCCTTGGGGTTGACCAGCAACATCGCACGCATGCCTCCACCGTAACCGCTACCCGATCGCCCCACTCCTCCCACACCCACCCAAATCCCCACCCCAAACCAGAACAACCCGCCCACACCGATAAGGCAGGACTCGACCACCGAGACCAGCCACCTGGACTCGACCCCCGGACTGCCGGGACCCGGGAGCGGCGAGGCGAGCTTGGGGTGGCGGCGTGAGCCGGGAGGCAGGCTTGGGGTGGCGGTTTGACCGGGGGTGGTGGTTTGACCGGGGGTGGCGGCGTGCGCCGGGGCGAGCTCGGGGTGGTGGCGGGAGCTCGGGGCTGGCGCGGCGTCAGCCCGCGCTCTTCCCAGCGCCGAGACGGCGGGAGGTTGGACGGTGGGGCTCGGCGCTCTCGGCAGGCGGCCGACCTGGGGCATGGTGGCTGGTCAACGTGGGCCGTTGCGGTGGGGACCACGTCCGACGTGAGAAGCGACCCCCACGATCGGCGCCCGCCCACGACGGCGGGTGGGGGTGGGTGGGCTTGCCGTAACAGAGCAATGGGCTTGAGGGCAGCAGCAACAGAGCAGTGGGGCTTGAGAGCGGCAGCAACAGAGGGCGCCCATTAGGGTGAGGGGGTGACGCGTCCTGGGACTTTGTTGGTGGCGGCGGTGCTGGTGGCTCTGGAGGGGCTGGTGGCTCTGGGCCTGGGGGTTTACGTCGCCGTCGAGGCCATCGTGGGCAGGCCGGAGAGCATGACGAGCGCCGTCGCGGAGGCCGGGTTCGGGCTGCTGGTCGGGGCCGGGCTGCTGTGGGTCGCGTGGGGCGGGTTGTTCAAGGTGGAGCGGTGGGGGAGGGCGCCGAGCGTGCTCACCCAGATCTTCATGATCCCGGTGGCTGTCACGCTGATCCAGGCGGACCGGCCGGCCCTGGGCTTCCCGCTGATGGCGGTCGCCCTGGTCGGCCTCGGCGTACTGCTGGCGCCCCCCACCACGAAGGCGCTCTACGGGGAGGACGGCTAGTCCTCGGCGGTCAGTCCCTCGCGTAGCTGCGCGAGCGTGCGGGCCAGCAGGCGCGATACGTGCATCTGCGAGATCCCGAGCTCGGTGGCGATCTGCGACTGCGTCATGTTCCCGAAGAACCGCAGCAGCAGGATGCGCTTCTCGCGCGGCGGCAGCCGTTCGAGCAGCGGTTTGAGCGATTCGCGGTACTCGACGCCTTCGAGTGACTCGTCCACGATGCCGAGCGAGTCGGACACGGCGGGCGCGTCGTCGTCGCCGGAGTCGGGCGCGTCGAGCGAGACGGTCGAGTAGGCGTTGGCCGACTCCAGGCCCTCCAGGACCTCTTCCTCGGTCATCTTGAGGAAGGCGGCCAGTTCGGCCACGGTCGGCGCGCGGCCCTCGCGCTGCGACAGTTCGCTTATCGCCTTCGTCAGCGACAGCTTCAGCTCCTGCAGGCGGCGTGGTACGCGGACCGCCCAGCCCTTGTCGCGGAAGTGACGCTTGATCTCGCCGACGATCGTCGGCGTGGCGTAGGTGGAGAACTCCACGCCGCGGGCGAGGTCGAAGCGGTCGATGGACTTGATCAGGCCGATGGTGGCGACCTGGGTGAGGTCGTCCAGCCATTCGCCGCGGTTGCGAAAGCGGCGGGCCAGGTACTCGACAAGGGGAAGGTGAAGCTCGACCAGCTCGTCCCGGATGCGCTGACGGCGCGGCTCGTCGGGACCCAGCTCGGCCAGCTCGGCGAAGAGCATGCGGGCGCGCACCCTGTCGGGGACGGCGTGTTCGCTGGTGGCCATGGCTCCAGTCCTTTCCGTCACGCCGGCCTCGCCGCGCCTCGGCGCTTACGCAGGACGATCGCCATGCGGTCGGGGGAGTCGGTCACGGCGTCCACGTCATCCGCAAGGGCGGTCAGCACCATCCACGCGAAGTCATCGCGTTTGGGCGCGGAGTTGCCGACGGTCGCGACCTCCACGCTGACCTGCATCTCCTGCCCGGTCAGCTCGAACTCGGCCGTCAGGTCGGTGCCTGGCACCGCCTCGGTCAGCAGCATGGCGCACGCCTCGTCGACGGCGATCCGCAGATCCTCGATCTCGTCGAGCGTGAAGTCCAGCCGCGCGGCCAGCCCGGCGGTTGCCGTACGCAGCACGGACAGGTAGGCGCTCGCTGCGGGGAGCCTGATGCTCACCACGTCGCGGATGCCCGCCACGCCCTCAGCGCGCGTCTCGGTTTCCTCGGTCACGTTCCTCCCTCGGGTCAGCGACCCCGTACGGTTTCGACGCTGACTGCAACTTACCGCCCCGGAGAGGTGCTTGGCGGATTCAGACTCGCCAACGAACGAAAAGGCTCTGCGTGGCTGGTACCACACAGAGCCTTATCTCCCGATTTATGCGGCCTTAGTCGCCCAGAAGATCTTGGAGATTTCGTCGATCTTGCCGAGAAGGTCGTCCGCCTTGGCCACGTCTACCGTGCCCTTGCCGCCCGCCGCGCCGGCCAGCTTCGTGGCCTCCCAGAACAGCTGGTGCAGTTGCGGGTACTGCTCCAGGTGCGGGGGCTTGAAGTAGTCGGTCCAGAGCACCCACAGGTGGTGCTTGACGAGCTCGCTGCGCTCCTCCTTGATCGTGAGGGCGCGCGAGCGGAAGACCGGGTCCTCGTTGCCGGCGTACTTCTCCATGATCGCCTTGACCGACTCCGCCTCGATCCGGGCCTGAGCGGGGTCGTAGACGCCGCAGGGCAGGTCGCAGTGAGCGGAAGCGACATGCTTGGGTCGTAGCAGTCGTGCGAGCATCAGAAAGTCCTTCCTTGATGCTGAGTCAGCTTGGTCCGGTTACCGACCTTACTCGGCTGCAAACGCCCATGGATGAGGGGGTCACAGCACATGAGAGTGCGTGTCGAAGGGGACTCCATGCGGCCCGCGCTCCGTCCGGGCGACTGGCTGCTGGTACGGCGGGGCGCCACGGTCCACCCGGGAGACCTGGTCGTCGCCCGCCTGCCCGGCGATCCCGCGCGCCTCATCGTCAAGCGGGCCCAGTGGCACGGCGAGGAGGGATGGTGGCTGGAGAGCGACAACCAGCGCGCCTCAGGCAGGCGCGACAGCTGGGACTTCGGCCCGGTCGACGACATCGTGGGCCGTGTCGTGCTGCGCTACTGGCCGTTGCTCAGGTTGCCCAGCCATTTGTCACGCAACCGCGCGTAGGTTCCGTCTTTTCTGGCACGTTCCAGGACCGTGTCCACCGTCCGGAGCAGCTCGGTGTTTCCCTTGCGTACGGCGATGCCGTACTCCTCACCGGTCTCCAGGCTCTCCAGCAGCTTCAGCTCCTTGCCGAGCTTGAGCTTGGTCAGCCAGAGCGCGATCACCGGCCGGTCCTGGATCAGCGCGTCCACGTGCCCGGCCTGCAGCCCGATCAGCTGCTGCAGGGAGTCGTCGTACTCGACGACGGTCAGGCCCTTCTCCCGCGCGTAGTCGGCGCCGGTGGTGCCGGTCTGGACGCCGACCTTGATCTTGGCGCCGGTCAGCTTCTTCAGCTTGCTGTCCCTGCGCACCAGGACGGCCTGGGAGGCCTCGAAGTAGGGCGTGGAGAAGTCGAGGTTCTTCTTGCGTTCCGCGGTGATCGTGATTCCGGCGGCGGCCAGGTCGCAGGTGCCGTCGTTGAGCGCGCTGCCGTTCTGGATGCTGTCGAACTCAACGCTGACGACCTTGAGCGGCCGGCGCAGTTCCTGGGCCACCAGGGAGACCAGGTCCACGTCGAAGCCGACGATGACGCCCTCCTGCTCGAACTCGAACGGCTCGTAGGGCGTGTTGGTGCACATGGTGAGGGCGCCGGAGGGATCGCCGTGCCGTACGCGCTCGGTTCCGCAGGCGGCGAGCGCGAGCAGCGCGAGCCCGGCCGAGATCACCGCGCGGCGCCTCACGCGGGCCGGGGAGCCCGCGTAAGACGTCCTGCCGCGTGCGGTGCTCATCAGCCCTCGGGGTGCAGGACGCGCCGCAGGAACGCCCTGGTCCGCTCGTGCTGCGGGTCGCCGATGAGCTGGGCGGGGGTGCCCTCCTCGACGATCACGCCGCCGTCCATGAACACGACCCGGTCGGCCACCTCGCGGGCGAAGCCCATCTCGTGGGTGACCACCATCATCGTCATGCCCTCCTCGGCCAGCTTGCGCATGACCGTGAGCACGTCGCCGACGAGTTCGGGGTCGAGGGCGCTGGTGGGCTCGTCGAACAGCATCAGGTCGGGGTTCATCGCCAGCGCCCTGGCGATGGCCACGCGCTGCTGCTGGCCGCCGGAGAGCTGGGCCGGGTAGGCGGCGCACTTGGCGCCCACGCCGACCTTGTCCAGGTTCTCCCTGGCGATGATCTCCGCTTCCTTCTTGCTGCGCTTGAGCACCCGCTGCTGGGAGATCATGACGTTCTGCAGGGCCGTCATGTGCGGGAACAGGTTGAACTGCTGGAAGACCATGCCGATGCGGCGGCGTACGGCGTCGATGTCCACGTCGGGGTCGGTCAGCTCGACGCCCTCCACGTACACCGTGCCCTTGGACGGCTGCTCCAGCAGGTTCACGCAGCGGAGCAGCGTGGACTTGCCGGAACCCGACGGCCCGATGACGCAGACGACCTGGCCGGGATCGACGGTGAAGTCGATGCCCTTGAGCACGTGGTTGTCGCCGAAGCTCTTGTGCAGGTCTCTGACGTCGATGGCGTGTGGCGTCGTCATCGCTTCTCCAGCCTGCGCGCGAGGTAGCCGAGCGGGATCGTGACCAGGAGGTAGGTGATGCCCGCCACCATGATCGGAGTGGCGTTGGAGTGTTCCGATGCCAGGTCGTTGCCGAACTTGGCCAGCTCCACGTACTGGCTGGACACCCCCAGGAACAACACCAGCGAGGAGTCCTTCAGCAGCATCACGAACTGGTTGGTCGTCGGCGGGATGACGATCCTGACGGCCTGCGGGACGACCACGGTGAACAGCGCCCTGGACGCCGACATGCCGAGGGACCTGGCCGCCTCGGTCTGGCCCTTGGGCACCGCCTGCAGTCCCGCGCGGAAGACCTCGGCCTGGTAGGCCGCGCCGATCACGCCGAGGCCGAGGAAGACCTGGCCGTAGATGTCGCCGGGCACCACGAAGCCGGGCAGCGCCACCGGGAGGAAGGTGATCATGATGAAGATCAGGACCGCGGGCAGGCCGCGGAAGATCTCGATGTAGATCGTCGCGATCCACCGGTAGACGGCCACCTGGGACATGCGCATGAGCGCGAACAGGAGCCCGAAGAAGAACGCGAGGATGAAACCGCCCACGGTGTAGATGACCGTGTTCTTCAACGCGATCGTAAACAGCTCGGGCAGTGTCTCCTGGGCGACCTCGGGCTTGGCGAAGTTCTGGGCCAGGTTCGGCCAGTCCACATAGAGGACCAGCGCGATGGCGGCGAGCGCCAGCACGACGTACTGGACGATCCGCGTGACCCGCTGCTTCTGGCGAGGGCTGAACCGGGCCCGGCCCGGTTCAGCCGCCGTGGACGGCTTCATCAGCCCAGCTCACCAGGCTTCTTGTCGAACCACTTCACGAAGATCTGCTCGTACGTGCCGTCCTTCTGGGCGGCTTCGATGGACTCGTTGATGGCCTTGAGCAGGACCGGGTCGGCGTTCTTCTTGAGGCCGATGCCGTACTGCTCGCCGGTGTCGAGGCTGGCGATCACCTCGAACTTGGCGGCCACGTCCGGCTTCTTCAGCCAGGTGAGGACGACGGGCAGGTCCTGGACGATGACGTCGGCCTGGCCGGACTGCAGCGCGAGCAGTTCCTTGGCCGAGTCGGCGTACTCGACCGGGTCGAAGCCCTTGCCCTTCACGAACTCCAGGCCGGTGGTGCTGGCCTGCGCGCCGAGCTTGAGCCCCTTGGCCTTGACGTCTTCCAGGGACGTGGCGCCGGTGCCCTTCTTGGCCAGCAGGGCCTGGGTGGCGTCGAAGTACGGCACGGAGAAGTCGATGTTCTTCTTGCGCTCGTCCGTGATCGTCATGCCCGCGGCGGCGACGTCGCACTTGCCGGAGGCCATGGCCGCGCCGCTCTTGATCTGGGCGAAGTCGATGTCGACGATCTCCTGGGTCACGCCGAGCTTCTTGGCGGCCAGGTCGACGATGTCGACGTCGAACCCCACGACCTTGTCGCCTTCCTTGAACTGGAAAGGTTCATAGGGAATGTTCGTGCATGTCGTGAGTTTGCCGGGTTTCACCAGCTTGGCGCCGCCCGCGGCGGTGCCGCCCGTCGGCTGCGCGGTGTCGGTGCCCGCCTGCTGGCCGCCGCAGGCGGACAGCGTCAGGGCGGCGGTGATAGCGAGCGTGCCTACGGCGTAGCCACGGCGTCGCGAGGACCAGAGGGCCATGTTCGGCCTCCTCATGAGGTATGCCACGAAAGTTAGGTTTTGTGAAGTTTAGATGGCGGTTAGTAGCAGTCCGTGCGTTCTGATTTAACGATGCGTCAACAGAACGGCGTCAGCTCCGACACCTGATCTATCTCACCATGTGGCACAATCATGAAACGGGTGACCCCCGTACCCCTCACGAGACGACCCATCGACGAGGGGAACCTGGCAGCTACCGAAGCCAGGCCTCCTTGTGGCGTCTGTCCTTCCGTCCGATGAACCTACAGGGGTCTCTGTGGCTGTCACGCCCGCTTCCACCTCGCTCGATTCCTTCGACCTGGATCCCGCTTTCGCGCTGCACCGCGGCGGCAAGCTTGAGGTCCGCTCGACCATCCCCGTCCGCGACAAGGACGACCTCTCCCTCGCCTACACCCCCGGAGTGGCCCGCGTCTGCTCGGCCATCGCCGACTCCCCGGAGCTGGTCAACGATTACACCTGGGTCTCGAATGTGGTCGCCGTCGTCTCCGACGGCACCGCTGTGCTAGGGCTCGGCGACATCGGCCCGGCCGCCGCGATGCCCGTCATGGAGGGCAAGGCCCTCCTGTTCAAGGAGTTCGGGGGCGTCGACGCGGTCCCCATCTGCCTCGCCTGCACCGACGTCGACGCACTCGTCGAGACGGTGGTACGGCTCGCGCCCTCCTTCGGCGGCATCAACCTGGAGGACATCAGCGCCCCCCGGTGCTTCGAGGTCGAGGACCGGCTGCGCGACCTGCTCGACATCCCGGTCTTCCACGACGACCAGCACGGCACCGCCATCGTGGCCCTGGCCGCGCTCAAGAACGCCGCACGGGTCACCGGACGCTCCCTGTCCGAGTTGCGCGCCGTGGTGGCCGGAGCGGGCGCCTCCGGCGTCGCGGTGAGCCGTATCCTGCTGGAGGCCGGCATCGGTGACATCGCCGTAGCCGACTCCAAGGGCCTGCTCCACCTGGGACGCACCGACCTCAACCCGGTCAAGGCCGCGCTGGCCCGCGACACCAACAAGGGCGGCCACACCGGCTCGACCGAGTCGGCGCTGGCCGGCGCCGACGTCTTCATCGGACTGTCGGGCTCGACCGTCGCCGAGGAGGCCATCGCCTCCATGTCACCCGACGCGATCGTGTTCGCCCTGTCGAACCCGACCCCCGAGATCGACCCGGCCGTCGCCCGCCGCCACGCGAGCGTCGTGGCCACGGGCCGTTCCGACTACCCCAACCAGATCAACAACGTGCTGGCCTTCCCCGGCGTCTTCCGCGGCGCCCTCGACGTGCGCGCCCGCACGATCACCGAGAACATGAAGGTGGCCGCCGCCGACGCCCTGGCCGACGTGGTCGCCGACGACCTGACCCCCGACTACATCATCCCGAGCCCGTTCGACGCCCGGGTGGCGCCCGCGGTGACGGCCGCCGTCGCCGCCCAGGCCCAGATCGACGGGGTCAGCCGCCTCTAGACCCGCACGATCGCAGCGCCCGGCCGGAGCAATCCGGCCGGGCGCTTTCTGCAAGCCGTTCTTAAGCGGCGTCTGAGAGGCTCGCGGAAACGTCGATCTTGGAGGACACATGAAAGCGGTTCTGGTCAGCGCGGCGGCCGCCGCGATGCTGCTCGTCGCGACCACCCCGGCCTCCGCGGAAACCGCCGCGGGCCTCAAGACCGTGTACGGCTGGGCGAAGATCTCCGGCAACTCCCACCTGATCCTGACCCCGCACAAGGCGTCGCTGGGCGAGATCGGGGAGAGCGGCCTGCTCGGCTGGTCACTGGACAAGAAGACAGGAAAGCCGATCCGGATCGCGTACACGGAAGGGCTGGACTACCGCCAGGTCAACAAGAAGTGCGGCAAGCGGGCCGCCGGATACCCCCATGACAGTGCCACCAAGAAGGCCTATGGCAAGACCAAGTGCGACCCGATCCACCTCTGGCAGCGGCTCAAGAAGGGCCGCATGGCGGTGCGCGTGGTCTTCGACAACACCAAGCGCCCGATGGCCGTACGCGTCTGGGAGCTGAACCTGCCCTAGCCCGCCTCGTCTTTAGGAACTGCAGAAAACCTCTTTACTCTTCGTGCTATAAAGGGAGCGCTCTGTAAGGATGGCGGGCGCCGGCTCCTGGGCGAGGAGAGCTATGGAACGCGAGCCCAACCGACTGCTCCAGCGAGTCATCGCGGAGGCGGGCTTCTCACACAAGGGCCTTGCCCGGCGGCTGAACGATCTGGGAGCAGCGCGCGGCACCCCCGGCCTCAAGTACGACCACAGCTCCGTTCTGCGCTGGATCGGTGGTCAGCGGCCGAGGGAACCGGTTCCATGCCTTCTCGCGGAGATCTTCGCGCTCCGGCTCGGCAGGCCGGTGAGCGCGGAAGAACTCGGCATGCCGGCCATGACCACACCCCTCGATCTCGGGCAGGAGTTCACGCACACCTGGCAGGAGGGGGTCGCTACCGTGACAGCACTGTGGCGCGCGGATGTGGAGAGGCGGAGGTTCCTGCTCGACTCGACGTTCGCGATCGGGGCGGGCTCGGTGGGCGCCCTGCGCTGGCTGGCGGCGCCGGCGGAGGGACGGCCGACCGGCGGGGGAGGGCGCAGGGTCGGCAACGCGGACATCGCGGCGATTCACGAGGTGACCCGTTCGTTCGGGGAACTGGACAACCGTTTCGGCAGCGGCCGCGTGCGCTCCTCGGTCGTGAAATATCTGGACACCGCAGTCTCGCCGCTCCTCAAGGACGGCTCGTACGGCGAAGCCACCGGCCGCCAGCTGGCCTCGGCCGCCGCCGAACTGACCCGCCTGGCCGGCTGGATGGCCTACGACCTCGAACAGCACGGCCTCGCCCAGCGCTACCTGATCCAGGCGCTGCGCCTGGCCCGCGGCGCCGCCGACCACGCCCTGGGCGGCGAGATCCTGGCCGGCATGGCCCACCAGGCGATCTACATGGGCCAGCACGGCCACGCGCTCGACCTGGCCCGTGCCGCGCAGCTGTCGGCCGGGCGGGCGGGCGTACGGACGCTCCTGGCCTCCGCCCACGTCTTGGAGGCCCACGCCCACGCCGGACTCGGCGACGCCCGCGCCTGCGGCGTCTCGCTCAACGAATCCGAGCAGGCCTTCGCCGCCCGCCGTACCGAGGAGGAGCCTGCGTGGCTCGGGTACTTCGACGAGGCGTACCTGGCGGCCAAGTTCGCCCACTGCTTCCGCGACCTCGGCGACGGCGAGCGCGCCGTCCGCCACGCGCGCCGCTCGCTGCAGATGGACGGCCGTTTCGTGCGCGGCCGCATGTTCAACCTCTCCCTGCTGTCGGCCGGGCTCCTGCAGCACGGCGAACTGGAGGAAGCCTGCGCCGCCGCGACCGACGCGCTGGTCCTGGGCGCCGAACTCCAGTCGGCCCGCTCCCGCTCCTACGCCGCCGACCTACGCCGCCGCCTCGAACCGCACAAGCAGGAGCGTGCCGTACAGGAACTCGCGGAACGCACCCGCGACCTGGCCTCCGTCTGACGTCACATCCGGCGCCCCGCCAACCGTCACTGCGGTATGAACAGCAGTGATGACGAGGACAAGCTGGTGGCCGACGCCGTGCGGCTGGCCCTGCTGGACGTGCTGAAGACCCTGTCACCGGCCGAACGGCTCGCCTTCGTGCTGCATGTTCTGTTCGGCCTGCCGTACCAGGAGGTCGCGGCCCTTCTGAACCGTTCACCGGCGGCGACGCGGCGGCTCGTCGCCGACGCCCGCCGCCGCATGGACGGCCACCCCTGAACGCGCGAAAGCCCGCGGCGGGACCGCGGGCTTTCGTGATGCCGTTCTTAGTGCAGGATCTCGCCGTTCGGGCCCACGACGGACTTCGTCTCCGCGTAGGTCGCCTTGTTGTAGACGTCGGCGGTCTCGCTGTCGAAGTAGGCGGAGCTGATGAAGTCGATCCGCTGGTTGCCGTCCTGGTCGTGGAAGATGCTGGTCACGCCGTTCAGGTAGCCGGTGCGCTTGGCGTTGTTGTACCTGAGCAGCCAGGGACCGCCGTCGGCGCCGCCGGTCAGCGAGCACTTGAGCACCTGGTGCTCTTCCACCCTGAAGCTGTTGACCTGGTAGGTCTTGGTGCCCGTCTTGCCGTAGCAGAACTTGGGGGTGACGCCGGAGTACGGCTTGTCGCCGTCGGGGTGCGGGTCGGCGGGGTAGCCGAAGGCGTAGACCGGCTGGCCCTTGGGCTGGTTCCACGCGAACCCCTGCCCGCCCACGACGTCCCCGAGCTTCCCGGTGTCCTTGGCGAGACCGATGATGTACTCGGCCACGAAGTACTTGCGGCTGGTGCCGGGCTTCACCCACTTCTGCGTGTAGAAGTGGGTGATGGTGTAGTTGCCGTACTTGTCGGTGCCGGGCTTGCCCGGACCCTTGTAGGCGTCGTGCGCCGCCTTGGTGACCTGCTCCACCACGGGCTCGCCGAACTTGAAGCCCTGACCCTTGCCGATCTTGGCGTCGGTGTAGGTCTTCTCGTTGACCTCGACCTTCTCCAGCACCGCGCCGGGGAAGTCGGGACCGACCAGGTCGGCGGGCTTGTCCTCGCCCTCGGACCAGCAGTCGCCGAGGTTCAGCTTGCACTTGGCGAACTCTTCGGCGGTGATCTCGCGGGGCTTGATCCACTTGTCGCCGGCCCAGGCCTTGTACTGCTGGGCGGTGACCTTCTTCTCCTCGGTCAGCGTGAAGCCGTTGTGCACGGCCACGAAGGCGTAGTCGCCGTCGTAGTCGTCGTACACGTCGAGGTCATACGTCGTGAAGGCGTACGCGCCCGCGTAGACGCCCCAGGGAGCGTTGCCCTGGTAGTAGCCGGGTACGAAGACCCACTTGCGGTAGACGTCCTTGCCGTCCTCGTACACGCAGTGGCCGGCGGTCGCGACCAGGTTGCGGTGGCGCGACTGGATCGAGGTGGCCGAGCACCAGCGGTAGTTGCCCTTGCGGTCGAGGAAGAAGACCTTGCCGATGCTGCGGGGCAGGTTGACGTTCTTCACCTTGGCGCCGGGCTTGGACGAGGTGATGGGGGCGGTCATGCCGGGCTTGCCGTCGAACTTCTTGGCCTGGGTGGTCACCAGCTTCGGGACATCCTTGGCGTCCCAGTGGTACTGGGTGGCCTTCTTCAGCGCGGCGGCGTTGCCGTCCAGCCAGAAGAAGGCGTTGCTGTAGGCGTCGGCCGGCTTCGGAGCGAGCGGGTCCTGGACCCAGCTGGGCTCGGCGGCGGCGGGGAAGGCGACGGCGGCAGCACTCAAACCGGCGACGGCGAGGGGGACGAACAGGCGCTTCACAGGGGGGCTCCACAGGAGTAACAAAGGGGATGTCAGGACCCTATCGACCCTTGCGCCCCTCTGATAAGGGATCTTCGCGGAAATTTCCTGAAGAATGCCGAAGGGCCCGGCTAGAAGCCGGGCCCTTCGGGTGATGCTAGGGCGAGTCAGAGTTTGGACCTCCGACTCAGGTGATCACGAGGTTACTTGGCAACCGCGGTGATCGGGCCGGACCACACGTTCGCAGCGGCGGAGTACACCGAGTGCGTCTCCTCGTCGAAGTACGGCGAGGACATGTAGTCCCAACGGTCGTTGCCGTCCGTGTCGTACAGAACGCTGGTCACGCCGTTGACGTAGCCCATGCGCTTGGCGTTGCTGTACTTGAGCAGCCACGGGGCGCCGTTGTAGCCGCCGGTGACGGCGCACTTCAGCGACACGTGCTCCTCGATCTTCAGGCTCGCGACCTTGGTGGCCTTGGGGCCGGTCTTGCCGTAGCACCACTTCGGCGTAACGCCGGAGTAGGGCTTCGAGCCGTCGGGGTGCTTCGAGTACGGGTAGCCGAAGGTACGAACGACCTTGCCGGTGCCCTGGTTCCAGGAGAAGCCCTGGCCGCCGACGTTGTCACCCAGACGACCGACGTCCTTCAGCGCAGCGCTGAAGATGTAGTAGTCCGTGCGGGTGTACTTGGTGGCCTTGCCCGCCTTGTACCACTGCTGCACGAAGTAGTGCGTGATGGTGGCGTTGGTGTTGCCGTCGACCGCGACAACGCCCGGGTAGTCCTTGGTGGGCGCGGGCAGCGCCTGACCCGGCTTCCAGCTCGGCTTCTGCTTCTTGATGTAAGCGACAGCCTCGTCGTAGGTCACGTGCTCGACCACGGGCTCGCCGTACTTGAAGCCGTTGCCCTTGCCGACCTTGGCGAGGTCGTACTCACCCTTAAGAACCTCGACCTTGCCGACGACGGCACCGGGGTAGTCGGGGCCGGAGGCCTCGTCAGCGGAGCCCTCTTCGACGTCGTAGTCGTCGGTCGTGGCGGGGTCGAGCTTGCCCTTCTTGTACTCCTCGGCAGTCACCTCGACGACCTTGGTGTCCTTGGACCCCTGGTAGGCGTCGTACTCCTTCTTGGTGACCTTCTTCGCGTCCGCCTGCACGCCGCCGATACCGTTGTAAACGGTGACGAAGGCGTAGTCGCGGTCGAAGTCCTCGTAGTTCGAGAAGTCGTAGTGGGTGAAGGCCTGCTTACCCACGTAGATGCCCCACGGCGTCTTGCCCTGGTAGTAACCGGGAACGAAGACCCACTTGGAGACGACTTCGCCGTTGTTCTTGTAGTCGTACGCGCAGTGACCAGCGGTCGAGACCAGGTTGCGGTACTTGGCCTGGATCGAGGTACCGGAGCACCAGTAGAGGTTGCCGTCGCGACCCTCGAAGAAGACCTTACCGATGGACTTCGGCAGGTTCACGTTGTGGGACTTGACGGTGACCTTCTTCTCGGCACCGATGGGGGGGAGCTCGCCGGGCTTGGTGTTGCCGACGTAGCCGCCCTTCTCGACGATCTTCTTGACGTCCTTGTTGTCCCAGTAGTAGGCCGTGGCCTGCCGCAGGGCAGCGTTGTTGGACTTGGTCCAGAAGTTGAGAACCTCGGCCGCCTTGGCGTTCGACGCAGCGAGGGCGTCGGCGTCAATGTTCGGCTCGGCCTGGGCGGCACCGGCGAGGCCGGCGGCCAGCAGACCAGTGGCCAGGATGGCGCCACCGGCCGGGAGGAGGATGCGCTTCAAGGTAACTCCTTGCGCTGTCGTGGAACGCCTCTTGCGTCCCATGCGTCAGTAAAGGGATAGCCAGGAACATACAGCGCCGATCTTGAAAACAGGAACCCGCTTCGGGCGGAAAAGATGGGACAAGTCGGCCGTGATCGCTTCGTGATGTTTATGCAGCCGATGGGGCTGACCGGGCGAGAGGCCAGACCTGTGATGTTTTCGCAGATCAACAGATGCTTGTTGCTGGTGTGACGTGTGGGGTTGGGGTGTTGCCCTGATGGGTGGTCCGCCACCAATGTGACGCAGATCACATCGAGTTGATGGCACCGTCTGCGGGCCCCATGCGTCAAAACGGCTTCAACTTTCGGCGGGACAGCCGTAGGGCCCGGCGATTGCCGGGCCCTACGGGTTATTCACGATCTACGAACAGCTAGTGCCGCTCGCGTTGCGTTACTTAGAACGCCTTGCCGGACCACACCTTGGCGGCGGCCTTGTAGACAGCCGCGGTCTCGCCGTCGAAGTACGGCGAGGTGATGGTGTCGACGCGGTCGTTGCCGTTCTGGTCGGCGAACGTGCTCGTGACACCGTTCACGTAACCGATGCGCTTGGCGTTGCTGTACTTGAGGAGCCAGGGGCCACCGTCGGCGCCCTCGGTCATCGCGCACTTGAGCGCGACGTGCTCCTCGATCTTCTTGGCTGCCGAGGCGGCCAGCTTCGAAGAGGTCTTGCCGTAGCACCACTTCGGGGTGATGCCGGTGTAGTTCTTGTTGCCGTCGGGGTGCGGGGCGGCCGGGTAACCGAACACGCGGACGTACTTGCCCGTGGGCTGGTTCCAGGCGAAGCCCTGGCCACCGACGTTGTCACCGAGGCGACCGGCGTCCTTGGCGAAGCCCTCGATGATGTAGAACTCGGTCTTGTAGAACTTGGTCGCCTGGCCCGGCCTGTACCACTGCTGCACGTAGTAGTGCGTGATGGTCCAGTTGCCGCGCGCGTCCTGCTTGACCGTGGCCGGGTACTTGACCGGGTCCTTCTTCTGGTTCTCGACGTAGGCCTTGGCAGCCGGGTCGGTCACGATCTCGGTGACCGGCTCGCCGAACTTGAAGCCGTTGCCCTTGCCGACCTTCGCGGCCTTGTACTTGTCCGCGTTGACCTCGACCTTGGCGACCTCGGCGCCGGGGTAGTCGGGACCGGACGGCTCAGCGTCCGAGCCCTTCTTGACCCAGCAGGCCTCGATCGAGGTGGGGTCGAGCTTGCACTTGCGGAACTCCGCGCGAGTGATCTCGACGTCCTTGGCGTCCTTGACGCCCTGGTACTTGTCGAACTCGGCCTTGGAGACCTTCTTGGCGGTGCCGTTGCCGAGCTGGACGCCGTTGTAGACCGTGACGAACGCGTAGTCGCGGTCGTAGTCCTCGTAGGTGGAGAAGTCGTAGTGGGTGAAGGCCTGCTTACCCACGTAGATGCCCCACGGAGTCTTGCCCTGGTAGTAACCGGGGACGAAGACCCACTTGGACATGACGTCCTGGTTGTTCTTGACGTCGTACACACAGTGGCCGGCCGTGGCGACCAGGTTGCGGTACTGCGACTGGATCGAGGTGGCCGAGCACCACTTCTTCTCGCCCTTGCCGTTCACGAAGAACACCTTGCCGATGGTCTTCGGCAGGTTCACGTTCTGAACCTTGGCGGTGGTCTTCTTCTCGGCGCCGATCGGGGGCGTGGTGCCGGGCCGGCTGTCGGCGGAGTAGCCGCCCTTCTGCTTCAGCTTCTCGACGTCTTTGCCGTCCCAGACGTTGGACTCCTTGGCGCCCTTGAGGGCGGCGCCGTTGTTGTCCGCCCAGAAAGCGGCGATGGCCTTAGCGGTGGCTGCGCTCTTCGCCATCGCGTCGGTGTCGACGTCGTTGGCGGCCGAGGCGGTGCCGGCCAGGCCGGCAGCCAGCAGGCCGGTTGCCAGAACGGCTCCACCGGCGGGGATGAGGATGCGCTTCAAGGGAACTGCTCCTTGGTCTGTCGTGGGTCGCAACATGCGTCCCATGCGTCAGTAAAGGGATAGCAAGGAACATACCCGTGTGATCTTTGCAGGTGGAAGCCGTTTCGCCCGGTCTGGTAGTCACCCTTACCGCCGTGACCGTGCTGTTATCTGTCAGAGACAATTACCCGCGGTGATCGTTTGGGCATGTTTTCACTGGCCAATCGGGGGCATGTGGCGAATGGTGCAAATGAGCGGTAAGTGCCTCGGCACTCCCCGTGATCCGGTGAATGTGACGCAGATCACAGGAACCAGATGGGGCTCTCACCCCGTCTAAGTCGCTCCGATCATGAGCGGGCACGGGTGTGCGGCGGTCCGATTCGGGCAGCAGACGACCGCCAGGGACACGAACCGGCCGCCCGTGAGCCAGAAACCCCACTGGACGTCGGCGCCGCCCGTGAGGGATTCGGTCGCGTTGGCCAGCCGTACGGCACGCCCGATGCGCTCTTCGCCGGCGGGCAGGAGCAGCTTGCGGCTCACCGGCGTGTACTCCCGGCCCAGCCAGTCCACCGCGCCGGCTGCTGATTCGAAGGTGGCGGCCACCTGGCGGCGTGGGCGCGCGAGCCAGTCGGCGGTGCGTAGCGGCGGCAGCGGCGAACTGGGGAACTCGGGTGTGCCGGTCCGGCGCTCCTCCTCCAGGCTCAGCTCCTCGCCGATCCCGGTCCACCGGTAGGCGTGAAAGTGGCCGGTCATGCTGGGAGATATGCCCAGAAACGCGGAAGGGGGCCCGGCATCGAGCCGGGCCCCCTTCACACGGTGGTCTTACTTGTAGAGCTCGCCGTTCGGGCCGACGACCTTGCCGGACCACACGTTCTTCGCGGCGTTGTAGACGTCAGCCGTCTCGCCGTCGAAGTACGGGGAGGTGATCCAGTCGATGCGGTCGTTGCCGTCCTGGTCGGCGAAGGTGCTGGTGACACCGTTCACGTAACCGAGACGCTTGGCGTTGCTGTAGTTCTTCAGCCAGGGGCCGCCGTCGTAACCGGGGGTCACGGCGCACTTGAGGCCCACGTGCTCCTCGATCTTCAGCCAGGAGGCGCCGACCTTCTTGCCGGTGGTCGGGCCGTAGCAGGTCTTCGGGGTCACGCCCGAGTAGACCTTGTTGCCGTCCGGGTGCGGCGCGTACGGGTAACCGAAGGCGCGCACCGGCTTGCCGCTCGGCTGGTTCCAGGAGATGCCCTGGCCGCCGACGTTGTCACCGAGGCGACCGGCGTCCACGAACTTCTTGCCGTTGTGGCCGATGCCGTTGTACACGGTGACGAACGCGTAGTCGCGGTCGTAGTCCTCGTACGTCGTGAAGTCGTAGTGGGTGAACGCCTGCTTGCCCACGTAGATGCCCCACGGAGCCTTGCCCTGGTAGTAACCGGGGACGAAGACCCAGCGGTCCATGACGTCGCGGTTGCCGTCGGTGTCGTACACGCAGTGCGCGGCGGTGGAGACCACGTTGCGGTAGTTCGACTGGATCGAGGTGGCCGAGCACCAGCGGTACTTGCCGGACGCGTCCACGAAGAAAACCTTGCCGATGGTCTTCGGCAGGTTCACGTTCTGGGACTTGCCGGAGCCGGCGGACTGCGGCGCGGTCTGGCCGGGACGGCCGTCGGGGCTGTAGCCGCCCTTCTGGACGACCTTCTTCACGTCGGCGGCGTCCCAGGTGTAGGCCGTCGCGTTGCGCAGGGCTGCGAAGTTGGACCGCATCCAGAACGCGGCGACGGAGTAGGCCGCCTTGGTGTTGGTGGCCATCGGGTCCTTGGCGATGTCGTCGGCGGCCTGGGCGGTGCCGGACAGGCCGGCTGCCACGAGACCGGTCGCCAGCAGAGCGCCACCGGCCGGGAGAAGGATTCGCTTCAAGGTAACTCCAGGTTGCGCTGGTATGGGCGCTCCAAGCGCGCCGAACTCAGCAAAAACGGACAGCCCGGAACTTACAGCGCTGACTCGTGTCATGTGAATTTTCGGTAGATCATGTCAACCGCTCCAACACGCGGTGTGATCGTTCCGAGACAGAAGGAGTGCCTGATCACAGAGCCGACCTATGGGGCCGATGTGACTTGCCTCACTTTTCGCTGCTGCCCTGCGCGTCGGCCTGCCGGTAGACGTCGGCGGTGGTGGCGATGAAGGGCGGCGCGGACACCGCGTCGTACGCCCCGCGGGCGTCGCGGTTCCAGGTCAGGCTGTTGACCCCGTTGAGGTAGCCGAGCTTGGTCGAACTCTGGAACTTCCACAGCCAGGGGCCGCCGCTCGCGCCCGCGGTGAGGTTGCAGGGCTGGAGCAGGACGCCGTACTGCAGTTCCCGGCTCGGCGCGGTCGTCTTGCTGGTGCCGCCGGCGCAGGTCTCGAGCGTCTTGCCGTTGAAGGGGCGGGTGCCGTCGGGCTGGGCGCCCGCCGGGTAACCGAAGGCGTTGACGCGGTTGCCGTACCCCTTGGAGATCGCCAGGCCCTGGCCGCCGACGTTGTCCTGCAGCTTGCCGACGTCCTTCATGGAGTAGCTGCCGTCCTTCTGCTTCTCCCAGACGAAGCCGCGGTGGACGGTGACGAAGGCGTAGTCGAAGTCGTAGTCGCCCTTGACCCAGTCCTCGTGCAGGCTGAGCGAGGCGCCGACGTAGATGCCGTCAGGGGTGGTGCCGTCGGGCTGCGGGTTGGGGACGAAGATCCAGTTGTGCGCCTCGCCGGGCTGGCGCGGGTCGTAGGCGCAGTGACCGGCCGTGGCGACGACGCTCTTGCTCTTGGACGCCACCGCGCTGGCCGAGCACCAGAACTCCTTGCTGCCGAACCGGAAGAAGACCTTGCCCATGGTCTTGGCGGCCGAGCCGCTCTTGGGCAGCGCGGGCGCGACGTCGCGCGGGCCCGTCTTCGCCTTCTTCGCGGTGGTGGAAGCAGCCGGTACGGCGGCGCCGGCCGATGACCCGGCGGCGGTCGAGGAGGCGGCGGGGGCGTTGCCCGCGGGCGTGGCCGGCGAGTAGCTGTCGGCCTTCTTGAGCCGGTCGGGCTGCCAGTACTCCGCGACCTTCTTCATGTCCGCGTCGGTCTTGGCCAGCGGGACCGTCATCACCTTGCTCGGCGCGGCGTTCGCGATCCCTGTCAGGGCAGGCACCATCAGCAGCGCGCCGAGGGCGGCGGCCGCGAGGGACCTGACCGGGGGGATCATGAAATGCCTTTCTTAGGGTCGTAAGGGAGGATTTTTCCAGATCGACTCACTCTATGGCAGCTCGGATGGAGATTCGTTATCTGATCAAGGTTGACGTGTGTCCTATAAAGCCCATGTGAGGCATGCGTCCCGCGCGTCGGTCGTTGGTCACCGCTGATCTGCGAGCAAGGCTGCGGGTATGCGACTCATGTGTCTCGCCGTCCTTTCATGTACGGCTATCGCCGCTGGTCCAGCCGCAAATCCCGCGGAACCACCGAAGAACGGATACGTGCTCACCCACGGCGCCCGTCACGTCCTTCTCGTCTGCGACGGCAACCCCAGTGTGCACCCGCGCGCCACCGAGGCCTGCGCCGCGCTGACGGCCGCCGCGGGCAACCCGGCGCGCATGCCGGTGGCGCAGGTGCTGTGCACGGAGGAGTACAGCCCGGTGAAGGTCACGGCCACCGGCGTCTGGGGGGAGCGGCTGATCAACTACACGGCGGTCTACGGCAACCGCTGCAGGATGGGCGCCGCCACGGGCCCGCTGTTCGCCTTCTGAAGGGCCTCGGAAAAGGGGAAAGTCCCCGGGGAGGGCCCGGGGACTTTCAGCTCGCGTCAGACCGCTACAGGGGGAAGTTGCCGGTCCACCGGTTGGCGGCGGCCTTGTAGACCTTGTAGGTGTCGGCGTTGAAGTACGGCGACGAGATGTGGTCGTACCTGTCGTTGCCGTCGGTGTCCCACGCCACGCTGTTGACGCCGACCAGGTAGCCGGTGCGCGAGGCGCTCTTGTAGTTGTAGATGAACGGCCCGCCGCTGGCGCCGGCGGTGAAGGAGCACTTGAAGCCGATGTGCTCCTGCAGGTTGTACTTCGGCGCGGACGGCATCGGCTTGGTCTTGCCGTAGCACCACTTCATGGTGCGGCCGGTGAACGGCTTGTCGCCGTCGGGGTGCTCGCCGGCCGGGTAGCCGAAGGAGAAGACGTTCACCTTCGTGCTGCGGTTCCAGGCGAAGCCCTGGCCGCCGACGTTTTCACCGAGGCGGCCGACGTTCTTGACCGTCCACTGCCACTTGCCGTTGACCTTCTCCCACTTGACCTTGATGCCGTTGTAGACGTTGACGAACGCGTAGTCGAAGTCGTAGTCCTCCTTCACCACGAAGTCGTCGTGCGCGTTGAAGGTCCTGGCGGCGTAGATCCCGTAGGGAGCCTTGCCCTCCCACGCGTTGTTGCCGTCCCAGTACGACGGGATGAAGATCCAGTTGTCGTAGAAGACGTCCTTCTTGGTGTCGTAGACGCAGTGCGCCGATGTCGCCACCAGGTTGCGGAACTTGCCCTGGACAGAGCTGGCCGAGCAGAAACGCCAGCTCTTCGGGTCGTTCGGGTTGGCGCCGGGCAGCGTGAAGAAGACGCGGCCGACCGTGTTGGGCAGGTTGACGTGCTTGCTCTTCGCGGTCTTCGTCTTCTCCTCGCCGATCGGCGGGACCGATCCGGGCGGACCGTCAGGGCTTTGGGTGCCGCCCTTGACGCCTCTGGACGAGATGTCCAGCGAGTCCTTCATGTCCGTGGCCAACCGGATGCGGTCGGGGGTCCAGAACTGGACCGCCTGGGTCGCGGGCGTCGTCGCGTTCCTGGAGACGACGTCCTTGGGTGCCTGGGTCGCCGAAGCGGTGCCGCTCATCATGCCGGCGGCCAGTCCGATGGCCACGAGGCCGGCGAGCGGAATCGCCATGCGCCTTGCTCGGGAAATCATGGAGCTCCTTCCAGTTCTCGGCGGCCCAGAGCGGGGTACGGCGCCCCGGTGGGCCAGGAAAACGCTGGGAACGCTAATGAATGGCGCAGGGCGAGTTCCAGGAAACGACGCGAAAAAGTCTGGGCCGGTTCCGTTCCGTTATAGAAATAGCAATTGGGCATGTATTCTCAACCGGTATTCACGCAGGTCTCCGTGACGCCCGGAATTCATTTTTCTCACTGATAACAGTGGTCACCTATATCCGTGCGCCGCCTGTGCTCACTCCGGTCAGAAACGTCACAGGCGAGCCAAACCGAATCTTGTTCTGGTTAGATGGGTGGCATGGATCCGCGCACCCCCTGCCTCGTCGGCGCCGCCCAGCTGACCGTCCGGACGCAGCCCGGACCGGAACCCCTCGACCTCTGGGAGCACGTGGCCAGGCGGGCCGCGCGCGACGCCGGTCTCGCGCCGTCGCGGCTCGACTCGATCGGGCTGGTCTACACCGATTCCTGGCAGTACGACGCGCCGCCGTACCGGCTGGCGGAACGGCTCGGCGCGGCGCCGCGCCACAGCGTCTACTCCAATGTCAGCGGTACGGCCCCGCAGATGCTCATCGGCGCGGCGGCAGGGCGGATCGCGGCGGGGGAGCTCGACAGCGCTCTGGTGGCGGGGGCGGAGGCGCTGGCCACGCGCAGGCACGTGCGCAAGCTGGGCGAGCATGTGGCGTGGAGCCATCCGGCCGATCCGAAGCCGCCGTACGGGTGGGACCGGCCGCCGCATCCGGCGGAATTGGCGCACGAGTTGTTCCTTCCTGTCCACACTTATCCGATCCTGGAGACGGCGCACCGCTTTTCCCGAAATATGGCGATAAGTCGGGAAATGTCGGAGCGGGCGCGGTTTATGTCGCTTATGTCGGAAGTGGCGGCGGCCAATCCCCATGCCTGGCGGCGCGCGGCGTTTTCTCCGGAGGAGCTGGAGTCCGGGCGGTTCGTCGGCTGGCCGTACACCAGCAACACGGTCGCGACGCTGGAGGTCGACCAGGCCGCCGCCGTCATCCTGGTCAGCACGGAGCTGGCCGACCGGCTGGCGATCCCGCTGGAGCGGCGCGTGTACCTGCGCGGCTGGGCCTACGCCGAGGACACCTGGGAGGTCGCCGCCCGCCCCTCGCTCGCCTCCTCGCCGGCGATCGCCAAGGCGGCCGAGGCCGCGTTCGCCCGCGCCGGGCTGGGCCTGGACGACATGGCCGCGCTCGACCTCTACAGCTGCTTCGCCATCGCCCTGCGGCAGGCCTGCGACGCGCTCAAGCTGGACCTCCTGGACCCGCGCGGCCTCACGGTCACCGGCGGCCTGCCGTACGCCGGCGGCCCCGCCAGCAACTACGTCCTGCACTCCACGGCCACCATGGCCGGGCTCCTGCGCTCCCAGGGCGGCCACGGCCTGGTCACCGGCGTGGGCATGCACCTGACCAAACACACCTGCGCCGTCTGGTCCACCGACCCCGGCGGCACACTCGGCGAGGCCGCCCCCGTGCACACCGCCACCCCCGTCCCCATCCAGGACCTGTACGAGGGTCCCGCGACGGTGGCCGGCTACACGGTCGCCCACGGCCGCGACGGCAGTCCCGAGCGCGCCATCCTGGTCGTCGACGTCCCTGGCGGCGCCTCCAGAGCCCACGCCGTCGTACGGCAGGCCGACCTGCTGGCCGACGCCGAGTCCCGCGAACTGGTGGGCCGCCAGGTGCGCCTGCGCCCCGAGGGACAGGTGAACGTAGCCGATTGGTGACAGGCCAACCCGATGCGCGACCGTAGCCGAGCGGCTACCCTTCGTAGGTTGACATTTTTATGTCACCGGCGAACGCTGGAGTCATGCGGAGGACCACGGTGCGCATCGACGAGACACTCCTCAACGAGGCGAAGGCGTACGCAGCACGCAACGGACGCAGTCTCACCTCGGTCATGGAGGACGCCTTGCGGCAACTGCTCAACCGCTCCACGGAAGCGGCCCAACGGCCACGGGTGGAGCTCCCGGTCTCCGGATCTCGTCTCAGGCACGGGATCGAGCTCACCCCCGAGTTCATCAAGGACCTGCTCGACCGAGAGGACGTCGAGCGACGCCTCAAGGCGGTGGACGATGCTGCTGAGTGACGTCAACGTCCTCGTCAACGCCTTCCGGCTGGAGGCGAAGGAGCACCGGTCCTGCCGCGCGGTCATCGAGGAGCTGGTCAACGGCGACTCGGCCTACGCGGTCTCCGACCAGGTGATCAACGGCTTCATCCGGATCCTCGCGAATCGGCCGCTCTATGAGAACCCGGCCACGATGGATGAGATCCGCGCCTTCGCGGAGCTGGTCCGCAACCAGTCCCATGCGATCGTGGTCAGCCCGGGTGAGCGGCACTGGGAGATCTTCACCGGTTTGTGCAAGCAGATAGGCACGAACCACAAGCTCGTGCCCGACGCCTACCTGGCTGCGCTGGCGATTGAGCACGGTTGTGAATTTGTGACCTGTGACAAGGACTTTGCCCGGTTCGAGGGGTTGCGCTGGAGGTCGCCGCTCAACTGAACTGGGGCCGAGGGCGTAAGCCGCACTACTCCGCGAGGATCGCTGGTGGCGGATCAGTTCGACGTCATCGAGGCCGGCGAGAAGGGGCGTCGGCGGTGGATCGGCATCGTGGTGCTGGTCGCGGTACTCGCGGTGCCCGTCGTCGGCCTGCTGGCCAGCCGGGCGCCGGAGGCGGAGCCGCCCGCGCGGCCGACGGCCCATCCGGCTCCGTCGTTGACGACGCTCAGGTCGGCGCCCAATGTGCTGCATGCCAAGGCGCGTGCCAAGGGGGCTGACGAGGTCATTCAGGTGGTTTTTCCGCATGGGTTGCGGGCTGATGTGCGGTATCCGGCCGAGCTGGGGCTCGACGACCTCGGGTCGCGGCCGTTCGTGGGGCTGTGGATCGCGGGCGGGGAGTTCTCGCAGTACCGGCAGCTGACGGCGCCCTACGGGGGTGACATCGAGGTGACGCGAGGGGAGAAGCCGCTGCGGTCGTTCACCGGCAACGTGACGCTCTGGCCGCGGCCGCCGGGGGCGGGGCTGGTGGGGCAGGTGATGTTGTTCGCGTTCGGGCCGTGGCGGATGGCGATGTACGACCGGCCGACCGGGATGCGCTTCGAGCAGCGGATGGAGCTGGCCACGAGCCTCAAGGGCACGGTGACCAAGGACGGCTACCTGGTGCTGAAGTCGTCGGGGCGGATCCGGCTGGCCGCGCCGGGTGACGGGCGGCGTAGCGATCCGGTGGGGCCGCAGCTGCTGTTCGGCGGTGGGTCCAGCGACATGCTCGCCCTCGTGCCCACGCCGGGTTGCGCGCTGCCGGAGGTGCCCAGCGCGATGGGCGCGCGCGGGCGCCACACCGAGTCCGTCTGCATGGGCGACTTCATGGTGGCCGCCTCGGGCTCCCGTGAGTTCGTGCGAACGGCGGTCAGCAAGATCCGGATCACGGTGAAGTGACCGGACGACGGTCTCTGAGAGCGCCACGAAGCCGGTCTGTGGGAGTGCCGCTAAGACAGCAGCAGGGATGCGGGTGTGTGGGTCAGTGGGTGGCGCTGGTCAGGTGGCGTTGCGGGCGGGTGCGGGCGGCGCGGCGGGCGTGGTAGGCGAGGGGCATGTACCGCAACCGCTCGGGCAGCCGCGGCGTCACCATCGCCACCAGCCGCCCGATCCGCCGCAGCCGCCGCTCGTCGCGGGCCGTCCACCTCAGGCCGAGCATCGCGCGTACGGCGGGCGGCAACGTCCCCACGGTCACGAAGGCGTTGAACCCCCCGGAGGCCACCCCCACCGGCATCCACAGCCGCCGCACCGCCGCGGGCAGCCGAGGCGGGGCGGGTGTGCCGCGCATGACGGCGAGCACGTCCAGCGCGGTGGCGTGCGCCTCCAGCCGGTTGGCGACCATGTCGTCGAAGTAGGCCCAGAAGGCCGGCATGTCCGGCGGCGTCTTCCGCTCGGGCACCCGCAGGATCCGGGCGAGCTGCCGTGATTCGGCCAGCATCCGTTCCTCGTCCGCCGCCGAGTAGGGGGTGCCGAACACCCGGTTCAACGTCAGGAAGCGCTCGAACAACGACCAGTGCACCCACGCCCATGCCTCGCCGTTGAGCGCGTGGTAGACCCGGCCCCGCTCGTCCACGCCGCTGATCGGCTCGTGGAGCTCGCGGAGCCGCCGGCCTTCTGCCAGGCCGTCCGGCCCGCCGTACACCCAGGTCTGGACGGAGGTGAGCGTGCGGTCGAGGCGTCCCCACGGGTCTTGTTTGAAGGTGGAGTGCTCGGCGACGGCGGCGCCCACGGCGGGGTGCATGGTCTGCAGGATCAGCGCACTGCCGGCGACCAGCAGGTTGCGGTACTCACCCGCGGTGTCCCAGTGCATCGATCCCGGGCCGAAGGGCTCAACGTCCATGACGGCGCCTCCTGGGTGATACATCTTCTCTTTCTTTGTATCACCCAGAAGTCACCCCAGTAACCCATCACTTATCTACAGGGTGAAGACGATCTTCCCGAAGATCTCGCCCTCGTGCATCGCGGCGAACCCGGCCGCCGCCTCGGCCAGCGGAAGCGTTCTGTCGATGACCGGGCGCACCCCGGTCTGCTCCAGAAAGACGGACAGGCGCTGGAGCTGGTCCCTGGTGCCCATCGTGGAGCCGACCACGGACAGCTGCAGGAAGAAGACCCGGTTCAGGTCGGCGGGCGGGACCGCGCCGCTGGTCGCGCCGGAGACCACGATGCGGCCGCCCGGCCTGAGCGACTTCAGCGAGTGGTCCCAGGTGGCCTGGCCGACGGTTTCCATGACCGCGTCCACGCGCTCGGGCAGCCGCGCGCCGGGCTCGAAGACCCGGTCGGCGCCCAGTTCGAGGGCCCGCTCCCGCTTCCCGGCCGACCGGCTGGTGGCCCAGACCCGGTAGCCGCCGGCCCGGCCGAGCGCGATCAGCGCCGTGGCCACGCCGCCGCCGGCGCCCTGCACCAGCACGGTCGCGCCCGGCTGCAGCCCGGCCTTGTCGAACAACATCCGGTAGGCGGTCAGCCACGCCGTGGGCAGGCAGGCCGCCTGCTCGAAGCTGAGCGCCGCCGGCTTGGGCACCAGGTTCCGCTTCGGGACGGCCACGCGCTCCGCGAAGGTGCCGTCGTAGGTCTCCGACAGCAGCGAGCGCTTGGGGTCGAGCGTCTCGTCGGCGCCCGAGCCGATCACCGAGTGGACGATGACCTCGTTGCCGTCCTCGTCCAGGCCGGCGGCGTCGCAGCCGAGCACGATCGGCAGCCGGTCCTGGCGGATGCCGACGCCCTTCAGCGTCCACAGGTCGTGGTGGTTGAGCGCGGTGGCCTTGACCGTGACGGTCGTCCACCCGTCGGGCGCCTTGGGCTCGGCGTGCTCGCCGAGCCTCAGGCCGGCGAGCGGGTTGTCGGGATCGGTCTGTGCGGCGGTTGCGGCGAACATGGCCGCACCTTACTTCAGCCCGTCAGCCGAGCGAGTCGCGGATCTGCCGTGCGGCCGTGTCGAGGGCCTGGCGGACCTCCTCCAGGCGTTCGCGGGTGAGCTGGCTCTCCGACGCCTCCTCGCGCACCTGCCCCACGAAGTCGGCCAGCATCCCGCCGAGCTCGTTGTCCAGCTCGACCCGGTTGGGGGATACCCCGCCGATCGTGGTCCAGATGTCGCCCCAGATGCGCCGCCACTCGTGCTTGAGCCGCTCGCTCTCGCCCTGCCACGAGCTCACGTTCTCGGTCCACTGGCGCTTCTGCTCCTCCTTGAGGCGCCGCATGTCGGCCTTCTGCCCGGTACGCACGTCCTTGGCCATCTTCGTCAGCTCCTCGCGGAGCGACTTGACGGTGTCGCGGACGTCCTCCTTGACCTCGCGGGCGATGTCGCGGACCGAGGCGGAGATCTCCTGCTCCAGGTCGGCCAGCTCGTCGAGGCGCTCGTCGAGCTCTTCGCGGCCCTTGTCGGTGATGGAGAAGACCTTCTTGCCGTCGACCACCTCGTGGGTGACCAGGCCCTCCTCCTCCAGACGGGCCAGCCGCGGGTAGATGGTGCCGGGGGAGGGCGAGTAGACGCCGAGGAAGCGGTCCTGGAGGAGGCGGATCACCTCGTACCCGTGACGGGGGCTCTCCTCCAGCAGCTTGAGCAGGTACAGCCGCAGGCGGCCGTGACCGAAGACGGGGCTCATTCCTTCTCTCCCTTGAGCAGCGCGACCTCGCCGGAGACCGTGGTCACCGTGAGCGAGGCCATGCCGCCGCCGAGCCGTCCCGACATCGACTGCGAGCCGGGCTTGCTTTGGTTGACGAGCCGGTCGAACGTGCTGACGACCCGGCCGGAGGTCGAGCGGACGGCGACGTCGGCCTCGACGTTCTCCGGCAGCCTGACCATGACGCCGCCCGAGACGCTGTTGAGCGTCACGTGACCGGTGGGCCGCAGCGCCAGGTCGGCGGTGATGCGGCCGGACACGGTGTTGGCTTTCAGCCGCCGTGGTATCCCGTTGGCGACGGTGAGGTCGCCGGAGATGCTCTTGAAGGCCAGGTCGCCGGCCATCGCGCGACTCTCGACGTCGCCGGAGACGGTGGTGGCGCTCACGTCGCCGCTCACACCGTCGAGGACGATCTCGCCGGAGACGCTCCTGACCTGCGTCTGCCGCTCGAACCCGGCGACCACGGCGGGCGCGGAGACGACTCCCGCGTTGACCCTGCAGGTCTTCGGCACGGTGAGCGTCAGCACCGAGCGCCGCTTGTCGCGCCGCAGCCAGCCGAGCAGGCCGTCCCAGGTGAGGTCCTTGTAGGTGACGCTGAGCTCCCCGGCCTCCTCGTCATAGGTGACGATCAGCGGTGAGGCCGACTCGACCTCGGACACCTCGAGCCCCGGCGGTCCGTCGCTGGCCAGCACGTTGAGCTTGCCCGCGACGATGCGCACGTCCAGCGCCGTCACCGGGCCGAACGTGAGCTGTTCGGGCCCGTCGATAGTCCACTGAGCCATGACCCCTCCGCGTTAGGTTCCTCCATACACGATATGTCGCGTCAAACCAAAACTCAAGATGTATCGCGTTTGCCCGTGCGGTCGCGTCTACTCGTCGTCGTCATCCAGCCGGGCCAGCCACGTGGCCAGCCGCTCGACGGGCGTCTCGAACTCCGGGTTGAGATCGACGAACTCCTTCAGCCGCTCCCCGAGCCAGAGGATGCTGACCTCCTCCTCGCCGCGGCGCTCGACGAGCTCCTCGATCCCCCGATCGGTGAAGTACATGGTGCTCCGTTCTAACAGAAAGCCCCCGCCGGAGCGGGGGCTTCCAGATGGAAACGACTAGCCGAAGAGCTCGTGCACGATCTCCTCGAGCTCCTTGTCGTGAGCGGCGTGTGAGCCGGTCGCGGGGGAGCTGTTGGGGGTGCGCGAGACCCGGCGGAGGGCACGGCCGCCGAGCAACTGCGGGTCCTCCGCCAGCTTCAGCGTGAGGTACGGCCACGGCCCCATGTTGACCGGCTCGTCCTGGGCCCAGAGCAGCTCGGCCTGCGCGCCGTACCGGGAGAGTTCGGCGGTGAGCTCCTCGGCCGGGAACGGGTAGAGGCGCTCCAGACGGACGATCGCGACATCCTCGCGGCCCGCCGCCTCACGACCGGCGGCCAGGTCGTAGTAGAGCTTGCCGGAGGTCAGCACGACCTTGGTGACCTTCGACGGGTCGGCGGTGGTGTCGCCGATGACCGGCTGGAAGGTGCCCGAGGTGAAGTCGGCCGCCTTCGAGGTCGCCTTCTTGTGCCGCAGCAGCGACTTGGGCGTGAAGACCACCATCGGCTTGTGCCGCCCGGACTCCACCTGCCACCTGAGGAGGTGGAAGTAGTTGGCCGGGGTGGTGGGCTGCACGACCGTCATGTTGTCCAGGGCACAGACCTGTAGGAAGCGCTCGATCCGGGCGCTGGAGTGGTCGGGGCCCTGACCCTCGTAGCCATGCGGCAGCAGCAGGACGACGCCCGACTTCTGGCCCCACTTCTGCTCACCGGACGAGATGAACTCGTCGATGATCGTCTGTGCGCCGTTGACGAAGTCGCCGAACTGGGCCTCCCACGCCACGAGGGCGTCGGGGCGGACCACGCTGTAGCCGTACTCGAAGCCCAGTGCCGCGAACTCGCTGAGCAGCGAGTCGTAGACGTAGAACTTCGTGGTGCCGTGGTTGAAGGTCTTCAGCGGGGTGTGGTCCTCGCCGGTCATCCTGTCGACCAGCACCGCGTGGCGCTGGGTGAAGGTGCCGCGGCGGGTGTCCTGGCCGACGAAGCGGACCGGGTGCCCGTCGATGAGCAGGGAGCCGATCGCCAGCGCCTCACCCATCGACCAGTCGATCGCGTCCTGCTCGACCATCTGGCCGCGCCGCTGCAGCACCGGCGACAGGCGCGGGTGCACGGTGAAGCCCTCGGGCAGGTTGAGCTGGGTGTCGACGATGCGCTTGAGCGTCTCGTCGGTGATCGCCGTGGGCGTGTCCGTGTGCGACCACTTGATCACCTCGGTGGGCGGCACGCGCAGCTCGCCGGAGTCCTGGTGCGGCTGCTTGGCCGCCTCGCGGACCTCGGTGAACGCCTGCTCCAGCTTGGCCTGGTAGTCGCGCAGCGCCGACTCGGCCTCTTCGACCGTGATGTCGCCGCGGCCGATCAGGGCCTCGGTGTAGAGCTTGCGCGTGGAGCGCTTGGCGTCGATGAGGTCGTACATCAGCGGCTGGGTGAAGGCGGGGTTGTCGCCCTCGTTGTGGCCGCGGCGGCGGTAGCAGATCAGGTCGATGACCACGTCCTTGCGGAACGCCTGACGGTACTCGTAGGCCAGCTGGCCCACGCGGACCACGGCCTCCGGGTCGTCGCCGTTGACGTGGAAGATCGGGGCCTGGATCATCCTGGCCACGTCGGTGGCGTACACGCTGCTTCGGGAGGAAGCGGGCGAGGTCGTGAAGCCGACCTGGTTGTTGACCACGATGTGGATCGAGCCGCCGGTGCGGTAGCCGCGCAGCTGCGACAGGTTGAGCGTCTCGGCCACGACGCCCTGGCCGGCGAAGGCCGCGTCGCCGTGGATGAGCACGGGCAGGACCGTGAAGCCCTCCTCGCCACGCTCCAGGAGGTCCTGCTTGGCGCGGACGACGCCTTCGAGCACCGGGTCGACCGCCTCCAGGTGGGAGGGGTTGGCCACGACCGAGGCGGTGATGGTCTTGCCGCCGGGTGCGGTGAAGGTGCCGGAGGCGCCCAGGTGGTACTTCACGTCGCCGGAGCCGTGGGCGGTCCGCGGGTCGATGTTGCCCTCGAACTCGGTGAAGATCTGCCCGTAGGACTTGCCGACGATGTTGGCGAGCACGTTGAGCCGGCCGCGGTGGGCCATGCCGATGACGACCTCGTCGAGGTCCTCGTCGGCGGCGTCGCTGATCACCGAGTCGAGCAGCGGGATCAGGGACTCGCCGCCCTCCAGCGAGAAGCGCTTCTGGCCGACGAACTTCGTCTGCAGAAACGTCTCGAACGCCTCGGCGGTGTTGAGCCGGCCGAGGATGTTGAGCTGCTCCTCGCGGTCGGGCGAGGCGTGCGCCATCTCGACCCGCGCCTGGATCCAGGACCGTTCCTCCGGGCTCTGGATGTGCATGTACTCGATGCCGACCGTGCGGCAGTACGAGTCGCGCAGCACGCCCAGGATCTCGCGCAGCTTCATCAGCGGGCGGCCGCCGAAACCGCCGGTCGCGAACTCGCGCTCCAGGTCCCACAGCGTCAGGCCGTGCGACTGGATGTCGAGGTCGGGGTGCTTGCGCTGCTTGTACTCCAGCGGGTCGGTCTCGGCCATGAGGTGGCCGCGTACCCGGTAGGCGTGGATCAGCTCGATCACCCGCGCCGACTTGGAGACGTCGTCGTCGTGGGAGGCGGAGATGTCCTGGACCCAGCGGACCGGCTCGTAGGGGATCCGCAGCGCCTCGAAGATTTCGTCGTAGAAGCCGTTCTCGCCCAGCAGCAACCGGTGGATCTGGCGCAGGAAGTCGCCCGACTGGGCGCCCTGGATGATCCGGTGGTCGTAGGTGCTGGTCAGCGTCATGACCTTGGAGACCGCCAGCCTCGACAGGGTGTCGGGGGCGGCGCCCTGGTACTCGGCCGGGTACTCCATGGCGCCCACGCCGATGATCGTGCCCTGGCCGGGCATCAGGCGCGGCACGGAATGGACGGTGCCGATCGTGCCGGGGTTGGTCAGCGAGATCGAGGTGCCGGCGAAGTCGTCGACGCCCAGCTTGTTGCCGCGTGCTTTGCGGACGATGTCCTCGTAGGCCATCCAGAACTGGCGGAAGTCCATGTCGTCGGCCGCCTTGATGGACGGCACGAGGAGCTGGCGCTCACCGTTGCTCTTCTGGACGTCGATGGCCAGACCGAAGTTCACGTGCTCCGGCTTGACCAGCGTCGGCTTGCCTTCGACCTCGGTGTAGGAGAAGTTCATCTCCGGCATGGCCTTCAGCGCCTTGACGATCGCGAATCCGATCAGGTGCGTGAAGGAGACCTTGCCGCCGCGTCCCCGCTTGAGGTGATTGTTGATCACGATGCGGTTGTCGATGAGCAACTTGGCCGGGATGGCCCGGACGCTCGTCGCCGTCGGTACCGACAGCGACAGGTCCATGTTGGCCGCCGTACGGGCCGCGGCGCCGCGCAACTTGACCTCTTCGGCGCCCTTGGGCACCGCCGTGGCAGGCTGCTTCGGCTTCTCGGCCGCGGGCGCCGGGGTGGCCGGCGCCTTGGCGGGAGCTGGTGCGGGGGCGGGCGCGGTTGTAGTGCCGTTCGCCGCCTCCCTGGCCGGGGTTCGGCCCGGTCCGTAGTCAGGGTTGTAGTCAGCGAAGAAGTTCCACCAGGCCTTGTCCACAGACTCGGGATCCTGGAGGTACTTCTGGTACAGCTCGTCGACAAGCCACTCGTTTTGCCCAAAGCTTGCCAGCGGGTTTGACCGCGACGACTCAGACGACACGGCGGAAATCGCCCTCTTCCGCAGATCGGCGTTGATGTTAGAGAACCGGTCCAAGGCTACTCGCACAGACCGGCAGAGCGCGCCGGAGAGACCACCGCGCCCCGCCTGATCCTCTCAGGAGAGTCCAAAGAGGTCACGCCCCCCTAGTCAATCCAGGTGGTGCAGCCAATATTACTGTTTGGTATCAACAGGCTGACAGGAGGTTTAGTTCCCGGCGGAGATGACTCTGCTGGTGATCCGCACGCCGGGGGAGAGCTCGGTCAGGAGTTCCGCCAGTTCCTCGCCGGCGACCTTGAGCTCCTCCAGCGTCATCGGCTCCAGGCGCTCCAGCAGGAACAGGCCGTTGACCGTCTCCTCGGTCAGCCGGGTGCGCGCCACCTGGCGCCAGTTCCACCGCCGGCAGGTGACGCCGAGGTCGTCGCGCCAGATCACCTCGCCGGGCTCGGGCGTGCCCAGCGCCTCCTCCGACGCCTCGTCGCCGCCGGCCCTGATCAGCCGGGCGGGTCCCGCGTACCGGTCGAGGTCCTCGCCGCCGATCGGCAGCGCGTGGGTGACGCTCACGGAGTTGTAGGCGTCGACGATCCGGTTGATCTCCGGCAGCGGCAGCCTGCGGGTCAGCGCGTCGACGCTCGGGCGCGTGCGCTGGGGCTTGGCGCCGAACGCGCGGTAGGCGTCCTTCCAGGCGTCGATCTTCTCGGTCTGAACGGCCCGCGCGGAAGCCTCGGCCAGCCAGCCGCGCGCCCGCTCGTCCGTGGGCCCGTTCTTCATCCCGTGGGCCGTCATGACCAGGACCGCGAAGTCGGGACGGAGCTCGAAGATCGCCTCGTCCACCCGGATGTGCTCAATCATGCCTGGCAGCTTAGGCGGCCAATTCGCAAAAATCACTTTGCAAAATTGTCTTTGCGGCTTACCGTCAAGGTATGGAAGAGGGATACCGGATCACCGATCCCGAAGTGCTCAAGGCGGTCGCGCACCCGCTGCGCGTGCGGATGCTCGGCATGCTGCGCGCGGACGGCCCCGCGACCGCCAGCCAGCTGGCCAGGCGGGTCGGCGAGAGCTCGGGCTCGACCAGCTACCACCTGCGCGAGCTGGCCAAGTACGGCTTCATCGAGGAGGACCCCTCGGCGGACGGCAGAGAACGCCGCTGGCGCGCCCGCCACCACTACACGAGCTGGGACAACGTCCAGATGGGCGCCACGCCCCAGGGCCGCGAGGCCCTGAGGATCATGAAGATGCGCCAGGTGGAGGCGCTCGTCCACGCCATCGAGCGCTTCGACGAGAACGACTGGTCCACCGCGTGGGTCGAGGCCGGCGGCATGACCGACATCCTGGCCAAGCTGCCGCCCGCCGGCCTGCGCGAGTTCTTCGAGCGCGCCGACGCCCTGATCACCGAGCTGGAAGAGCGCTACGCCGACGACCCCGAGACCGTGCAGGCGCACGTGTTCCTCGCCGGATACCCCAGAAGGGAACTGGACGCGTGACTCCCTTGAGCGCGCGCCGCCGCTACGCCCTCGTCAGCTTCCTCACCTGGCTGCCGCCCGGACTGATGATGGCCCCGATGGTGCTGCTGATGACCGAGCGCGGGCTCAGCCTGCCGCAGGTCGGCCTGACCGTGACCGTCTTCTCGGTCGTGACGATCGCGCTGGAGCTGCCGACCGGCGGCCTGTCGGACGTGATCGGCCGGCGCACGGTCCTGGCCGCCTCGGCCGCCGTCAGCGTGCTCGCGATGGTGACGCTGGCCTTCGCCACCACCCTGGGAGTGTTCCTGGCCGCCGCCGTGCTCAAGGGCGTGGCCAGAGCGCTCTCCAGCGGCCCCGCTGAGGCCTGGTACGTCGACACCCTCCACGCCGCCCAGGGCCCCGCCGCCGACCTGCGCCCGGGACTGGCCAGGGGCAGCGCGATGGGCTCCGTCGCCCTGTGCGCGGGCATGCTGACCGGCGGTGTCCTGCCGCTGGCCGTGCCGCCGGGCGCGCCCATCGTTCCGCTCGCCGCGCCGGCGCTGGCCAGCGCGCTGGCCGCCGCCGTACTCCTCGTTGTGGTCCTGCTCGCCCTGCCGGAACCGCCGCACGCGCGCCGCTCGATCGGCGGCGTGCTGCGCGAGGTGCCGCTCACCGTGGCCGCCGGGCTGCGGCTGGCCACCGGCGGCCCGCAGCTGCGCCGCCTCATGCTCTACGCGGTCGCCAACGGCGTCGCCCTCACCGCCGTCGAGCTGCTGACCCCGGGACGCCTGGCCGACCTCGCCGGTACGGCGGAGCGCGGCACCACCGCCTATGCCCTCGTGGCCGCCGTCGGCTTCGCGGGCAGCGCGGCGGGCTCGTCGCTCGGACCGGCGCTGGCCAGGCTCGCCGGCGGCAACGCCAGGGGCGCGAGCGCCGGCGTCGTGCTCGCGGCGCTGTCACTCGGCGCGCTGGCCGCCACCGCCGGCCTGGACGGGCCACCGGGCCTGGTGAGCGCCGGCATCGCCTACGTGCTGATGTTCACCGGGATCAGCGCCACCGGCCTGCTGGCCCAGACCATGACGCACAACGCGGTCACCGCTGCCGAACGCACCACCGTCACCTCGATCGGCTCCCTGTCGCTGCAGGCCGGCGGCGCGCTGTCCAACATGGCGCTCGGCCTGCTCGCCGCCGGCGCGGGAGTGGCCCCGGCCTGGGGCCTGGTGGCCTTCGTGCTGCTGCTGTCGAGCCTGCTGTTCGTCCGGCTGCCGGAGCGCGTGAGGGAGGCCGTGTGAACGCGACCTCCGCCGCCCGCCGGTACGCGCTGGTCAGCTTCCTGACCTGGCTGCCCGCCGGGCTGATGATCGCCCCGCTGGTCCTGCTCATGCTCGACCGGGGGCTGACGATCGTGCAGGTGGGCGTGGTCATGACCGTGTACTCGCTGGTCATCGCCGTGCTTGAGCTGCCGACCGGCGGGCTCGCCGACGTGGTGGGGCGGCGGGCGGTGCTCGCGGTCGCCGCGGCCTGCACCGCCCTGTCGCTGGGTTTGCTGGTGCTGGCCGACTCGTTCTGGGCGTTCGTGCTGGCCTGCGGGGTCCTCGGGGTGTCCAGGGCGTTGTCCAGCGGGCCGGCTGAGGCCTGGTACGTCGACACCCTGCACGCGATCGAGGGGCCCGAGGCGGATCTGCGTCCGGGGCTGGCGCGCGGTCACGTGCTGGAGGACGTCGCCCTGGGCGTCGGCGTGCTGGCCGGCGGCTTCGTGCCGCTCCTGGACCTGCCGCTGGGCCTGCCCGCGCTGGCCGTCCCGCCGCTGGCTGGGGCCGTGGCCGCGCTGGTGTGGCTGGGTGTCGTGCTGGTGGCGCTGCCGGAGCCGCCCCATCCCCGGGTGCCGATGGGCGAGGTGTTGCGCGGCGTGCCGCGCACCGTGGCCTCGGGGGTGCGCGTGGCGGTCCGCGACGGGGTACTGCGGCGGCTCGTACTGCTGTCGGCGGTGGTGGGGATGGCACTGACCTGCGTCGAACTGCTGGTGCCCGGTCATCTGGCCGCGCTCACCGGCTCGGCCGAGCTCGGGGCCACCGCCTACGCGGTCGTGGCGGCGGTGGGGTTCGCGGGCGGCGCGCTCGGCAGCGGCCTGGCTCCGGCGCTCGCGAGAAGACTGGCCGGGCGGGAAGCCCCCGGTATCAGGGGTTCGGTGCGCGGGGCGGTCGCCGGGCTGGTGCTGTCGGGGCTCTCGCTGGCGGGCCTGGCCCTGTCGGTCCTGCTCGGCGGCGCGTCCGGGGTGGGCTCCGTGGTGCTGGCGGGGCTGCCGTACGCGGTGCTCTTCGTCGGGCTGGGCGCCTATGGCGTTCTGCGGGCGGAGCTCGGCCATCACCGGGTCACCGCCACGGAGCGGGCCACGATGGCCTCGGCGGCGTCGCTGGCCGGGTCCGGCGGGGCCGCGCTGGCCAACCTGACGCTGGCGCCGCTGGCCATGGGCCTGGGGACGTCGGCGGCCTGGTGGCTGGTGGCGGCGGTGGTGCTGCTGTCGAGCCTGCTGTTCTTCCGCCTGCCGATCAAGGAGCAGGCGGCGGCGTGAGCCGGTTACAGCCACCCGTGCCGCTTGGCCAGCTGGTAGGCCTCGGCGCGGGTGGCGGTGCCGAGCTTGGTGACGGCGGCGGCCAGGTAGTTGCGGACGGTGCCGTTGGACAGGTGCGTACGGCGGGCGATCACCGCGACCGGCGTGTCCAGTTCGGCCAGGCGCAGCACGTCCAGTTCGCGCGGGGTGAGCGGGCACTCCGGGGCGGTCAGGGCGTCGGCCGCCAGCTCGGGGTCCACGTAGCGGGCGCCGCCGTGGACGCGCCTGATGACGTCGGCCAGCGCGCCGCCGGGTGCGCCCTTGGGCAGGAAGCCGCTGGCTCCGGCGTCGAGGGCGCGCTTGAGGAGGGGCGGCCTGCCGTACCCGGTGAGGATGATCACGCGGCAGGACGGCAGCACGGCGGCCAGCTCGGCACTGACCTCCAGCCCGCCGAGGGCGGGCATCTCCAGGTCGACCACGGCCACGTCGGGGCGGTGGGACAGCGCGGCCTGGACGGCGGCGCGGCCGTCGGCGGCCTGCGCGACCACCTCCAGGTCGGGCTCCAGCCCCAGCAGCGCGGCCAGCGCCGTGCGGATGAGCTCCTCGTCGTCGGCGAGCAGGACCTTGATCACCTGAGGGTCGCCTCCAGGGTGAACACGCCGCCTTCGAGGCGGGTGCGGAGTGTGCCGCCGGACTCGGCCAGCCGGTCGGCCAGGCCCCGCAGACCGGACGAATGGGGGTCGGCCGGGCGCTCGGCGGCGCCGTCGTTGGCCACGGTGACGCCGTCGGGGCCGACCTCGATGGTGCACCAGGTGGCCTTGCTGTGGCGCAGCACGTTCGTGCCGGCCTCGCGCACGACGGGCGCGAGGCGGGCCGCGACGTCCTGCGGGAGGTCCTGTGCGGGCAGGGTCGCGGTGCAGCGCACGCCCGAGGAGCGGAGCACCTGCTCGATCGCGGTGATCTGCGCGCGCAGATCGACCTCCCGATACCCGTGTACGGCCCGCCGCAGGTCACTCAGCGCCGCGGCGGCCAGCCTGCGCAGGTCGGCGGCCTCCTCGGCGGCGCGGCCCGGATCGCGCTCGGCCAGCTCCGCCTTGAGCGCGATGACCGACAGGTCGTGCCCCAGAAGGTCGTGCACGTCGCGGGCGAAGCGCAGGCGTTCCTCGGCGGCGGCCAGCTTGACCTGGGCCTTCCTGCCGTCGTCGGCCTCGACGAGCAGCGTCCAGAGCCACAGGTGCAGGCCGCTGACGGCCACGAGGCAGAGCCCGACCGCGACCGTGATCGTGAAGTAGCCGATGTCGCCGTGCCACCAGGCCAGCAGCGCGGCGGCGGCGAGCGTCGCGGCGACGGTGGTGACGACGACCGGCCGGCGGCCGAGCACCGGCGCGGTCGCCAGGATCGAGGCGCCGATCCAGGCCCACGACTCCCACCGGCCCGCTTCCTGCGCGGCGGCGAGCGGCCCGACCAGCGGGACGGAGGCCAGAGCGGTCACGCCGAAGGCCTGGGCGAGCCGGTGCTGGATGTTCCTGGAGATGTCGGGCGTGACGGTCGCGTACAGCAGGGCGGCCTGCGCGGCGGCGAAGAGCAGTGTGCCCGTGGCGCCGAGCACCGCGCGGACCGGATCGGGCTCTCTGAACACCCCGATGCCCGGCAGTATCAGGCTGGACATCACCGCCATGCTGAGCGTCGCCAGGGTGGCGAGTCGCGCGCGGCGCAGGCGTACGTGCACGGGCGTGATTCTAGGCGCGGTTGGCATGCTTCAACGGTCGGGCCGGGTGCGCACAAAGGGCAGATGCGGAGCGCATGATGCCGCCATTAGAATATGATTCTGTAACAATGGGTGAATGGCTAAGTTTGTGGTGACACCCGCCAGCGAGGAACAGCGTGCCGCCTGGCAGAGCAGAGTGGCGATGCCGGAGGTCGAGCGGGTCCGGCCGGGATTGTGGTCGATCCCGGTGCCGATCCCGATCAATCCCTTGCGGTACGTGCTGGTCTACGCGTTGGAGCTGCCCGGCGGGGTGGTGATCGTCGACGCGGGCTGGAACACCGACGAGGCCTACCAGGCGCTCTGCGACGGGCTGTCGGTGGCGGGCTACTCGATCACCGACGTCAAGGGCGTGCTGGTCACCCACATCCACCCCGACCACTACGGCCTGGCCGGCCGCGTGCGCGAGAGCAGCGGCGCCTGGATCGCCCTGCACCCGGCCGACGCGAACCTCCTGCACGACCGCTACGACGACGGCGCCATCGACGCGCTGGTGGAGAAGGAACGCCGCCTCCTCGTACGCTCCGGCGTGCCCCGGCTGACCCTCGACGAGCTGGCCGGAGCCTCGATGATGATCAGGCACATGGTCTCCATGGCCAAGCCCGACCGCCTGGTGGAGGACGGCGAGGCACTCGGCCTGCCCGGCTGGGACCTGCGGGCGATCTGGACGCCCGGACACTCGCCCGGTCACCTGTGCTTCGTCTCGCCCGAACGCCGGATCCTGTTCTCCGGCGACCACGTGCTGGCCAAGATCACCCCGATCGTCGCCGTGCACCCGCAGTCGGGGCCGAACCCGCTGGCCGACTACCTCGACTCGCTGGCCGCCGTGCGCAAGTGGGACGTGGACGAGGTGCTGCCCGCCCACGAGTACCGCTTCCTCGAACTGGCCGAGCGCGTGGACCACGTCATGCTCCACCACGAGGAGCGGCTGGCCGAGATCGAGGCCGTGGCCGCCGACGTGGCCTCGGGGATCTCCTGCTGGGACATCGCCACGCGGCTCACGTGGTCGCGCCCGTGGGAGACGATCCCGCCGTTCATGCGCCGCTCGGCCAACAACGAGACGCTGGCGCACCTGGTGTGGCTGGAGGCGCGCGGGCGGCTGCGCCGTATCGCGGGTGACGTGGATCTCTGGGTGCCCGCCTGATATTTCATGTATATCAAGTAGGGAATGTTGACTACGCGGAATCTCCCGCGTAGCGTCGTGGACATGAGCCCGGATTTGACCCGGCGCGCGCATGTCGACTTCTGCCGCGTCGTCAGCGCCCAGTGTCAGTGATCACGATCTTTCGCTCCCTGACCCTCGATCGCCTCGGGAGGGCGCTCGATGAAGATCCAGATCAACCATGTGACCAAGCACTTCGGCTCTCTCACCGTCCTGTCGGACATCACCTTTGACGTACGGCAGGGCGAGTTCCTGACCATCGCCGGCCCCGGCGGATGCGGCAAGTCGACCCTCCTCGACCTGATCAGCGGCCTGCTCAAGCCGAGCGCCGGCGAGATCCTCCTCGACGGCGCGCCGGTGACCGGAAGCGGGTTCGACCGCGGCGTCGTGCTCCAGCAGCACGCGCTGTTCCCCTGGCGCACCGCGCTGGGCAACGTGGAGTTCGGGCTGGAGGCCACGGCCGTGCCGCGCGGCGAGCGGGCCGGTCTGGCGCGTCACTACCTCGGCCTGGTCGGGCTCGGCGCCCTCGACGACCGCTACCCGCACGAACTGACCGCCGGCACCCGCCGGCGCGTGGCCATCGCCAGAAGCCTCGCCTACGACCCCGGCGTGCTGCTCATGGACGAGCCGTTCGCGGCGCTCGACACCCGGACTCGTTCCTCGCTGCGCGAGGATCTGCTGTCGGTCTGGGAGAAGACCGGCAAGACCATCGTCTTCGCCACCCGGTCGCTGGACGAGGCCGCCTACCTGGGCCGGCGGGTCGCCATCCTGACCTCCTCGCCGGGCCGCGTCCTGTCCCTTCACGACACGGAGCCCCTCCGCGAGGGGGCGGGCTCCCTTGCCTAGGCCGTCGCCGGTCGCCCCCGGCCTCGCCACCTCTGCTCTCGACGACGACGACGGCCCCATCGCGCCCGGCGTCCCCGCTTCCGCCGCGCTCGGGGCGGCGGAAGCGGCGAACGCCGGCGCGAGCACCACGTGGAGGACCCCTTGAGCATGCATCTGAACGCCTTTCTCATGGGCGTCGGCCATCACGAGGCCGCCTGGCGGCACCCGCTGACCGACCCCGGCCGCATCACCGACATCCGCCACTACGAGGAACTGGCCAGGATCGCCGAACGCGGCAAGCTCGACTCGCTGTTCCTGGCCGACGGGCTGGCGTTGTGGGGCGACGTGCGGCACAACGCGCTCGGCGGGCTGGAGCCGCTGACCCTGCTGTCCGCGCTGGCCACGGTGACCGAGCACATCGGGTTGATCGCGACCGTGTCCACGACGTACAACGAGCCGTTCCACGTGGCGCGCAAGTTCGCCTCGCTCGACCACATCAGCGGCGGCCGGGCCGGTTGGAACATCGTGACCTCCGCGGGGGAGGCCGAGGCCAGGAACTTCGGCGTCGAGCGGCCCGCGCACAGCGTGCGGTACCACCGGGCGGAGGAGTTCCTGGAGGTGGCCGACGCCCTGTGGAGCAGCTGGGCCGAGGGCGCCGTGATCAATGACCGGGTCAACGGGATTTACGCCGATAAATCAAGCATTGGGCCGATTAATCATGCCGGAACGCACTTCACCGTCCAAGGGCCGCTGAACGTCCAGCCCTCGCCCCAGGGACGGCCGCTGCTGGTGCAGGCGGGCTCGTCGGAGGACGGCAAGGAGTTCGCCGCCAGGTTCGCCGAAGCCGTCTTCACCGCCCAGCAGACCTTGGAGGACGCCCAGGAGTTCTACGCGGACCTGAAGGGGCGGCTGCCCGCCTACGGGCGCACGCCGTACCAGCTGAAGATCCTTCCCGGCATCGCGCCCGTCATCGGCTCGACCGAGCGCGAGGCGCTGCAGCGGGAGAAGGAGCTCGAAGACCTCATCACTCCCGCCTACGGCCTGCGCCAGCTCTCCAACATCTTCGGCGCCGACCTGACCGGCCACCCCCTCGACGGACCGCTGCCGGAACTGCCGCCCAACCCCGACGGCCAGCAGAGCCGCATCAAGCTCGTGCGCGACCTCGCCGACCGGGAGGGGCTCACACTGCGCGGCATCATCAGCCGCCTGGCCGGAGGACGCGGTCACCGGGTCGTCGTCGGCACCCCCGAGCAGATCGCCGACCAGCTCCAGGAGTGGTACCAGAACGGCGCCGCCGACGGCTTCAACATCATGCCCCCTTACCTGCCCGCCGGGCTGGCCGACTTCGTCGACCTGGTCGTGCCCGAGTTGCAGGTGCGCGGGTTGTTCCGTACCGAATACGACGGGCGCACGCTGCGCGAGCGCTACGGCCTGTCCCTGGCGGAGGTCTCATGAGCATCGTGACGGTCGTCGGCAACCCAAGGGCCGGTTCCAGGACGTACGGCGCGGCGGTGGCGGCCGCCACCGCGATCGCGGACCGGTTGCGCGGGCACACCGGATTCGGCGACGAGACTCCGGGTTTCCCCGGCGGTGCTTCGGAGTTCGGCGGTGCTTCGGGGTTTGGCGGTGGGGGCGGGCACCAGGCTGAGGTGGTGGACCTTTCGGCGCTGGCGCCCGTGATCCTGGACCCGGGCCCGCACGCGGCGCTGGAGGTCGCGCTCGAACTCGTGGCCTCCGCCTCCGTCGTCGTCTTCGCCAGCCCGACCTACAAGGCCACCTACACCGGACTGCTCAAGGCGTTCGTCGACCGGTTCCCGCCGGACGCGCTGGCCGGCAAGACCGCGCTGCCCGTCCTCGTCATGGGCGACCCGCGGCACGCGCTGGCGGTCGAGACCCACTTCCGGCCGCTCCTGGTCGAACTGGGCGCGCACGTGCCCACCCCCGGGCTCGCCCTCCTGGAGTCCGAACTGCCCGGCGAGGACGTCATCGCGCGCTGGGCCGGCCGGGTGGGCCCGCAGATCGTGACGAGGGAAGAGGCGCTCAGATGACGGCCCACGCGTACGAGCACGGCTATGGCGTGGACGCCGACGGGTTCCGTACCGCGCTGGCCCAGCACGCGGCGGGTGTCGTGATCGTCACCGCCCGCCCGGAGGGCGTCCCTGTCGGCCTGACCGCGACGTCGTTCTCCTCCGTCAGCCTCGAACCGCCGCTGGTCTCCTTCTACGTCGACCGTTCCTCCACCACCTGGCCGTGGCTACGGCTGGCCGACCACTTCGCCGTCAACGTCCTGGCCGGCAACCAGCACGACCTGGCCACCCGCTTCGCCCGCCGCGGCATCGACCGCTTCGCCGGGCCGACCCGCTGGCACCCCGGGCCCTTCGAGACGCCGCTGCTGGACGACGTGGCCGCCCACCTGATCTGCGTGCCGCACACGACCGTGGACATCGGCGACCACACGCTGGTGGTGGGGTTGGTGGTGGAGTGTGCGGCCGGGGGCAACCGGCCCCTCCTGTACCACCGCGGCCGCTACGGCCGTTTCCTCCCGCACTGAGGGACTCCGCCCGAGGGCCGGGCGGGCTGAGGGGGCCGGACGAAGGCTGGCGGCCCGGCCCCCTCAGCACTTCACCACCTCAGACCCGGGGCTGTCCGGGCTCGGACGGCCTTTCGGACCCGGCCGCCCCGGGACCCGGACAGCGCCGGGCCTGAGGAACCCCGAGCCGGGGCATGGACCCGGGCGAGAGGGCGGCGCAGAGCTGGGTCTGGGAGGCACCCAGGTCTGCGCCGCCCGGGGGATGGCCGCCCAGGGGATGGGTCGCACGGACCAGGCAACCTCGGGACCCGCGCGGCCAGATCCCGAACGGCCCGGGGCCTCGGGTGGGCCAGAGCATCGGGGGGTGAGCGGCTCAGGGGACCAGGTGGGGCCGGAGGTCCGGGTGGGTCAGAGGTCCGGGGGGTGGGGTGGGGAGACGGGTGGGGGAGGGAAGGTCAGGCGAGGCGGGCGAGGCCGCGGGCGGTGGGGAGGGGGAGGTCGAGGAGGGTGCGGATGCCGGGCTCGGCGGACACCACGGCGGGGATGGAGTTGACGGCGTGGGAGGCGGCAGCGGCCAGGCCGTGGGAGACCTCCTCCACCGACACCGTCATCTGCGGCACCCCCTCGATGTGGATCGAGAACCCGGGATCGGGCCAGCGGCGTACCTTGGCGGCGTCGGCCTTGTAGACCACTTCGATGGTCATGAAGGGCCGCCCGCGTACCAGACCGCTGAAGACCCAGCGCGAGGCGCAGACGGTGCCCTCGCGCACCAGCCCGGCGGCGATCTCGAACTCCTCCGTCGCCAGCTCGAACTCGTCGCTCTCCTCCACCTCGTCCAGCTGGACCCCGAGCGCGTCGGCCACGAGCTGGGCGCTCTCGGCGAACAGCGAACGCTGGAAGGCCCGGTACGGCCGGACCGCCGCGATGTAGTCCTTGGCCGATCGCGTGAACCCGACCAGGTCGACGACGATCTGCCGGGACGGGTGACCGCGGAAGTCGGACGACTCGCGCACGTAGATGTGGTCGACCCTGGAGGAGAGGCCGCTCAGCGCCAGGGGCAGGAAGTCGCTCATGAAGCCCGGGTTCACGCCGGTGCCGTGGAGCGAGGTGCCGCCTTCGGCGCAGGCGCTCTCGATGCGCTGGACGACGCCGGGGCCGTAGGACTTGGGGTAGACGAAGCCGGTCGTGGTGATGACGTTCTTGCCGGAGGCCAGCAGGGCGCAGATCGTCTCCAGGTCGGCGGCCTGGTCGGCGCCGAAGTACGAGGCGGGCAGCGGCATGTGCAGGACGCAGTCGGCGTCGGTGGCCAGGATGCGTTCGATGTCGTCGGTGCAGGTGACGCCGGTGCGGGGGAGCGCCACGAGGTCTCCGGCATCCTTGCCGGTCTTGTCGGGGTCGTAGACGAGCACACCCGCCAGCTCTAACTCTGGTCTGCTGAGCACGCTGCGCAGCGCGTAGCGACCAACAGCGCCGGTGGCCCATTGGACCACGCGGATTGCGGGCATGGAGAGCCTCCAAGCCGGATTGGAGGGTGGGCGCAGAGCCCAGAACTCTAGCAGAAAAAGACCTGTCTGATCACTATCCGCGACGATCAGCCCTTCGTGATCACCAACACCTCTTCTCCGGAAGGAGGGGGCGGGTACTAGAATGTTGTTCTCTTTAACCGAGGTCGACGAGGTGGAGGTTCGATGCTTCGGTTCGATGACAGGGTCGCGATCATCACGGGGGCCGGACACGGTCTGGGCAGGTCACACGCGCTGCTGCTGGCGGAGCGGGGCGCGAAGGTGGTGGTCAACGACCTCGGCGGGGCACTGGACGGCACCGGGGCCTCGACCGGGCCCGCCGCGGACGTGGTCGAGCTCATCCAGAAGAACGGCGGGCAGGCCGTCGCCAGCACCGACAACGTGGCCACGCCGGAGGGCGCCCAGGCGATCGTGCGCACGGCGGTCGAGGCGTTCGGCGGCGTGGACGTCGTCATCAACAACGCGGGCATCCTGCGCGACAAGTCGTTCGGGAAGATGACGGTGGAGGAGTTCGACGGCGTGCTGGCCGTGCACGTACGCGGCTCCTACCTGGTCAGCCAGGCGGCGTACCCCCATATGAAGGAGGCCGGATACGGCCGGATCGTCAACACCTCCTCGCCCGCCGGGCTGTTCGGCAACTTCGGGCAGGCCAACTACTCCACCGCGAAGATGGGCCTGGTCGGCCTGACCAAGACGCTCGGGATCGAGGGCGCGCGCAACGGCATCAAGGCCAACGCCATCGCCCCGATCGCCTGGACCCGGATGACCGAGGCGCTGCTGCCGGCCGAGTTCGAGGCGAAGTTCACGCCGGAGCGGGTGAGCGCGCTGGTCGCCTACCTGGCGCACGACTCGTGTGAGGCGTCGGGCGAGGTGTTCAGCGTGGGCGGCGGCCGGGTGGCGCGCGTGTTCGTGGCCGAGGGGCCCGGCTGGAAGTCCGACGACCTCTCGCCGGAGGCGATCGCCGACAACTGGGCGGCGGTGATGACGGAGCAGCCGTACGTGCTGACGGCGGGCGACTCCATGAAGGCCATGCTCTGAGAAGCGAAGATCCGCAGCGGGCCTCCCCGGCGGGGGCCCGCTTTCCATGTCCCGGGGCGGAAGGATGTTCCGTTAGAAGCCGGTGATTCGAGGAAGAAATAATCGCGGCAGCTACGGTCACGACTCGCCTGCTTGCGAAGGGTACCCATGGAGCCTCCCTCCCGGCTGCGCTCGTTAGGGATCGCCGCCTTGTCGCCGCTGGTGCTGTGCGGCTTCGCGCTGGCGCCGGGGATCGTGGGGATGGTCGTCGTCGGCGTGCTCAGGGTGCTGCCGTCGGGCTCCGACATGCTGGCGGTGTGGCTGGGCTGCCTGGTGGCCGTGATCGGGCTGCACGCCTGGGCGGTGCTGGCGACGTTGCGCCTGCGCAGGACGCCCTGGCTGCCGCTGGCCGGGCAGGTGGCGCTGACGGTGGCTCCGCTTCTCTACTGGACGGGGTGGGCGCCGGTCACCGTACTGCTGACCGGGACGTTGCTGGTGGTGGCCGAGCGGAAACGGTCCTGGACGCTGGTGGTCGTGGCGCTGGGGTGCGGGCCGGTGATGCTGAGCGTGGTCGACCAGCCGTGGCTGCTCGCGGCGCCGGTGGTGGGGTTCGCCGAGTACGCGGTGGTCAGCCTGACCGTGCGGGCGCACTCGCTGCGGGCCGTACTGACCGACCAGGTCTGCCGCGCGGTCGAGGACGAGCGGCACCGGCTCACCCGTGACCTGCACGACCTCGTGGGCCACCGGCTGACGCTGCTGATCCTGCGGATCGAGCTGGCGCAGCGGCAACTGGAGAAGAACAGCGAGCGGGGCCGCGAGGAGCTGGACGAGGCGCTGGAGCTCGTGCGCGGCGTGACCGAGGACGTGCGCTCGGTGGCGCACCTGGGCCGCAGCTACTCCCTGGAGACCGAGCTGAGCTCGGCCCGCTCGGTGCTGGAGTCGGCCGGGCTGAGCTGTCATGTCCACGTCGCCTGCGGCGGGCTCCCGCAGTCGGCCATCCAGGTGCTGACCTACGTCCTGCGCGAGGGCGTCACCAACATCCTGCGGCACACGACCGCCCGCGAATGCTCGATCCAGGTTCTGGAGGAGGGCGGCATGGTGCTGCTGTCGATACTCAACGACGGCGCCAAGAAGCCGCGTCACCAGCCGGGCCAGGGGCTGCGGAACCTGAGGGAGCGGGTCGTCGAGTACGGCGGCTGGTTCGAGGCCAGGGCCATGCACCACGGCCGATTTAGAATGTCGGTATATATTCCCGGGAATCCCAACTAATGCGTCTGTGAAATCATCACAAATGGCTGTGTGGTCTTCCTACTTGCTGATGATTCGTGTAACTAGACGAATAGCCCCGCCAGCTCGCATTCTCTAGAGGTGTTCCCACCAGGGAGGCGGGCTTGATGGAGCAGTACGAGATGTATTGTCTGGCGGATCCAGTCTTTTATGACGTGCTGGACGAGCGGAAGTCGCCGGACGCTCTTTTCCCCGTCGCCCGCCGCCCGGTGCCCGACGGCTGGACCCATCACCCCACCGACACCTGGATGTACTACGCGCCGGTCAACGAGGAGCCGTTGCCGGCCCAGGGATGGAAGATCCACGTCTCCGCCCGGGTGGACGACGCCGAGAAGGCGCTCTCCGCCATCTGGGACTACTGCGTGCCCCGCGGCGTGGCCTTCAAGTTTCTGCGCGGCCTGCCGGTGCTGGTGATGCTCGGCTCCAAGGCCGCCTCCCGCGCATCGAGCGGCAAGCTCGTCACCATCTACCCGCGTGACGAGGCGCAGCTCGAACTCGTGCTCAAGGAGCTCAACGAGCTGCTGCGCGGGGTGAAGGGCCCCTACATCCTGAGCGACCTGCGCTACGGCGACGGCCCCCTGTTCGTCCGGTACGGCGGCTTCGCCGAGCGCCACTGCCTGTCCGAGAGCGGCGAGCGTGTCCTGGCCGTCGAGGACGGCGAGGGGAACCTGGTGCCGGACGTGCGGAACGCGGTGTTCTCCGTGCCGCCCTGGACGAGCCTGCCCGACTTCCTTCAGCCGCACCTTGACGTCAGGAACGCGGTCAAGCTGGACGGCCTGCCGTACAAGGTGGAGAGTGTCCTGCACTTCTCCAACGGCGGCGGCGTCTACCTCGCCGCGGACCTGCGGACCGGCGCGCGCGTCGTGCTCAAGGAGGCCAGGCCGCACGCCGGGCTCGACGCGGCCGGCCGGGACGCGGTGGCGCGGCTCGGGCACGAGCGCGACATGCTGGCGCGGCTGGCCGGCCTGGACGCCTCGCCCGCGCTCATCGACCACTTCGAGCTGGGCGAGCACCACTTCCTCGTGCAGGAGTTCGTGGAGGCCACCACGCTGCAGCGCAGGCTGGTCCACAAGTATCCGCTGACCTCGGCGACCTGTACGGCCGCCGACCTGGAGGAATACACCGGCTGGGCCCTGGAGATCCTCGCCCGGGTGGACGTGGCGGTGCGCTCGCTGCACGAGCGCGGGGTCGTCTTCGGCGACCTGCACCCGGACAACATCCTGCTCACCGACGACGGCCGGGTCGTGCTGATCGACTACGAGGTCGCCACGCTCGTCGAGAACGGCGACCGCGCCGCCCTGGCCCACCCCGCCTTCGTCGCCCCGCAGGAACGACAGGGCGTCGAGGTCGACGAATACGCGCTGGCGTGCCTGCGGATGGCGTTGTTCGCGCCCCAGTGCACGATCATGCAGCCGCTCCACCACGGCAAGGTGCGTCACCTGGGCGCGATCGTGACGGAGACGTTCGGCGCCGACCTGGGCGAAGCGGTCGAGACGATCGCCGGCGACGCGACCTGGACGCCCCCGCCGCTCCCCGGCGACGACCCCTGGCCGCAGGTACGCGACGCGCTGGCCAAGGCCATCACCGCGAGCGCGACACCCGAGCGCGACGACCGGCTCTTCCCCGGCGACCCGGCGCAGTTCAAGCCGGGCGGCGGACTCGGACTTGCCCACGGCGCGGCCGGCGTGCTCTACGCGCTGGTCAAAGCCGGCTGCGAGCCGGTGCACGAGGACTGGCTGCGCCGGCGGGCGACCAAGCCGGCGCCGGGCTCCGGCCTCGGGTTGTACGACGGGCTGCACGGCATCGCGCACGTCCTCGACCTGCTGGGCCACCGCCAGGACGCGCTCGACGTGGCCGACATCGTGCTGCGGGAGAAGTGGGAAGGCCTGGAGGCGTCCCTCTTCTCCGGCCTGTCGGGCATCGGGCTGAACCTCTTCCACCTCGGCCTGGACGAACCGGCCAACCGCGCCGTGGAGCTGTGCGCCGGCCGCCTCGACGTCGAGGTGCCCGAGATCAGCGGCGGCACGAACCCGCACGCCGGGCTCATGAACGGCTTCTCCGGCCCCGCGCTGCTCTTCGTCCACGCCTACGAGCGCACCGGCGACTCCGGCCTGCTCGACCTGGCCGAGACCGCGCTCCGCCTGGACCTGCGGCGGTGCCGTACCGCGGAGGACGGCTCGCTCCAGGTCAACCAGGGCTGGCGGCTGCTGCCCTACCTCGACGAGGGGTCGGCCGGCATCGCGATGGTCCTCGAACGTTACCTGCGCCACCGGCCCTCCTCCGAGCTCGCTCCCGAGCTGGAGAAGTTGCGGCTGGTCGCGCGATCAGGCTTCTTCGTGCAGTCGGGCCTGTTCACCGGCCGCGCCGGCATCCTCGCCGCCTTCGGGAAGGGCCCGCGCGATCTGCGCTGGCACGCCCTCCCGTACGGCGGGGGCCTGGCCTTCCCCGGTGATCAGCTGCTGCGGCTGTCCATGGATCTGGCTACAGGAAGTGCGGGTGTGTTACTCGCTCTGGCAACGGCGGTGCCGGAGCCGCGGGCTCACCTCCCCTTCCTGGAGTCACCTGCCCGACACGAGCACAGGAAGGAGGTGTAGACAACATGACTCTCCTCGACCTTCAGGGCCTGGAGGCACCGGCAAGCAGCGACGTCGCCAGCGGCGGCAGCACGCTCACTGTCCTTACGTGCCACTCCGGCAAGCCGAGCAACCTCAGCGTCGCTCTGTGCCACTAAGAAAGTAAATGGGTCCCGGGGCGTCTGCGAAGGACGTCCCGGGATTCCGGGTTTAGGGGAAAGGAACATCGTGCGGTCTGGTGATCGGCTCGTCTTGGACGCGGTACGGCGCAGCGGCCCCTGGCCCCTCGTGCTGGCGTTCACGGGGATCGCCGGAGCCGCGGCCGAGCTGGCCCTGCCGTACCTGATCGGACGGACCATCGACGGCCAGGACCGCACCACCTGGCTCACCGCCGCCGTCGGCGCGGTAGCCGTGATCATGATCTGCGAGTGCCTGACCGTCTGGACCCGCGGCGTGAGCGGAGCCGCCGCGGCGGCCCGGATGCGCGGGGCGCTCATGCGGCGCGTGCTGGGCGTGGGACCGGGGATGACCCGCCGCTTCGGCCAGGGAGACCTGGTCACCAGAGCGGGACTGAACGCCGAGGAGCTCGGCGGCGCGCCGGACGCGGCCGTCAGCGTGATCACGCTGCTGGTGCCGACCGTCGGCGGCCTCGTGGCCCTCACCCTCATCGACCCCCGGCTCACACTCACCCTGGCCGCCGGTCTCGTCGCCATCATGTTCGTGCTGCGCGCCTTCATGCGGGCCAGCGGCGAGATCGCCGCCGCCTACCAGGAGACGCAGGGCGAGATCGCCACCCGCCTGGTCGACGCGCTCGCCGGAGCCAGGACCATCGCCGCGGCCGGGACCGAGGAACGCGAGGTACGCCGGGTCCTGACGCCGCTGCCCACGCTGCGCGCGCACGGTCTGGCCCTGTGGCGGGCCACGGCGGGCGCCGGGGTCAGGGCCGGGATCATGGTGCCGGTGCTGGAGGTGGCGGTGCTCGCCGTGGGCGGGTATCTGCTGGCCACCCGGCAGATCACCGTCGGCGACCTCTACGCCGCCGCGCGGTACGCCGTTCTCGGCGCCGCGCTGAGCGGCGCGCTCGGCTTCGTGGCCAGGCTGGCCAGGGCGCGCGCGGCGGCCGGCCGCGTGGCAGAGGTCCTGGACGAGCGGGAGCCGGAGACGGGCGCGGCGACGCTGCCTCCCGGCGACGGGACCGTGGAGTTCCGCGCCGTGACCGCGGGCGGCCTGGAGGTCGGCGACCTCGTGCTGCCCGGCGGGTCGGTGACGGCCGTGGTCGGACGTTCTGGAGCGGGCAAGTCCGCGCTGGCCGCGCTGGCCGGGCGGCTCACCGACCCGGACCAGGGCACGGTGTCGCTGGACGGGGTGAACCTGCGCGAGCTGTCGCCCTCGGCCCTGCGGCAGGCGGTCGCGTACGCCTTCGAACGCCCGGTGCTGCTGGGGGAGACCGTGGAAGAGGCCATCGAGTTCGGCCGGGCCCCGGCCGGCGCCGCGGAAGGGGCGGCACGGGCCGCACGGGCCGACGGATTCCTGTCCCGGCTGCCCCAGGGCTTCCTGACGCCGCTGGAGCGCGCGCCCATGTCCGGCGGCGAACGCCAGCGGGTCGGCCTGGCCCGCGCCTTCGCCCAGGGCGGCCGCTTCCTCGTGCTGGACGACGCCACCTCCGGCCTCGACACGTTGACCGAACAGCAGGTGGGCGAGGCGCTGACCGGTGAGCTCGGCGGGCGTACCCGGCTGGTCGTCACGCACCGCGCCGCCACCGCGGCCCGCGCCGACCGGGTGATCTGGCTGGACGGCGGCCGGGTACGCGGCCACGCCCCCCACGCCAGCCTGTGGAAGGACCCCGGATACCGGGCCGTCTTCGAGCACGCCGGGGTCGTGTCATGAAGGCCGGCCGCGTGGTGTGGACGGCGTTGCGGGCCCGGCCCGCGGCGCTGGCCAGGATCGCGGGCTGGTCGGTGGTGGAGGTGGCGCCCGCCTTCCTCATCGGGTTGGCGATCGCCCGCGCCATCGACGACGGCTTCGCCGCCGGGCGCGTGGACGTGGGGCTGGCCTGGCTGGCGGCGCTCGGGGCGGCGTGGCTGCTGGCGGCGTTCGCGGCCCGGCAGGTCATTCTGGCTGTGGCCGCCGTGGCCGAGCCGTTCCGCGACGACCTGCTGACGCTGGCCGTACGCGGGGCGCTGTGTGAGGGGCCGCAGGACGCGCCGGCGAGCGCGGTCGCCCGGATCAACCTGCAGGTCGAGCTGGCCAGGGACGCCTTCGCGGCGGTGGTCACCGTCGTGCGCGGGTTCGCGTTCACGGCGGCGGGCGCGGTGCTCGGGCTGGTGGCGCTGCATCCGGCGCTGGCCGTGCTGGTGGTGCCGCCGTTCGTGCTGGGGGCGGTGCTGTTCACGATCTCCCTGCCCGCCCTGTACCGCCGCCAGCGCGCCTACCTCGAAGCCGACGAGCGCACCGCCCAGACGCTCGTCTCGGTGACCGGCGGCCTGCGCGACGTCACCGCCTGCGGCGCGGAGGAACGCGTCGAGGCCCTCGTCGGCCGCCGCATAGCAGCCCAGGCCCGCTCGGCCGGGCGCCTGGCCGGGATGACCGCGCTGCGCACCGCCGCCCTGGGCGTCGGCGCGTGGACTCCGGTCGTCCTGATCCTGGTCGGCGGGCCGTGGGTGGCGGGCGGCACGCTCGGCGCCGGCGTGATCGTGGGCGCGCTCGCGTACGTCACCCAGTCGCTGGCCCCGGCGCTCGGCGGCCTCATCGAAGGCGTCGGCGTCAGCGGCGTACGCCTGTTCGCCTCCCTCGACCGCATCCTCCACACGACGTCCCCGTCCCCTTCCCCTTCCCGCGAACGCACCGCCTCCCCCGCTGTGGACGACCCGCCCGCGCTCGCCTTCACGGGCGTGAGCTTCTCGTACGGCGAGCACGCCGCCCCCGTCGTCCACGACCTCGACCTGGAGATCCGGGACGGCGAGCACCTGGCGATCGTCGGGCCGAGCGGCGCGGGCAAGTCCACGCTGGCCGCCCTGGCCGCGGGACTGCTGAGCCCCGGCGCCGGCACGGTCACCGTGGCCGGAGTACCCGCCCACCTGGCCGACCCGGGCACCAGGGTTCTGATCCCCCAGGAGGCCTACGCCTTCCGTGGCTCGCTGCGCGAGAACCTGGCCTACCTGTCCGACGCCCCGCCGGAGCGCATCCTGGCCGCCGCCCGCGAGGTGGGCGCGGGCGAGCTGATCGAGCGCCTGGGCGGCCTGGACGCCGCCCTGGACCCCGGCGGCCTGTCCGCGGGGGAGCGGCAGCTCATCGCCCTGGTCAGAGCCCATCTGGCCGAGGCCCGCCTGGTGATACTCGACGAGGCCACCTGCCATCTCGACCCGGCCGCGGAGGAACGGGCCGAGCAGGCGTTCGTACGGCGGGGCGGCACGCTGATCGTCGTGGCCCACCGGCTCACCTCGGCCCGCAGGGCGGGGCGGGTTGTCCTGCTCGACGGCTCCCGGGCGAGCATGGGCACCCACGAGGAGCTCGTCGCGGCGGCACCGCTCTACGCCGATCTGGTCGGTCACTGGGAGACCACCCGCGAGGAGGCCCAGCTTTCATGAAATATCCGGACGCATCCCGGCTGCCGCTGGTCGACGAGCTCCACGGCCACCGGATCCCCGACCCCTACCGGTGGCTCGAAGACCCGGCCGACCCCGCCACCGTCACCTGGCTCGACGCCCAGGAGGCTCTCTGGCGCGAGCACGCCGCCGCCCTCCCGTGGCGCGAGCGCATGCGGACCCGGCTGGGCGAGCTGAGCCGTACCGGCATCGCGACCCCGCCCGTATGGCGCGGCGAGCACCGCTTCGTGGAGCGCCGCGCGGCCGACCAGGAGCACCCCGTCCTCTACCGCGACGACGCGGTCCTGCTCGACCCGATGCGCCTGGACCCCACCGGCCTGACCACCCTGGACGAATGGCAGCCGGGACCGGACGGCACCCTGCTGGCCTACCAGTTGTCGCGGCGCGGCGAGGAACGGGCCGAGTTGCGCGTCATGGACGTCAGGACCGGCGCGGACGTGGACGGCCCGATCGGCGACTGCCGGTACGCGCCGGTAGCGTGGCTGCCCGACGGCGCGGCGTTCTACTACGTCCGCGCCCGCACCGGCGTCTACCTGCACCGGATCGGCTCCCGGGAGCCCGACGAAGAGGTCTTCACCGCCGGCGACGCCGGTTCCTACGGGCTGACGCTCAGCGCGGACGGCCGCTGGCTCACGCTGTCGGCGGCACCCGGCCCGAGCACCCCGAACGAGCTGTGGCTGGCCGACCTGGCCAGTGGCGAGCGGCGGCGGGTGCAGCCCGGCGGATCGGCCAGGAGCGTGGCGGCGGTCGGCGCGGACGGGCGGCTCTACATCCTGACCGACCGCGACGCGCCGCGCCGGCGGTTGTGCGTGGCCGACCCGGAGCGTCCCGACGCGTGGAAGGACCTGGTGGCCGAGGACCCGGAGTCGGTGCTGGCCGCGTTCACGATCCTGGAGGGCAACCGGCTGCTGGTCTCCCGCGTACGGCACGCGGTCGCCGAGGTCGTCGTGCACGAGCTGGACACGGGGCGGCCGGCCGTACCGGTGAGACTGCCGGGTGCGGGGACGGTCGGCCCGCTCACCGCGCGCCCCGAGGGCGGGCACGAGGCGTGGTTCCTCTACACCGACGCCGTCACGCCCGCGGGCGTGTGGCGCTACGACGCGAAGGACGGCTCGCTCACCGCGTGGGAGGCGAGCCTGCCGGTGCCGGGCGTGGTGAGCAGGCAGGTGACCTTCACCTCGCGCGACGGCACCGAGGTGCGCATGACCGTGGTCGCCATGCCGGGCGACGGCCGCCCGCGCCCGGCGATCCTGACCGGTTACGGTGGTTTCGGGATGTCGCTGACGCCCGGCTACGCCGCCGACTCGGTGGCCTGGATCGAGGCGGGCGGCGTGCTGGCGGTCGCCGGCATCAGGGGCGGCGGCGAGGAGGGCGAGGCCTGGCACCGCGCGGGCATGCGCGAGCACAAGCAGAACGTCTTCGACGACTTCGCCGCCGCGGCGGAGAAACTGGTCGCCGACGGCTGGACCACCCCCGCCCAGCTGGGCATCTGGGGCGAGTCGAACGGCGGCCTGCTCATCGGCGGCATGCTGACGCAGTACCCAGGACTGTTCACCGCCGCGGTCTGCTCGGCGCCGATCCTCGACATGACGCGATATGAGCGCTCGGGCCTCGGCGCGTCCTGGAAGCAGGAGTACGGCACCGCCGACCGCCCGGAGGAGCTGGCCTGGCTGCTGTCCTACTCCCCGTACCACCGGGTGACCGAGGGCACGGCCTACCCGGCGACCCTGTTCACAGTCTTCGGCGAGGATACTCGCGTCGATCCCGCGCACGCGCGCAAGATGTGCGCGGCGATGCAGCGGGCGGACGCGGGGGGCCGGCCGCTGCTGCTGCGCCACGAGGGCGACGTCGGCCACGGCGCGAGGGCCGTCAGCCGTTCGGTGGCGCTGGCGGCGGACGCGCTGGCCTTCCTCGCCGAGCACACCGGTCTTCCGCTGCCGTCAGATCCAGCCTGATTCGCGGGCGATGCGGATGGCGTCGATGCTGCTGCGCGCGCTCAGCTTGGAGCGCGTGCGGCTGAGGTAGTTGCGCACGGTGCCCTCCGCGAGGAAGAGCGAACCGGCGATCTCCGAGACGGACGAGCCGTCGGCCGCGGCGGTCAGCACGTCGAGTTCGCGGGAGGTCAGCGGCGTCTCCGGGGTGGTCATGGCGGCGATGGCCAGCGAGGAGTCCACGACGCTCCCGCCGGCCGCCACCTTTCTGATGGCGTCGGCCAGTTGCGCGGGCGGCGCGTCCTTGGCCAGGAACCCGCGTACCCGCGCGTCTAAAGCCCGTTTCAGCATGGCGGGCGTGCCGACCGCGGTGAGGATCAGCACCGCGCAGCCGGGCAGGGCCTCGTGCAGCTCGCGTGCCGCCTCCAGCCCGTCCGCTCCCGGCATCACCAGGTCGATCACGGCCACATCAGGTTTGGTGGCCCGCGCGGCTTCGAGGATGTGGTCACCTCGGTCCACTTCGGCGACGACCTCGATGTCCTCCTCGTAGGCGAGGAGGGCGACGATCGCCCCGCGGACGAGCTCCATGTCCTCAGCGAGCAAAGTACGGATCACCGGCATCCTTTCGGAACACAGCGTGATGTACGACTACATCCTGACTAATGGCTTAGGGGTTGAAAAGCCAGAACGTTGCAGAGGTATAGCTTAACTATTAGGTGTTTGTTTGTTTTTTCGGCTTACTGACGCTTTTAAGGGTGTATTTCGGTGAGGTCGGAACCCGCCTGGTGAACCGACGGTCCTTACGAGTGCATCGCCATTTACTATGCGTGCTCTCCGCATCTGTGAAACCAGATTCTCATTCTCTTTTGCGCCTTTGGGCCCTGACGGAGGCTTTGTTCGATCGTCGGCGAAAGTCCGCCAGGTTTGTTGGATCAGGGTCTTGCTTCTGACCGACGAGTGCTCCTATGGTCGGCGCATGAGCTCACCTCCCGGCTCTCCGGGCGACGTGCTGACCCTGATCAGCGCCGGGTCGGCCACGACCCGCTCCGACCTCGCGCGGGTCACCGGCCTGGCCAGATCCACCATCTCCCAGCGGGTCGACGCGCTCATCGAGCGCGGCCTGGTCGAGGAGAGCGACAGCGGCGAGTCCACCGGCGGCCGCCCGCCGCGCCAGCTGCGCCTGTACACCGACGAACACAGCGTCGCCGGAGTCGACCTCGGCGCCACCCACTGCCGGGTCGCGCTCATGGACCTCACCGGCGCCGTGCTGGCCGAGTCCGAGGAGCCGCTGCACATCGCCGAAGGTCCGGAAGCCGTGCTGCCGCAGGTCGACCGGCTGGTGGATCAGCTGCTCGCCGAGGTGGGCCGGCCGCGCGCCGGGCTCAGGTCGCTGGGCATCGGGGTGCCGGGGCCGGTCGAGTTCGCCACCGGACGGCCGAACAACCCGCCGATCATGCCCGGCTGGAACGACTACCCCATCCCCGACTACTTCCGCGGCCCCACGGTCCTGGTCGACAACGACGTCAACGTGATGGCGCTGGGCGAGCACCGCAACGCCTTCGCCGCCACCGGCCACCTGCTGTTCGTGAAGGTCGGCACCGGCATCGGCTGCGGCATCGTGACCGAGGGCGCCCTGCACCGCGGGGCCAGCGGCTCGGCCGGCGACATCGGCCACATCAGGGTCAGCGGCCACGAGGAGGCGGGCTGCCGCTGCGGCAACAGCGCCTGCCTGGAGGCGGTCGCCGGCGGCGCCGCGCTGGCCCGCAGGCTCACCGAACTCGGCTTCCCCGCCGAGTCCGGCGCCGACGTGGTGCGGCTCGTGCAGAGCGGCAACACCCAGGCGCTGCGGCTGGTCAGGGAGGCCGGGCGGCTCATCGGCGAGGTCCTCGCCGGTCTGGTCAACTTCTTCAACCCCGAGGTCATCGTCATCGGCGGCGCCCTGTCACGCGTGCACGAGCACCTGCTGGCCGGGATCCGCGAGACCGTCTACCGCCGGTCGCTGCCGCTGGCCACCCACCATCTGACGATCGTGCCGAGCCGTACGGGGGTGAACGCGGCCGCGCTGGGCGCGGGCATCCTCGCGATCGAGCACTACCTCTCACCCGAGAACATCAACCGGATCATCAACGCCTGAGAGGGCCCATGCTGGTCATCAGGGGAGTCGTCAAGCAGTTCCCCGGCGTGCGCGCGCTCGACGGGGTCGATCTCGACGTGCGGGCGGGCGAGGTGCACTGCCTGCTCGGCCAGAACGGCGCGGGCAAGTCCACACTGATCAAAGTGCTGGCCGGCGTGCACCAGCCCGACCAGGGCACGATCGAGTTCGGCGGCGGGCAGGTACGCCCGAGCAGCCCCATCGACGCCATCAGGCTCGGCATCGCCACCATCTACCAGGAGCTCGACCTCGTCGACGGGCTCAGCGTGGCGGAGAACATCCTGCTCGGCCACGAGAAGTCGTCCCTGGGCTTCGTCCACCGCTCCGCCACCAACCGGGCCGCCACCGCGGTGCTCGCCCGGCTCGGCCACCCGGAGATCCGCCCGTCCACCGAGGTCGGGCGCCTGTCCCCGGCCGCCAAGCAGGTCGTCTCCATGGCCAGGGCGCTCTCCCACGACGCCCGCCTGATCATCATGGACGAGCCCTCCGCGGCCCTCGCCCACGACGAGGTCGCCAACCTCTTCCGCATCATCCGCGAGCTGACCGCCCAGGGCGTCGCCGTCGTCTACATCTCCCACCGCCTGGAGGAGATCCGCGAGATCGGCGACCGCGTCACCGTCCTGAAGGACGGCCGCACGGTCGCCGTCGGCCTGCCCGCCCACGAGACCCCCACCTCGCAGATCGTCTCCCTGATGACCGGCCGCAACGTCGAGTACGTCTTCCCGCCGCGCGGCTCCGGCCGCGGCCGCGAGGTGCTGCGCGTGGAGGACCTCAGCTCGCCGGGCGCGTTCGCCGGCGTCTCCTTCTCCGTGCACGCGGGCGAGATCGTCGGCCTGGCCGGCCTCGTCGGTTCCGGCCGCTCAGAGATCCTGGAGGCGGTGTACGGCTCCCGCCCCAGCTCAGGCCGGGTCCTGCTGGAAGGCAGGCAGATCAGGAGCGCGGTCGCGGCCGTCAGGCAGGGCATGGGCCTGGCCCCGGAAGAGCGCAAGGCCCAGGCGCTCCTGCTCGACCAGAGCGTCACCGCCAACATCACCCTCGGCACGCTGCCCGGCTTCTCCAGATTCGGCTGGCTCGACCGCGCCCGGGAAAGAGCCGAGGCCAGACGCCTGGTGGACGCCCTCGACATCCGCCCCCACGACCCGGAACGCCCGATCAAGACGCTGTCCGGCGGCAACCAGCAAAAGGCCGTGCTGGCCCGCTGGCTGCTCGACGAGCGCAAGCTGCTCCTGCTCGACGAGCCCACCCGCGGCGTGGACGTCGGCGCCCGCGCCGAGCTGTACGCGGTCATCCGCAAGCTGGCCGAGCAGGGGATCGGCGTGCTGCTGGTCTCCAGCGAGGTGCCCGAGGTGCTCGGCCTGGCCGACCGGGTGCTGGTGCTGCGCGAGGGCCGGGTCATCCACGAGAGCGCGGCCGAAGGTCTCGACGAGCACCGGGTACTCGACATGATCATGGAAGGGAGTGCGGCGTGAAGGTGGACACCCGCGGCGTCGCCGTACGCGAGGCCTGGTGGGGGCGGGTCGGCGAGGCCCGCCACCTCGGGCTGGTGGCGGCGCTGGTGCTGCTCGCGATCGTCGGCCTGATCACCAAGCCCGACAACTTCGCCACCGCGTCGAACCTGGTCAGCATCCTGTCGCTGGCCGCCACCATCGGCGTCATCACGGTCGGCATGACGTTCGTGATCATCGGCGGCGGCATCGACCTGTCCGTGGGCGCGATCATGGCGCTCGCCTCGGTGTGGGCGACCACGCTTGCCACGCAGTCGTACGGGCCGTTCGTCATGGCGGTCTGCGCGATCCTGGTCGGCACCGGGGCCGGGCTGGTCAACGGGTTACTGATCTCCTATGGGCGGCTGGTGCCGTTCATCGCCACGCTGGCCATGCTGGTGGCCGCGCGCGGCCTGGCCCAGCGCATGTCCGACCGCAAGACCCAGCTCATCCAGAGCGGCAACACCGCCATCGTGGAGCTGTCGACCACGCGGGTGCTCGGCATCCCGCTGCTGGTCTACATCTTCGCGCTGGTCGTGGTGCTCGGCTGGGTCCTGCTCAACCGCACCACGTTCGGCCGCCGCACCTACGCGGTCGGCGGCAACCCCGAGGCGGCCAGGCTCGCCGGGATCAACGTACGCAGGCACACGATGCTGCTGTACGCGCTGTCCGGCCTGTGCTGCGGCATCGCCGCGATCCTGATCATGGCCCGCACCACCACCGGGTCGTCCACCCACGGCGACCTGTACGAGCTCGACGCCATCGCCGCCGTGATCATCGGCGGCACCCTGCTGACCGGCGGCCGGGGCACCATCGTCGGTTCGATCCTCGGCCTGCTCATCTTCACGGTCATCACGAACCTGTTCATCCTCAACGGCCTCAACACCAGCGACCAGCTGATCGCCAAGGGCCTGATCATCGTCGTCGCCGTCCTTCTCCAGCGGCGCAACCTCAAGGAGAGAGCACCATGACCGAAAACGTCGCGCGCCGGGGATTCCTCATCGGCGGCCTGGGCGGTGCCGCATTACTGGCCACGGGCTGCACCTCGAACGAGCCGGCGGCGGCGCCCACCAGCGCGGCCCCGGCACCCGCCCCCGCCGCGAGCGGCAACGACCAGCCGGGGGAGAAGGTCGTCATCGGCTTCTCCGCGCCGGCTGCCGACCACGGCTGGATCGCGGCCATCGCCAAGAACGCCGAGGCGACCGCGAAGCAGTACACCGACATCGAGTTCAAGCCGGTCGAGCCGACCAACGACATCAACGCCCAGATCTCCGCGGTCGAGTCGCTGATCGCGGCCAAGGTCGCCGCGCTGGTGATCCTGCCCAACGACGGCCAGCAGCTCAACCAGGTCGCGCTGCAGGCCACCGCGGCGGGCATTCCCGTCGTCAACCTCGACCGCGTCTTCCCCGACAAGCTCGCCTACCGCACCTGGGTCGGCGGCGACAACTACGGCATGGGCGTGGCGGCCGGCCACCACGTCGGCAAGAAGCTCAAGGACAAGGGCGTCGCCAACCCGGTGATCGTGGAGATCCAGGGCATCGCGACGCTCCCGCTCACCCAGGACCGCAGCAAGGGCTTCGCCGACGCGCTCAAGACGTACGGCTTCAGCGTCACCGCCAAGCAGGACGCCAAGTTCACCGTGGAGACCGGCAACCAGGTCGCCGCCAGCCTCCTTCAGGCGCACAAGAAGATCGACGCGCTGTGGAACCACGACGACGACCAGGGCGTCGGCGTGCTCGCCGCGATCAAGGAGGCGGGACGCAGCGAGTTCTTCATGGTCGGCGGCGCCGGTTCGCTCAACGCCATGAAGGAGATCCAGTCGGGCAGCTCGGTCTTGGAGGCCACGGTCACCTACAGCCCCACGATGGCCTCATCGGCCATCAAGCTCGCGCGACTGATCGCCCAGGGTAAGGGCATGAGCGATCTCGTGGAGAACCAAGTGCCCCAGTCGATCACCCTCGCGTCGGAGACCATCACCAAGGAGAACGTCGAGAAGTACCTGCCATTGGGGTTTGAATCTTGATTAACGGCGTAGGCATGATCGGTTATGCCTTCATGGGACGCGTCCACTCCCAGGCGTGGCGGAACGTCTCCGCCTTCTTCGAGCTGCGCGCGAAACCCGAGATGCGGGTGATCTGCGGGCGCTCGAAGGAGGCGACCGAGGCGGCGGCCGCCCAGATGGGCTGGGCGGAGGCGGTGACCGACTGGCGCGAGGTGGTCGCCCGCGACGACATCGACATCATCGACATCTGCACGCCCGGCGACTCGCACGCCGAGATCGCCATCGCCGCGCTGGCCGCGGGCAAGCACGTCATCTGTGAGAAGCCGCTGGCCAACACGGTGGAGGAGGCCACGCGGATGGCCGAGGCCGCCGCGCGCGGGCCGGGTAAGAGCATGGTCGCCTTCAACTACCGGCGGGTGCCCGCCGTCGCCCTGGCCAGGCAACTGGTCGCCGAGGGCCGGCTGGGCGAGATCAGGCACGTACGGGCGCAGTACCTGCAGGACTGGATCGTGGATCCGGACTTCCCGCTGGTGTGGCGGTTGCGGAAGGACAAGGCGGGCTCGGGTGCGCTCGGCGACATCGGGGCGCACATCATCGACACCGCCGAGTTCGTCACCGGCCAGCGCGTCGTGGGCGTCACCGGGCTGACCGAGACCTTCGTCAAGGAACGGCCGCTCGAGGGCGGCAGCCGTACGGACGAGGGCACGCAAATGGGCACGGTCACCGTGGACGACGCGGCGCTGTTCGTCGGCCGGATGTCGGGCGGCGCGCTGGCCTCGTTCGAGGCCACGCGCTTCGCCACCGGGCGCAAGAACGCGCTGCGCATCGAGCTGAACGGCGCGCTGGGCAGCCTGTTCTTCGACTTCGAGGCGATGAACGAGCTGTGGGTCAGCGACGGCGGCGCGGGCTTCACCCGGATCCTCGTCACCGAGCCCGGCCATCCCTACGCCGGGGCGTGGTGGCCGCCGGGGCACGGGCTCGGCTACGAGCACACGTTCACCCACGAGATCAAGGACTTCCTGGAGGCGATCGCCGCCGGCGCCGACCCCTCGCCCTCGTTCGCCGACGGGCTGCGGGTGCAGCGGGTGCTGGAGGCGGTCGAGCAGAGCAACGGCGCGTACAAGGAGATCCCATGACCAGACCGGTCACGCTCTTCACCGGACAGTGGGCCGACCTGCCCTTCGAGGAGGTGTGCGGGCTGGCGGCGGAGTGGGGCTACGACGGGCTGGAGATCGCCTGCTCCGGCGATCACTTCGACGTGGCCGCCGCCCTGGAGGACTCCGGGTACGTCACCCGCAAGCTCGAACAGCTCGACAAGCACGGCCTGAAGGTGTGGACGATCTCCAACCACCTCGTCGGCCAGGCCATCTGCGACCATCCCATCGACGAGCGGCACCAGGCCATCCTGCCCGCCCGCATCTGGGGCAGCGGCGATCCGGCGTCGGTGCGCCAGGCCGCGGCCGAGGACATGAAGAACACCGCCAGGGCCGCCGCCGCGCTCGGCGTGGACACCGTGGTGGGGTTCACCGGTTCGTCGATCTGGCACACCGTGGCGATGTTCCCGCCGGTGCCCGCCTCGATGGTGGAGGCCGGGTACCGGGACTTCGCCGACCGCTGGAACCCGATCCTGGACGTCTTCGACGAGGTGGGCGTCCGGTTCGCGCACGAGGTGCACCCGTCGGAGATCGCCTACGACTACGTGACGACCCAGAAGACGCTGGAAGCGATCGGCCACCGCCCCGCCTTCGGCCTGAACTGGGACCCCTCGCACATGGTCTGGCAGGACATCGACCCGGTGAACTTCATCCTCGACTTCGCCGACCGCATCTACCACGTGGACTGCAAGGACACCCGGATGCGCGTGGGTGACGGCCGCCGGGGCCGCCTGTCCTCGCACCTGCCGTGGGCGGACCTGCGGCGCGGCTGGGACTTCGTCTCGACCGGTCGCGGCGACGTGCCGTGGGAGGACTGCTTCAGGGCGCTGAACTCCATCGGCTACACGGGCCCGATCTCGATCGAGTGGGAGGACGCGGGTATGGACCGCCTCGACGGCGCCCGCGAGGCTCTGGGCTTCATCCGCACCCTGAACTCCATCACCCCGCCCGCCACGGCCTTCGACGCCGCCTTCTCCACCACGTGAGACCCCGGCCGGCCTTCTCGCGAGGCCGGCCTCTCACTCGCCTGAAGAGCCCAGGACGCGCTCCGCGGTCTCCCGGATCGAGGCGCGTACCACGGCCGGGTCGTCGAGGTCGAAGCCCACGGCCACGCCGTCGCGCACGATCATGAGGATGTCGGCGGTGGTGTCCGGCGTGGGGTGCCGGGCCTCCTTGAGCAGGCCGAGCATCAGGTCGCGGAACCACTCCCGGTAGGCGGCGACAGCCCTGCGCACCGGGTGCGAGCGGTCGGGATACTCCGCCGCGGCGTTGATGAACGGGCAGCCCCGGTAACCGGGCAGGCTGCCGAACTCGCCCATCCGCTCGAACATGGCCAGCAACCGCTCCCGCCCGGACCCGTCAGGCAGTTCGTCGGCCAGCGCCCGCTGCCGTTGACCCTGGTCCTCCACATAGGCGGTGACCAGGTCGTCCTTGGCCGGGAAGTGGTGGTAGAAGGTCGCCTTGGCCACTCCCGCCTCGGCGATGATCCGGTCGATGCCCACCGCGCGTACGCCTTCGGCATAGAACAACCGCGTCGCGGTATCCAGGATGCGCTGGCGGGCAGGACTCGTCATGCCTTGACATTATCAGACAGGTCTGTCTAGTGTCAGTCGTAGCTAGACAGACCTGTCTGTCTCCATCTGCTGTGAGGAGCACCCTGATGAGCAAGGCCCTGTACACCGCGGTCGGCACCGCCTCCGGCCGCGACGGCCGCGGCGTCACCACGGACGGCAAGCTCGACGTCAAGCTGTCCCCGCCCGCCGAGCTCGGTGGCGCCGGCGCGGGCACCAATCCCGAGCAGCTGTTCGCGGTCGGGTACGCCGCGTGCTTCGCCAGCGCCATGCAGCTCGTCGGCAAGAAGCAGAACCTCGATGTCACCGACGTGGCCGTGACCGCCGAGGTGGGCCTGGTGTCCAACGGCGCCGGCGGCTTCGGCCTCGAAGTCACGCTGCGGGTGGAGCTGCCCGACGAGATCTCCGCCGAGGCCGGCCACGCCCTGCTGGAGGCCACCCACCAGGTCTGCCCCTACTCCAACGCCACCCGCGGCAACATCCCCGTCAACCTGGTGGTCGAGTAGCCCTCACTTCGGGCCGCAGACGCCCAGCGCCTTCCCGATCAGCCCCGCGTCCTCGGCCGTGTCGAGCAGCGCCATCGCGTAGTCGGCGCGCGACAGCCGCATCGTGCCGCCCGTCGCGTTGGCCGCGAAGTCCACGTGCACCCGCCCGGCCGCCGGCTTGTCGTTGAGCATGGTCCCGCGCACCACGCTCCAGTCGAGGTCGCTGGCCTGCAGCATGCCCTCCGCGCGGGCCAGGTCGGCGTAGGCGGTGCGGAGGAACAACCAGGCCAGGGCGATCGGCAGCCGCGGCCTGGTCGCCGGGACCGACCGGCTGCTGGTCATGACCAGCCGGCGCGGGCCGCTTTCGCGCATCGCGGTGATCAGGGTGAGCGCGATCGTGCTCCCGCTGACCGCGGCGATCACCGCGTCCTGCCCCTGGATCGCCGTGCGGACCGCGTCCAGGTCGCGGGCGTCGCCCCGGTGCACGCCGCTCAGTCCTTCGTGTTCTTTCAGCGCCTCGGGGGTGCGGGCGAAGGCGGTGATCTCGTGGCCCCGCCGTACACCTTGGGTGAGCACATGCTTTCCGGTACGGCCGGCCGCACCGACAACCAAGATCCTCATAATATGGCTACCTCCTATATTGCAATTTGCACTATAGGAGGATGCGCGTCAAGCGGCATGCGAAAGGGCCGGGGTATCGGCCCCGGCCCTTCCTTCCGTCGCTAGTCCATCACCACGATCTGGCGCAGCACCTCGCCGCCCTTCAGCGCGGCCACGGCGTCGTTGAGGTCGGCCAGCTTGATCCTGGCGCTGATCATCGACTCCAGGTCGAGCTGGCCGGCCTTGTACAGGGCGGCGAAGTAGGGGAAGTCGTGCCGCACGTCGGCCTCGCCGTACATGCTGGACAGCAGGTTCTTGCCCTCGAACAGCAGGCTGAATGCGGAGATCTGCACCATGTCGTCCATGGCGCCGGCGCCCACGACGATCACGTCGCCGCCCGCGCGGGTCGTCTGCCACGCGCTGGTGATGGTCGCGGACTTGCCGACGACCTCGAAGCCGTAGTCGAAGCCGTTGCCGCCGGTCAGCTCGGCCACGGCGCCCGGCAGGTCGTCGGGGGTGACCGCGTGCGTGGCGCCGACCTTCCTGGCCAGTTCGTGCTTCGACGTCAGCGGGTCGACGGCCAGGATCACGCGGGCGCCGGAGACTCGCGCGCCCTGGATCACCGACAGTCCCACGCCGCCGCAGCCGATCACCGCGACCGTGGAGCCCGGACGCACCTTGGCCGTGTTGAGCGCCGCGCCGACGCCCGTGGTGATGCCGCACCCGATCAGCGCGGCCGCCTCCCACGGCACCTCCGGGTCGATCTTGATCGCGCCCTGCCACGGCACCACGCACTCTTCGGCCCAGGTGCCGCAGCCCGCCATGCCGAAGACGGTGGAGTCGCCGCCGATGCGGAAGTTGCCCTTGGAGAAGGACTCGATCACATACTTCATGCACAGGTACGGCTGGCCGCCCAGGCACAGAGCGCACTCCTGGCACGAAGGGCGCCAGTTGATGATCACGTGGTCGCCCGGCTGGAGCGAGGTGACGTGCTCGCCCACCTCGACCACCTCGCCCGCGCCCTCATGGCCCGGGATGAGCGGCACCGGCTGGGGCAGCACGCCGGACATGGCCGACAGGTCGGAATGGCAGACACCGGTCGCCCGGATCCGGACGCGTACGTCCGCCGGCCCGACCGGGGCCAGCGTGACGTCATCGCGGAGGTCGAGCTTGTCGTCGCCTACAGCGTGCAGAATGGCGGCGCGCATGGGGGGTTCCTCCTGTTACTCCTCTAGGGAGAGGGCGGCTTTCGGGCAGGAACGTACGGCGTGCCGTACCCGGTCCTGCATGTCGGCTGGCGGCTCGGGGAGAAGGACGTGCAGGTTGTCCTCCTCGTCCACGTCGAACACTTCAGGGGCGAGCCCCATGCATACGGCGTTCGCCTCGCATACCAGGTAGTCGACCTTGATCTTCATGTGAGCCTCCTGTGATCCCATGAGACCACCCTGGTGCGCTCGACCACGTATGCGATGCGTTTTCTTCCGGTCAGTTCCACGTACGGGCGCAGGTCCGCGTCGGGCACTCCGGGCGTCATCCGGCGGGCGATCTCCATGCCGATCTCCAGCACGCGCTCGTGCTCGGCGACCTGCTTGGCCACGCCGTACAGGAGGACTCCGCGCAGTTCCGCGTAGTCGTCACCGGTCTCGATCAGGCAGCTGACCCTGGGGTCGCGGGCGAGGTTGACGGCCTTCTGGGCTTTGCCGTAGGTCCAGAAGGCGATCCGGCCCTCGTCGAGGCCGTAGAACATGGTCACCAGGTGCGGGGTGCCATCGGGGTTGATGGTCGCCAGCTGGAGCTTGCGCGAGCCCTCGATGAGGGCTGTGACGTCCGCTTCCGGCATCGCGATGCGCGCGCGCTGATTCACGTTGCCCAGTAGAACAGGTTCCAGAATCGCCGACAAGAGGGCAATGGAATGTTGTTCGGTTCCACTAGGGTGCTTCTCCATGACGATGCCGCCTGACTTGCGTTACGCAGCCGAGCATGCCAAGGGATTCATGCCGGCCGGCGAAGGGCTCGCCCTCTTCCACGCCGCCCTGAAGTACGGAGGGCAGGGCCCCATCTGCGAGATCGGCACCTACTGCGGCAAGTCCGCGATCTACCTCGGCGCGGCGGCCCGCCAGACCGGCAGCGTCGTGATCACCGTCGACCACCACCGCGGGTCGGAGGAGATCCAGCCCGGCTGGGCCCACCACGACCCGACGCTGGTCGACCCGCGCTTCGGCAAGATGGACTCGCTGCCCGCCTTCCGCACCGCCATCGCCGCGGCCGGGCTGGAGGACGAGGTGATCGCCGTGGTCGGGCAGTCGGGGAGGGTGGCCGGGTTGTGGAACACGCCGCTGGCCCTGCTGTTCATCGACGGAGGACACTCCGAGGAGCCGGTGACCGCTGACTATGAGGGGTGGGCGCCGCATGTGATGGAGGGCGGGGCGCTGGTGTTCCACGACATCTACCCCGACCCTGCTGAGGGTGGGCAGGCGCCGTACCGGGTTTATCGGCGGGCGCTGTCGTCCGGGGCGTTCAAGGAGGTGGGGGGTGAGGGCTCGCTACGGGTACTGGAGCGAGTCGGCCCCGGCATCTAGGCGTGCTTTGCTGCGGACCGTCGGCGGCTGGGCTTTGTGGCTCGGTTGGGCGGTTTCATGCGGCTTTGAGCGGCCATGTATGGGCACATAGGGCTTTAGAGGGACATAGGGCTTTAGGCGGACATAGGGACGCCTTGGTCGGCGGCACGGGCGAACGCGTCGTCGATGACCACGACCTCGCGTCCCGCCCTCGCCAGAAGGGAAGCGGCGGCGGTGGCACGGTAGCCGCTGCCGCAGTGCACCCAGATCTCGCCCGGCGGGATCTCGGCCAGCCTTGCGGTGAGCTGGGGGAGCGGGATGCTGATCGAACCCGCCACATGCCCGTCCCGCCATTCCCCGGCCAACCGCACATCCACCACCACCGGCCTCCCATCCGCTGCTCCACCCGCGCTCCTTGCGTCGCCCATGCCGTCCGCTGGCGTGTCTGCGCCGCTTCCGTTGTGGGCTGTTCCGGGCACGTTGTCGCCCGAGGTGGCCAGGGCCTCGGACAGGTCGGTGAAGGTGGCTCGGCGGAGGGAGCCTAGGCGGGTGGTTGAGGTGGTCAAGGTTTCTGGGGTGCCTATGGCCACGGCGGCCGGGTGGTCGAGGCCGATGCGGACCAGTTCGCGCTGGGCCTCGGCGACCGCGTCGCGGGTGGCGCCGATCAGGGTGATGGGGGCGCCGCGGGTGGTCAGCCAGCCGAGCCAGGTGGCCATGCTGCCGTCCAGGCCCAGGCTGACGGTGCCGATCAGGTGTGAGGCCGCGTACGCGGTGCGGGAGCGCAGGTCCACGACCCACTCGCCGGCGTCGATGCGCCGGGCCAGTTCCTTGGGGGTGGCGGGTTCGGGCAGGCGCAGGTCCACGGGGGCGGGGCCGGTGGCGTTGATCGCGCCCATGTGGGCGTAGTAGGCGGGGTAGGCGTCCAGGCCGGACAGGACTTCGGTGACGAAGGTGTCCTCGGCCAGCCGCAATGCCGGGTTGGTCGATCTCTCCTGGCCCACGGTTGAGGCGTCGCCGCCGGCCGTACCGACTGCGCAGAAGCTGCCGAACCCGTGGGTCGGCCAGATGCGCGCGCCGTCGGGCAGGGCGTCGGCGAGTCTGCGCGCGGAGGCGTGCTGGTGGCGGGCGAGGGTCTCGGTGTGCTCGTGGCCGAGCAGGTCGGGGCGGCCGGTGGTGCCGAACAGCAGCGAGCCGCCGGTGAAGACGCCCTCGGGGGTGCCGTCGTGGTCGAGGACGTACGACAGGTGGTGGAAGGTGTGGCCGGGGGTGTGCAACGCCCTGAGGCGCAGTGTGGGCGAGATGTCCAGCGTGTCGCCGTCGCTCAGCGCCCGGTGCGGGAAGTCCGCCGCGTCGGCCAGCGCGTAGACCGCGCCGGTCAGCCGGGACAGTTCCAGGCCGCCGGAGACGTAGTCGTTGTGGAGGTGGGTCTCGGCGACGGTGGTGATCCGGACGCCCAATTTGCCGGCCAGGGCCAGGATCCGGTCCACGTCCCGCTGGGGATCCACCACCGCGGCCGATTTCCCGTCGGTGACCAGGTAACTGCGGTCGCCTAGGGTGGACGTCTCGATCACGTGCACGTCGAACATCTGCTCAACCTCCTCACCCATCGCAACGGCTACCCTCCGGGGGTATATTCCGCGACGGTCAGTCGGTGCGGTGGCGCCGGGCCCACGCGCGGCGGGTCTGGGCGCGCCAGGTCAGGAAGTCGTCGTGCGTGTGCGGGTCGTGGCCGAGGGAGGCCAGCGCGGCGTCGGTCCAGGCGGCCGCCTCCTCGGCCGGGGCGCCGGTCAGGATCGGGGCGGCCTCGGCGGCGTGGCCGGGGAGGGTGCCGGCGGTGAGCCAGGCGGCGCAGGCGAAGGCGGCGCCCTGCGCCACGTGCTGGCGGAAGCCGTCGGCGCCGGCGTAGACGGCGAGCCGGTCGAGTTCGTCGAGGTCCGCGCCGCCGGTGTACACGGCCGCGAAGGCCACGCCGCTCCACAGATCCGCCCGGCGGGATGCCGGGTACGCGTGGATGTGCGCCGTGAGGTCGTCGGGCTCGGCGCAGTCGTGGTACCAGAGGAGCCGCCCGAGGCCCTGGTCGAAGATCGCACAGTGTGCGCGTACGGCCAGCTCGGGCATGGCCCGCTCGCCCACCATGAGGTCGGCCTTGGACATGCTGCGCTGGAAGCCGTAGCCGTCGATGGCCAGCCAGCGCAGCAGCGGATGGGCCCGCCGCATGCCCCACGTGGGCGGCAGGCGCAGCAACGCGTGTGCGCGGCCCGCGCCCAGGTGGGCGGCATGCGGGTGGAGCTGGGCGGGGCCGGCAAGTAGCTCGTTCAGGCGCCGGCCCCGAGTCATGGTGATCAGGTCGAGCATGGTCGCGGCCGCCGCCGCGCCCTCCCAGGCGAACGGCTGCCGCTCCTGCGGTATCCGCCCGACCTTGTGGATCTCCCGGGCGATGACCGCGTTGTAGCCGTACACATAGGTTTCCTCGGCCGCCGTGAGCACTCCCGGAGCCGCTCCCGCCCTGAGCCGGAACCGTCGCCGCCCCAAGTCAGACTCGACCGGATCTTTCTCCAGGAACCTCCACAGGCCACGCGCTGGGGCCAGTGTCTGTTCAATCGTGACCTGATCCAAGAACGATGTTGTGCCCGTGTCGCCCACGCTTCCCCCGAAGACGCCTCGTACGGCCACTCACGAAGCTAGTGAGCCCATTGCGGCATTCCCCGCCGCCGCTCCGCCTCTCGGGGCAAAGAACCGGCAAAACCGATTGCGCTCATCGGCGGCTTCGCCGTACGCGAGAAAGGTGGTCTAACCCGAGGAAATCGTGCAGTCGCAGGTGTGTGAGGCGGGAGTGCGGATGTCGCGGAAGATGCCGGAACCGCCGCTGAGGCCGGACAAGGCGTCGGCGGCGAGGATGGTGGCGGCGGCGGTGTAGCCGCTGCGCTCGTGGGGGAAGTGCTTGCGGTTGACGAACTGCCAGCCGGTCCAGTATGAGCCGTCGTCGTGGCGCAGGTGCTGCATGTCGGTGAAGAGGCGGACGGCGCGCTCGCGCCGGCCCAGGGCGTCGAGGGCGAGCACGAGCTCGCAGGTTTCCGCGCCCGTCACCCACGGCTGGTCGGAGACGCAGCGGATGCCGAGGCCCGGCACCACGAACGTCGGCCATTCGCGGTCGATCAGGTCAAAGGCCGCGCGGCCGCGGACGGCGCCGCCGAGGACCGGGTAGTACCAGTCCATGGAGAAGCGGCTTTTGTCGGTGAACGCCTCCGGGTGGAAGGCGAGCACGTGGGCGAGGCGGTCGGCGGCCAGCTCCCAATGAGGTTGCGGGTCGCCGAGGTGATCGGCGAGCAGGACGCCGCAGCGCAGCCCCTGGTGGATCGAGGAACAGCCGGTCAGCAGCGCGTAGGTGGAGGCGCGGCCCTGGGCGTCACGCTCCCAGACGATCTCGCCGCGCGCGGTCTGCAGGTCCACCACGTAGTCGAGTGCGCGCTTGACCATCGGCCAGAGGGGGCTGGGGTCCTTGCCGGTGACCAGGTAGTTGTGCCAGGCGCCGACGGCCGCGTACGCCGCGTGGTTGGACTCGCCGCCGCGCTCGACCGCCACGCCGTCCTGGATCTTCATCGCCCAGGAGCCGTCGGGGCGCTGGTGGCGCATCAGCCAGTCGTAGCCGCGGTCGACGGGCTCCGACAGGCCGGCGACGGCCATCGCCATCAGGCATTCGACGTGGTTCCACGCGTCGACGTGTCCTTCCGGCCAGGGCACGCCGCCGTCGTCCTGCTGGATGGCGGCGATGCTCTGGGCGGTCTGGACGGTCTGCTCCCAGCTGATCACGCTCAGGGCTTCCGCACGTAGAGGACGACGCTCTTGCCGATCAGCGGGTTGAGCAGGGCCTCGGCGACGCGGGTGGCGGCCGGGCGCTTCATGATGTCCCATACGAGCAGCTCGTGGTAGGCCTTCGCGAGGGGGTGCTCGTCGTTGTTGACGCCGACGGCGCACTTGATCCACCAGTACGGCGCGTGCAGCCCGTGGGCATGGTGATGGGGCCCGATCTCGAACCCGGTGGACTTCAGCTTGGCGCTCAGCTCGGCCAGGGTGTAGATGCGGACATGTCCGCCGGGCGCCGTGTGGTAGTCCTCGTCCAGCGCCCAGCAGATCCGCTCGGGCAGGAAGCTCGGCACCGTGATGGCCGCCGTGCCGCCCGGCTTGAGCACCCGGAAGATCTCCGCCATCGCGCTCATGTCGTCCGGGATGTGCTCCAGCACCTCGGCCGCGATCACCCGGTCGAAGCTGCCCTCCTCGAACGGCATGTCGAGCGCGGTGCCCTGCACGGTCTCACCGCCGGCGCCGATCGGCACCTCGCCGGCCTTGTCCATCGCCACGAACATGGCGGCCACGTTGTCAAGCTCGGCCTGGTCCATGTCGAAGGCGACCACGTCGGCGCCCCTGCGCAGCACCTCGAAGGCGTGCCGGCCGCCGCCGCAGCCGAGATCGAGAACCCGTACTCCGGGGCCGACGGGCAGCTTGGCGAAGTCGACGGTCAGCAAGTCAGCGTGCTCCTCTGTTCTGGATGGCCTCTCGGTAGGCCTCGACGGTCCGCTTGGCGACGACGTGCCAGGTGTAGCGCTCCATGACGCGGTCGTAACCGCGTTTGCCCACCGCCTCACGCTCTTCGGGGGAGTCGTGCAGGCGGCGCAGCACCGCGGCCAACTCCTCCGGGTCACCGGGCGCCACCTGGATGGCCGCGTCGCCCACGACCTCGGGCAACGCTCCGGTACGGCTGGCCACCAGCGGCGTTGCGCAGGCCATGTGCTCCACGGCGGGCAGCGAGAAGCCCTCGTAGAGCGAGGGGACGACCGAGATCTCCGAGGTGGCGATCAGCTCGCCCAGCTCGTCGTCGGAGATGCCGTGCACGAACGTGACGCGGTCCTGGAGGCTGAGCTCCTGCACGAGTTGCTCGGTGGGGCCGCCGGGCGTGGGCTTGCTGACGACGGTCAGGGTGACGTCGCGTTCGGTCGCCAGCTTGGCCACGGCTCTGAGCAGGGTGGACACACCCTTCATGGGCGAGTCGGCGCTGGCTACGGCGACGATCGAGCCCTTTTTCCGGGGTTTTTCGGGCCTCGGGTGGAAATATCGGGTGTCGACGCCGAGGGGGATCAGGCGCATGTTGGCCTGCGGGACGTTGAAGTCGCGGTGGATGTCGGCCAGGCTTGACTCGCTCACCGTCAGGATCGGGCTCAGCCGCGGTGCGACCTTGGCCTGCATCTTCACGAACCCGTACCAGCGGCGCATGCTCAGCTTCTTGCCGCCCTTGGCCGCCTCCAGCTCGATGCGGCGATCCACGCTGATCGGGTGGTGGATGGTGCCGACGACCGGGAAAAGCTTCTGGATGCCGAGCAGGCCGTACCCGAGCGTCTGGTTGTCCTGGACGACGTCGAAGTCGCCGACGCGCTTCTTCAGCTCGCGGTAGGCGCGCAACGTGAAGGTCAGCGGCTCGGGGAAGCCCGCGGTCCACATGGTCCCGACTTCGAGCCAGTCGATCCAGTCGCGGTATTCGTGCAGTTTGGGGGTCCGGAACGGGTCTTCGTCGCGGTAGAGGTCGAGGCTCGGGACCTTGTTGAGGATCACACCCTCATCGAGCTCGGGGTACGGCTGGCCGGAGAAGACCTCGACATGGTGTCCGAGGGCGACGAGTTCGCGGCTCAGGTGCCGAAGGTAGACACCTTGACCGCCACAGGTCGGCTTGCTGCGGTAGGACAACAGCGCGATCCGCAGCGTGTCATTCACGGACACCCCTTTCTCCGCCGGTAGACACCTGAGACGGGCGTGTACCGTGAAAGATGACCTTAGTTGGAAAAGGCTACCATTCGGTAGGTCATCTGGAATTGTTCCTACCCCGGCTCGCAGCCCTCGCGAACTGCGACGTTGGCGTGACCGAACGTAGTTCGGTGGAACCTGTTCTAGCTGGCTTGGTGCTGTTCGAGACGCGTAGCTGTACATTCCCGTCCCAACGGACGTGGTTGCGATAGTTGGAGGACCCGTTGGCCAGGCGCGCTCTGATCACCGGCATCACCGGCCAAGACGGTTCCTATCTGGCGGAGCACCTGCTCGCCCAGGGGTACGAGGTCTGGGGTCTGGCCCGAGGGCAGGCCAACCCGCGGGTGTCGCGCATGCGTAAGCTCCTCGCGGACGTTCAGGTGGTGCGGGGCGATCTGCTCGACCAGGGGTCGCTGATCTCGGCGGTGGAACGCGTTCAGCCCGACGAGGTCTACAACCTGGGCGCCATCTCCTTCGTGCCCATGTCCTGGGAGCAGGCCGAGCTGACCGCCGAGGTCACCGGTATGGGCGTGCTGCGCATGCTGGAGGCCATCCGCGTGTGTTCCGGTGTTTCCCGAGGTTCAAGCACCCGCTCCGGGCAGATGCGCTTTTATCAGGCTTCGTCCTCCGAAATGTTCGGCCAGGTCACCGAGACGCCCCAGAACGAGCGCACCGGCTTCCACCCCCGCTCGCCGTACGGCGTGGCCAAGGCCTACGGGCACTTCCTCACCCAGAACTACCGCGAGTCCTACGGCATGTACGCCGTCTCCGGCATCCTGTTCAACCACGAATCCCCGCGCCGGGGCGCCGAGTTCGTCACCAGGAAGGTCACCCTGGGGGTGGCCCGCATCAAACTCGGCCTGGCCTCCGAGCTGCGGCTGGGCAACCTGGAGGCGCGCCGCGACTGGGGCTTCGCCGGCGACTACGTCCGCGCCATGCACCTCATGCTCCAGGCCGCCGCCCCCGAGGACTACGTGATCGGCACCGGCCGGATGAAGTCGGTACGCGAACTGGTCGAGGCCGCCTTCACCGCCGCCGGCCTGGACTGGGAGCAGTACGTCGTCCGCGACCAGACCCTCCACCGCCCCGCCGAGGTGGATCTGCTGTGCGCCGACCCCAAGAAGGCCCGGGTACAGCTCGGCTGGGAACCCACCGTCTCCTTCGACGACCTGGTCGCCATGATGGTCGAATCCGACATCCGCCTCCTGTCCAACGGCGGCGACCCCGACCAGGACTCCTCCTGGCCGTAGAACGGTCTTTCACTTTGGCGCGCATGTCGCGTGTGGGGTTCCAGGCGTTGCTCCAGTCGAGTTGAAGCTCAGCCCCTGAAGGTCCTTCCTCCGATCGGCCGCCCTCTTGAGGCCCACCCGTTGCCCAGCTAAGTGGTTGGGCAGGTGGAGCCCGCGCCCTGGTTCAGCGGTGCCCCGCTTCGCTTCGCGCGTGCTTCCAGTCGGACCGGCGCCCGACCACGCGCCGGTCCTCGCTGCGCTCGGGGTTTGATCGGGCGCCTCCGGCGCAGGGGCTGGCGCGCCCGTATGGGTGCTTGAGCAGGTGGGAAAGCAGGGCGGCAGGAAGTGGGGGAGCGGGGCTGGATAGTGGGGTGCCAGAGAGGCTAGGGGCCACCTTGGCGCCCGGGAAAAGCGGTGCCACGGCGTGCTGGGGCCGTGACGTCAGGGTGTGCGGCGGAGATGGCGGCTGGGGGCGTTGCGGTCTGAGGCGGAAGCGGAGGCTGGGCGGCAAGCCAGGGCGGGGTGCCGGGGAGGGTGGTGCCGTGGCGTGTTGGGGCCGTGGTGTCAGGGTTTTCGGCGGAGGTGGGGGCGGGGGCCGTTGGGGTGGCGGCGGGCTTTGCGGATGTGGGACAGGATGCGGGTGGTCTCGTCTGGGTGAGGGCGCCAGCCGCGTTCGATGAGGGAGTTGGCCACCTGCTCCAGGAGGTCGCCCATGCGGGCGGGGACCACGTCGCGGCGGACGGGGATGATGTGCCAGCCCATGGATTCCAGGCTTGTTCGGCGGGTTGTGTCTCTGGCGCGGTCCTCGGGGGATGAGTGGTGGTCGCGGCCGTCGTACTCGACTGCCAGGTGGTAGGCGGGCCAGCCGAGGTCCAGGTAGGCGTGGCGGGTGTCGGGGAGGATCACGTGTATCTGGGTGGTGGGGCGGGGGAGGCCGGCTTCCAGGAAGGTCACTCGGAGGCTGCTTTCCCTGGGGGAGGCGGCGCCGCTGTCGGCCATGCTCAGGGTTTGCAGGAGGTGAGTGAAGGCGGTCGCCTGGGTGCGGAGGTCGGCGATCCTCACGCCTCGCCTCAGGAACTGGTCGACGATGGCGATGCCGTCGATTCTGGGGAGGGTTCGGGCGCAGTCCAGGGCGGTGCGTTCGAGGGTGGTCAGGCGGATTCCCTTGTGTGTGGTGGTGTCGGCCGGCGGGAGCGACAGCTCGTACGCCTGGCAGCCGGGGATGTCCATGTGGATCGGGATGGCCAGCTCTACCGGCCAGCCCTCCTCGCGTGTGCCGTCGGGCATGGCGTGCAGGCCCCAGACGTGCGCGGCCGTACGGCGGATGGCCACGGCGCTCGGGACCAGCTGCGTGAGCAGGCGGGTGCGGTCGAGGAGGGAGCCCGTGGTGAGGGTGTCGGTCACGGGTTCAGGGTGGCTTGTGGGGGCCGGGTTGGGTGGGGGCGAACGGGGTTCTGTGGATGGGGAGCGGGTTTCCACAGCCCCACGAGCCCACAACCAGATCCGGCCGTTCCGGCACGGCTCGCCTCATGCAGTCAGACCCGGCCACCGTGCCCGACCACTCCGCCGCTGAGGGAACCGCTGCACGGCCCGGAGGGCGGCACGGCAATCCGGGAGGCTTCGCCGCTCGGACGCCGCTCGGACGCTACGGCGGCTTCGCCGCTCGGGCGTTGCGCGCGGATCGGGTGGGCACGAGTGCTCGTCGGCGACTCGGGTTGCCGGGTGGAGTGCGTGCCGGGCCGCGGCTGAGAGCATCTCGGCCGGCAGCCTCGGATCGTCCAGCGCGACGCCGAACTACATGTAGGGCCGCGCACGAACGACCGCATCGAACTCAAGTACGGCCGCGCCGTACCCATGATCCACCACAGGCCTTAACTACCGGCTGGTCCGCGCGACCGCGTTCCACACCCTGGAAGAGGAACAGTTCGAGAGCCCGTCGCGCGAGCACTCGAAATCGGACGCCGACAGACATCCCCCATGGCGTTCCGAAACTGCCGTACGGAGACGAACTTCGGTACGGTGGGCGGATGGCAAACCCCGGACGCCCCCAGGATGGGCTGGAACTGGGCTATGCCCGCGTATCCACCACAAAGCAGTCATTGGACCGGCAGCTCGACGCGCTCGCTTCCGTCGGCATCCCTGAAGCCCAGATCTACGTCGACACGAAGACCGGCACCACCGTCGACCGCGACGGCCTGAACCGGCTGCTGGCCTACGCCCGGCCCGGCGACGTGATCGTCGTGCACACTCTCGACCGGATCGGTCGCAACCTTCGCGAAGTACTCAATCTTGTCCATGATCTGTCTGAACGCGGCATCGGAGTACGGTCGCTGGCGGACCCGCTGCCGATCAACACCGCCGACGAGGGCATGGCGAGGATCGCCTTCCTTCTGCTGGCCCTGTTCGCCGAGATGGAGCGCACCTTCACCGCTGAACGCGCCGCCCACGCCCGCAGCGTCGCCGAAGCTCATGACCGGCGCATCGGCCGCCCCGTCGCTCACCCCGAGGACAAGATCGAGTACGCGCGTCTCCTCAAAGCCCAGGGCGACTCACTCGGCGTTATCGCCGCCAAGACCGGCATCCCCAAGACCTCGCTACACCGCTACCTCACCACCGATGAACCGACCAAAACGGGCCCATCCGCATGACCGGGCCCGACGATGCCCCCGCCCTGCGAGCCGAGTGGCCGCTCCAAGACCCTGAGCTCTGGCCGTTGCTCGCGTTCGAGGGCGGCACCGACGAACGCGGTCTGCCTTCCAATGGGACCTGGGAGGATCGGCGGCAGATTCTCGATCTCCGGAAGCTGTCCGACGTCACCGACGAGCAAGTCGAGCAAGTCATCGCCGAACGCCGCCGCTATTACACCGAGGCGCTCGAACTGCTGGACGATGCCGCCCCGCCCATCCCTGCCGACGACCCGAACGGGCGCCCCTGATGGCCGAGCAACCGCATCGCGACCCCGAACCGGACCTCCTGCGGACTCTGCGCCGCGGCCAGATCGTCACGGGAACCGTCATCGAGATCGCCGGCTTCGGCGTCACGTTCGTCGACATCGGCGGCTTCACCGCGATGATCAATATCCCCGAGCTGTCATGGCGGCCGATCGACCATCCGAGCGACGTCGTCGCTGTGGGCCAGGAGATCACCACCGAGATTCTCGACATCGATCTCCGGCGCCGCCGGGTCTCGCTGTCCCTCAAAGCCCTTGAGAACGATCCGCTTCGCGACCTGCGGCGAAGCGTCGGCCGTATCGTCACCGGCCCCGTCACCAAGGTCGTGCCTTTCGGTGTGTTCGTACGCGTGGAGGACACCGACCGCGGGTTCGAGGGCTTGCTTCCAAGCGCTGAGCTCGGCGTCGAACCGCCGGCGGTGGGCGAAACGGTGACCGTGCAGATCAAGCAGGTCGATGTGATGCGGCGGCGCATCGAGCTCTCGCGTCCCTCCGGCTCCGCCGACGAACAGACGGGTACGTGACGGATAGCCGGCTTCAACGGTGTTCTTGACCACGATCTGTTGATCGAAAAGCTCTCACCCGCAAATGGCCCACCTCAGCCTCATCGACTTCGCCACCACCGAAGCCGTCGCCATCACCTACATCACCAGCGGTCACCGCCTCGTCGACCAGCTCTGCCTCGCCGCTGCGGAGCGGTGTGGCCAGGTCGGCGCCGCATCTGCTCGCCGAGCACCTCGGTCAGCCCGGCGTCGGTGCGCTCACAGGAGTCGTCGCTGACGGCGAAGGCGTCGCGGCGGGGGATCGCACGCTGGTCGAGCAGGCCGCTGACGAAGCCGGCGAGCACGAAACCGCGGCAGGCGTGCGCGAGGGTGACCGGGCGGGCTGGTCTTCGGGCTGGGTGGCGCGGCGGTGGTGTCGGTGGTGAGCGCCGTCAGGTGGGCGGTCAGGGGTTCGGTGGTGAGCGCCGTCAGGTGGGCGGTCAAGGGCTCGGCGGGGGTGGGCGGGTCGGTCAGCGGTCGGCGGTGAGGTGGCGGAGGGGGTGCACGAAAAAAGGGTGCGGTCAGCGCGTGGCTGCCCCGGTGCCGGAGGAGAAGGCTTGCCGGTAGTGTTCGGCCGCCTGGGCCATGTCCGAGCTGAGGAGCTGGAAGAACCGGCTCGCGGTCCGGAGCCGGATGCTGGCCGGGCTATGAGCGCCGAGGACGTCGGCGCCCTCCTCGATGGTGTCGGCCCACAACGCCAGCGACCGGGTGCCCACCAGCCACGCCCGGTACCAGACGTCGTCGTCGATGAAGTACCGCTCACGCCGGTTGTCACGTTCGCGCTTGAGGAGCCCCAGTTGCTCGAGCGCGCCGACGGCCTTGGAGATCGACGCGGGGCTGACCCGCAGCCGCTCGATCAGCTCGGCGACGGTCATGTTGCCGCTGTCGCTGGTGAGCAGGCAGACCAGCACCTTGGCGGCCATCGGCGGCCACCCTCCTGACATCAGCCCGGTGAGTTTCTGCTCGTATTCGCGCACCGTCTGCGGGTCACGACTGCCGGCGTCCACGATGGCCGGCGTGCTCAGCGGCGGGGTCGGCCGGCGGCGGGCGCGCCATCCGGTCGCTTGCTGCGCCCGGGCCGCGTGGTAGCCGTGCGGGCCACCGTTGCGAGCGATCTCGCGGCCGATGGTCGACCTCGGCCGCGACAGGCGACGGGCGATCTCCGCATAGGCGAGCCCTTCAGCCAGTCCTTCGGCGATCTTGCGGCGGTCCTCGTACGTCAGGTGACCTCCCGGCACATGCTCCTCCCAGGTTGTCGCACGTGCCCAAGTATGTCGCCAGGAGCGGCCTGAATGCGACACCCGCTGGGCAGTTGTTGCATTTGCCGACAAGGTCGTTGCGCCAATCAATACGCTCTGACCTGCAGAGATAGGGCGTTTGACTTGCAGGTTTCTCGAACACGTCCGTAGCTTTCCTCATGCGTGAACGATGGCCGTTCGCGCGGAGAGAACCGACATGACCCAGCCGAATCCCGCGCCCGCGCTGCCGACGGAGCGCGTCACGGAGCACCCCTTCGGACTCACGCGACTTCGCGAAGGCCGTCCGCTGAGCATCACCCCGTTCACGATCCGCACCGCTCTGGAGGACGTCGAGCTGATCAAGGCAAGCGAAACGGTGACCGTCTCGATCTCGGCGGCCAACCTCGACCCGCTCCACCGGGACGGCGGGCACGTCGCCTTCGGCCACGGCATCCACCAGTGCCTCGGCCGGCAGCCGGCCCGTGCGGAACTACAGATCCCCGCCCTGGTCAGCCGGCGCCTGGCCGTCTACGGCGTCCACGAACTTCCGGTCGCCCGGGACGCGTAGCTTTCCGAATGTCTAGGAGGCCTCTGACATGGCTGCCCAAGTATGCCTCGTAACCGGCGCCTCATCCGGCATCGGCCACGCCACCGCGCTCGAGTTCCTGCGCGCGGGACACATCGTGTACGGCGCGGCGCGGCGCTCGCACCTGATGGGGGCGATCCGTGAAGCGGGAGGTCACGCGCTTCAGATGGACGTGACCAAGGAAGAAGACCGCCAGCGGGCCGTCCGCACCATCCTGGACGAACACCGGCGGATCGACGTCCTGGTGAACAACGCGGGAGCCGTCGTGCACGGCGCGGCCGAGGACACACCACTGGAGATGGCGCGAGACGCGTTCGAGGTCAATGTGTTCGCGCCGGCCCGGCTGGTCCAGCTCGTCCTGCCGCACATGCGCCGGCGGCGATCGGGCACGATCGTCAACGTGTCCTCGATCGGGGGCGAGCTCGCCCTGCCGCTCGGCGCCTGGTACTACGCCTCCAAGCACGCCCTTGAGGCCTTCTCCGACACGCTCCGCATGGAGACCCGGCAGTTCGGCATCGAGGTCGTCGTCATCCAGCCGGGCATCATCAAGACCGATTTCGAGTCCGGGACCGCGCGGCAGCTGCGGGAGATCTCCGGAGACGGGCCCTACCGGCAGATGGCCGAGGCCATGGCGGGCGCTGCCGAGGCGCAGGTGGGCCACCAGAGCGACCAGGCCTCAGACCCCGGCGTCGTCGCGACCGCGATCCTGCGGGCCGTCGAGTCGGATCGGCCGGAGACCCGCTACGTCGTGGGCTGGCAGGCCGAAGCCCTCCTGAGCCTCAAAAGGTCCCTTTCCGACCGCGAGTTCGACGCGCGGGTCACCGGCTCCGCATGAGCACGGAGTGGCACCGAAACGCACGATAACCGGCATTCCCCGACGCCTACTGGAGACCCTGCCGCGCGTCGGCACCTTCACCCGGCGAGGAGATCCAGGGTCGCCTCCTCACCGGCCCAACGAGACCCGCAATTCGGAGAAACCCCATGACCCCTGCGATCGCCATTTCCGGGCTCGTCAAGGCCTACGGGCCGGTACGCGCCCTCGACGGGCTCAACCTCACCGTGAGCGCCGGACAGGTGCACGGCTTCCTCGGCCCGAACGGCGCGGGCAAGAGCACCACCATCCGCATCCTGCTGGGCCTGATACGGGCCACCTCCGGCAACGTCAGGCTGCTGGGCGCCGACCCCTGGGCCGACGCCGTCGCGCTGCACCGCCGCCTGGCGTACGTGCCGGGCGATGTGGAGCTGTGGCCCAACCTCACCGGAGGCGAGGCCATCGACGTGCTCGGCCGCCTGCGTGGCGGGCTCGACGACCAGCGCAGGAACGAGCTGATCGAGCGGTTCGAGCTCGATCCGAAGAAGAAGGCACGGACCTACTCCAAGGGCAACCGCCAGAAGGTCGCCCTCGTCGCCGCCCTCTCCGCCGACGTGGAGCTGCTGATCCTCGACGAGCCCACGAGCGGGCTTGACCCGCTGATGGAGGCGGTGTTCCAGCAGGTCGTCGCCGAAGCCAAGGCCGCGGGCCGCACCATCCTGCTGTCCAGCCACATCCTCGCCCAGGTCGAAACCCTCGCCGACCGGATCACCATCATCCGGGAAGGGAAGGTCGTGGAGTCGGGGACGCTGGCGCAGATGCGGCACCTGACCCGGACGGCGATCGTCGCCGAGACCACCGCCCCGGTCAGCGGCCTCGACGAGCTGCCCGGTGTCCACAACGCGAAGATCGAGGGCGGCAGCGTGCGGTTCAGCGTGGACACCGAACACCTCGACGCCGCCGTAAGGCTCCTCGCCGGTTTCGGCATCCACTCGCTGGTCAGCCACCCGCCGACGCTCGAAGAGCTCATGCTCCGGCACTACGGGACCAAGGAGGCCGCATGACCGCCTCGGTGTCCACGGCGCGCGGCCGTACCGGATCGAGAGGGGTGAGCGACCACCTGACCGGCACCGGCGCCATGGTACGGCTGGCGCTGCGCCGCGACCGGATCAAACTCACCCTGTGGCTGGTCGCCATCACGGTTCTCGTCCCACGCTTCCATTCCGCCGCCGTGAACGCGGTCGTCCCGACGCCAGAGGCCTTGGCCCAAGCCGCGCAGATGATCCGCGTCTCCTTCATGAGAGTGCTCGGCGGGCCCCTCTTCGGCGAGGTCACCACGCAGAGCTACTTCCTCGCCGCCTACTGGGTCGAGTTCCTGCTGGCCGCCGCGATCATGAACATGATGCTCGTCACCCGGCACACCCGGGCGGAAGAGCAGTCGGGCCGGGCCGAACTCATCCGGGCGGCCGTCGTCGGCAGACACGCCCAGCTCACCGCGGCGCTGATCGTCGCCTTGATCAGCAATGCCGCGCTGGCGGTCCTCACCGCTGCCGCGGCGAGCACCATCGGGTTCCCCGTCGGCAGCGCCCTGCTGTTCGGCGCGTCCCTCGCCGCGGCCGGGCTGGTGTTCGCCGGGGTCACCGCGGTCACCGTCCAGGTGACCGAACACCCCAGAGGCGCCAACGGGCTCGCGGGCATCGTGCTCTTCGCCGCGTGGCTCCTGCGCGGCGCGGGAGCGATGCAGGGCCAGGAGGGCGGTCCGCTGTTCTGGCTGTCCCCGATCGGCTGGTCACAGCAGACCCGGACGCTGGCCGACGAGCGCTGGTGGCCGCTCGGCCTTTCGGTTGTCCTCGCCGGGCTCCTGGTCGTGGGCGCCTTCTCACTGTCGAGCCGCAGGGATCTCGGCGCCTCCATGGTGGTCTCCCGCCCGGGCCGGGCCTCGGCGCCTTCGTGGCTGCGCACGCCGTTCACGCTCGCCCTGCGACTCCAGCAGGCGACCATCGCCGGGTGGGGAGCCGCGTTCCTCGCCATCGGCCTCGTCCTGGGCGCCATGACCGGGGGAATGGAGCAGACCAATCTCCCCATCTTCTCCGCCGGCGCGGACTTCGGGCGAGCCTGGCTCAGCCTCATGGTGTTCACCGGGTCCCTCTACACCGGCGTCTTCGCGGTCCTGTCGGTCATCCGGCTCCGGGCGGAGGAGGTACGCGGCCGGATCGGTCCCGTACTGGCCGGGCCGACCGGCAGAGCGACGTGGTACTTGTCGTCCCTGCTGGTCACCGCGCTCGCCGTGGTGGTACTGCCGGCGGTCTACGGCGCCGCGCTCGGCATCGGCGCCGCCCTGTCCACCGGCGATCCCGGCCTCGTGGGAGAGGTCTTCCGGGCGAGCACGATCCGCGCCCCGGAGGTGCTGACGCTGCTCGCCATCCCCGCCGCCCTGCTCGGGCTCGCCCCACGGGCCATGAGCGCGGCCTGGGCCGTGCTCGTGTACAGCGGATTCGTGCAGATCCTGGGGTCCTACATGAGCCTGCCGGAGTGGGTGGTGAACACGTCGGTGCTGTCTCACCTGCCCTGGCACCCGCTGGGGGCGTTCGCCCCGGTGGCCACGGTGCTCCTGGTCGCACTCGCCGCCGCGCTGACGGCCCTCGGCCTGTACGGCTTGCGCCGCCGCGATCTCGCCTGCGGCTAAGCCGCAGGCCGCCCGTGCCCGTCACAAAGTCGGGGCGAGGTGAGCTAATCGAGCCGCACGGGGAGTTCCTTGATGCCGTTGATGAAGTTCGAGCGCAACCGCCGCACCTCCCCCGTCTGCCGCAGCCGCGGAAACCGTACCGCCAGCTGCTCGAACAGCACCCGCAACTCCAGCTTCGCCAGATGGTTCCCAAGGCAGAAGTGCGCCCCGCCGCCCCCGAACCCGATGTGCGGGTTGGGGTCACGCCCGATGTCGAACGAATAGGGCTGCGCGAACGCCGAAGAGTCCCGGTTGGCCGACGAATAGAACACGACGACCTTGTCGTCCTCGCGGATCTGCTGCCCGGACAGCAGCACATCCGCCGTGGCGGTGCGGCGGAAGAGGTTCACGGGCGAGACCCAGCGCACGATCTCGTCGGCCGCGGTGCGGGACAGGGCGGGGTCGGCCACCATGCGGGACCACTGCTCGGGGTGGTCGAAAAGGGCGAGCATGCCGCCGGACGCCGCGTTGCGGGTGGTCTCGTTTCCTGCCACCACCAGCAGCAGCACGAACAGGTCGAACTCGTTCTCGTCGAGCGTCTCGCCGTTCTCGTCGGGCTGGATGAGCTTGGTGACGATGTCGTTGCGCGGCGCGCCGCGGCGCTGGGCGGCGAGCTGGTTGGCGTAGGCGTAGACCTCCATGGCCGCTGCGCCGCCCTCGTCGGGAGAGGCGGCGTAGTCGGGGTCCTGGGCGCCGATCATCTTGTTGGACCAGGTGAACACCTTGTCCCGGTCGGCCACCGGCGCGCCGAGCAGCTCGCAGATCACGTACAGGGGCAGGGGCGCGGCGATCTCGGTGACGAAGTCGACCTCGCCGGAGCACTTGTCGAGGAGGTCGTCGCAGATGTCGCGGATGTGGGGTTCGAGGGCGTTCATGGTACGCGGCGTGAACCCCCGGTTGACCAGCGAGCGGCGCCGCGTGTGCTCGGGCGGGTCCTGGTTGAGCATCATCAGGCGCTGCATGGCCCGCTGCTCTTCCGGCATCTCGTTGAACAGCGCCAGCCGCCGCGAGGAGGAGAACAACTCGGAGTGCCGCGAGACGTGCACGACGTCGTCGTACCTGGTGACCGCCCAGAAGCCGGGTTCGCCGGGGTGCCAGTGAACGGGATCATGTTCACGCAGCCACCGGAGCTGCTCGTGTGGCGGTCCGGAATCGGCGTACCGGTCCTGGTCAACGAGGTCAACGAGCACCCGTTCCACCCCTTTGATCTAGCGCTTGGTCAATCACCGCACTGAAACGTGTTCTATTACGCGACGCCCGCCACGTCAACCCACCCTCATGAGGTACGGCCCGCCGAAACGCCCGGCAAGGTAGGAGGTCTGCCCTCGCCCAGAGAACGGGCCACCTCCGATGTTTCCGGGTGCATCAGGGGAAGCTGCGACACAAGTGACGCACGGTGCACGGCAGTGCAACCGGTTGCACATGAACGCGAGAAATCCCGAGGTCACGGATCGGATGTATCCCCCGTCCCCGACTTGACAGCTCCCCACCCGGGTACGAGCATCAGAGGTCGAGACATCCGATGTATAGCTGAGGGATGCGGTGTGAAGCTGCTGCGAGTTGGACCTGTCGGCCAGGAGCGCCCGGTGGTGATGGACGCCGCCGGTGACCTGCGCGACATAGGAGAGCCCGAGATCGACGGGGCTTTCTTCGCTTCCGGGGGAGTGGCGCGCGTCCGCGACGCGCTGGACGGCGGCCGGTTGCCGCTGTTCGAGGGGAAGGGCCTGCGGATCGGGGCGCCCGTCGCCCGGCCAGGGAAGGTCGTCTGCATCGGGCTGAACTACCGTGACCACGCCGCCGAGTCCGGCGCGCAGGAGCCGGAGGAGCCGGTCGTCTTCATGAAGGCGCCCAACACCGTGGTCGGCCCCGACGACGAGGTTCTGGTGCCGCGCGGCTCCGTCAAGACCGACTGGGAGGTCGAGCTCGCGGTCGTCATCGGCAGGACGGCGCGCTACCTGGACAGTCGCGAGGCCGCGCTCGACGTGATCGCCGGCTACGCGATCTCCAATGACGTCTCCGAGCGGGAGTTCCAGCTGGAGCGCGGCGGTCAGTGGGACAAGGGCAAGTCGTGTGAGACGTTCAACCCGCTCGGCCCCTGGCTGGTCACCGCCGACGAGGTGGGCGACCCGCAGAACCTGGCCATGCGCCTGTGGATCAACGGCGAGCCGCGCCAGGACGGCAACACCAAGAACATGATCTTCGATGTGGCGGAGGTCGTGCGGTACCTGAGCCAGTTCATGGTGCTGGAGGCGGGTGACGTGGTCAACACGGGTACTCCGGCCGGGGTGGCGCTGGGGCTGCCCGGCCAGCCGTACCTGCGGGCCGGTGACGTCATGGAGCTGGAGATCGCCGGTCTCGGCCGCCAGCGCCAGAGGGTGGGCCAGGCATGACGGCGGCGCCGTACCGGATCGTGGAGATGGAGACCCACGACATCCGCTTCCCGACCTCGCGGGAGCTGGACGGGTCTGACGCGATGAATCCGGATCCTGACTACTCCGCCGCGTATGTGGTGCTCAAGACCGATGACGGGTTCGAGGGGCACGGGTTCGCGTTCACGATCGGGCGGGGCAACGACGTGCAGACGGCGGCCATCGGCGCGCTGAAGCCGTACGTGATCGGCAGGGACGCCGAGGACCTCGGGGCGTTGTACAAGGAGCTGGTCAACGATTCGCAGCTGCGGTGGCTGGGGCCCGAGAAGGGCGTCATGCACATGGCGATCTCCGCCGTCGTCAACGCGCTGTGGGACCTCAAGGCCAAGAGGCACGGCAAGCCGCTCTGGCGACTGTTGTCCGAGATGTCCCCCGAGGAGATCGTGGACCTGGTCGACTTCCGCTATCTGAGCGACGCCCTCACCCCGGACGAAGCTCTCCAGATCCTGAAGAAGGCGGAGCCGGCCCGTTCGGCCCACGCCGCCAAGCTGCAGGCCGATGGCTACCCGGCCTACACCACCTCGCCCGGCTGGCTCGGCTACGACGACGACAAGCTCCGCCGCCTCTGCAAGGAGGCGCTCGACCAGGGCTTCAAGCAGATCAAGCTCAAGGTCGGCGCCGACCTCGAAGATGACATCCGCCGGTTCAGCACCGCTCGCGAGGTGTGCGGCCCCGACTTCCCCATCGCCATCGACGCCAACCAGCGCTGGGACGTCGCCTCTGCTATCGCGTGGGTGAACGCGCTGCGCGAGTTCACGCCCCACTGGGTCGAGGAGCCCACCAGCCCCGACGACGTGCTCGGTCACGCGGCGATCGCCCAGGGCATCCGCCCGATCCCGGTCGCCACCGGCGAGCACGTGCAGAACCGCATCGTCTTCAAGCAGCTCCTTCAGGCCGGCGCCATCTCCTACCTGCAGCTCGACTCGGCCAGGGTCGGCGGGGTGAACGAGAACATCGCGATCCTGCTGCTCGCGGCCAAGTTCGGGGTGCCGGTCTGCCCGCACGCGGGCGGCGTGGGGCTGTGCGAGCTGGTGCAGCACCTGGCGATGTTCGACTACGTCGCGGTGAGCGGCTCGCTGGACGGCCGGGTCATCGAGTACGTGGACCACCTTCACGAGCACTTCGCCGACCCCGTCGTGATCGAGAACGGCAACTACGTGGCGCCGTCCATGCCGGGGTTCAGCGCGGAGATGCACCCCGAGTCGATCGCCGCCCACGTCTATCCGGGCGGCGAAGTATGGAGGGACCAGTGAGCCTCAAGGCCATCGTCACCGGCGGCGGCTCCGGCATCGGCCTGGCCGCGGCGACCGCGCTGGCCGCGAAGGGGATGACCGTCGCCTGCCTGGACGTCAATCCGCCCGGCGAGCCCTTTATCGGGATAAAGGCGGATGTGACGGATGATGCCCAGGTACGCGCGGCCATCGCCGAAGCAGCCGACCGGCTCGGCGGCATCGACGTCCTGATCAACAATGCCGGAATCGGGGCCCAGGGCACCATCGAGGACAATCCTGACGAGGAGTGGCGGAAGGTCTTCGACGTCAACGTCTTCGGCATGGTCAGGGTGGCCAGGGCGGCGCTGCCGTACCTCAGGAGGAGTGAGCACGCCGCGATCGTCAACACGTGCTCGATCGCGGCCACCGCGGGCCTGCCGAACCGCGCGCTCTACAGCGCCACCAAGGGCGCGGTCATGTCGCTGACGCTGGCGATGGCCGCCGACCACGTCCGCGAGGGCATCCGCGTCAACTGCGTCAACCCGGGCACCGCGGACACCCCCTGGGTGGCCAGGCTGCTCGACGCCGCCGACGACCCCGAGGCCGAGCGCCGGGCGCTCAACGCCAGGCAGCCGATGGGCCGCCTGGTCAGCGCCGAGGAGGTCGCCGCGGCCATCGCCTACCTGGCCGGTCCCGAGGCCGCCGCGACCACGGGCACGGTGCTCGCGGTAGACGGCGGCATGCACGGATTGAGGTTGCGCCCGGCCACCTAGCCAAGGAACACCCCCCAACGAACAGGATCTCTGGCACATGAAGATCGGATCCGTGGTCGCCTCGGCGGCTCTTCTCACGATGGTTACGGCCTGCGGCTCGACCGGCGCCCCGGCCGCGGGCGGAGCCGGCGGCAAGGTCGGCATCGACCACCCCCGGGCCGACTCCGACTTCTGGAACTCCTACATGAAGTACGTCGACCAGATGGCCACCGAGCTCAAGGTCGACAAGCTGAACCCGACCAACTCCCAGAACGACGTCTCCAAGCTGGTCAGCAACGTCCAGGCGCTGACCGGCCAGGGCGCCAAGGCGATCGTGATGGCCCCGCAGGACACCGGCGCCATCGCCACCACGCTCCAGCAACTGGAGAACAAGAAGATCCCGGTCGTCTCCGTGGACACCCGCCCCGACAAGGGCAAGGTCTTCATGGTGGTACGCGCCGACAACCGCGCGTACGGGACCAAGGCCTGCGAGTTCCTGGGCGAGAAGCTGGGCGGCAAGGGCAAGGTCGTCCAGCTCCAGGGCGCCCTCGGCTCGATCAACGGCCGCGACCGCTCCGAGGCGTTCGCGGAGTGCATGAAGAGCAAGTTCCCCGGCATCACGGTCTTCAGCGAGCCGACGGAGTGGGAGGGCAGCAAGGCCGCGTCCATGCTGCAGACCCGCCTGGAGCAGAACCCCGATATCAAGGGCATCTACATGCACGCGGGCGGTGTTCACCTGGCCCCGACGCTGCAGGTGCTGAAGACCAAGGGCCTGCTCGTCCCGCCGGCCGACCCCAAGCACGTCTTCGTCGTCTCCAACGACGGCATCCCGCAGGAGTTCGAGGCGATCCGCGAGGGCGACATCGACGCGACGGTCTCGCAGCCGGCCGACCTCTACGCCAAGTACGCGCTGTTCTACGCCAAGGCGGCGACCGAGGGCAAGACGTTCAAGCCGGGCCCGACCGACCACGACAGCACGATCATCGAGCTGCCGAACGGCCTGGAGGACCAGCTTCCCGCCCCGCTCATCACCAAGGAGAACGTGGATGACCAGAAGCTTTGGGGTAACCAGGTCAAGTAATGAGATTTCATGTTGAAGCCCGAAATATCACGAAGCGTTTCGGACCCACCACCGCGCTGAACGACGCGGGCATCGAGATCGCCCCTGGCCAGACCCACGCGCTCGTCGGCAGGAACGGCGCGGGCAAGTCCACGCTCGTGTCGATCCTGACCGGGCTCCAGCGCCCCGACCAGGGCGAGGTGCTGTTCGCCGGTGAGGCCGCCCCCGCGCTCGCCGACCGGGACGCCTGGCGGCGGCGGGTGGCCTGCGTCTACCAGAAGTCCACGATCATCCCCGCCCTGACGGTCGCGGAGAACCTCTTCCTCAATCGCCAGGGCCGCTTCGTCAAGTGGCGCGAGCTGCGCTCCAAGGCCCGCGACCTGCTGGCCACCTACGAGGTGGACGTCGACGCGGAGGCGCTGGCCGGCGACCTCGGCGTCGAGCAGCGCCAGCTCGTGGAGATCGCCCGCGCGCTGTCGTTCGGCGCCACGTTCATCATCCTCGACGAGCCCACCGCCCGCCTGGACGGCCCGGCCATCGAGCGGCTGTTCACCCGCATGCGGACGCTGCGCGAGCAGGGCGTGACGATGATGTACATCTCCCACCACCTCGACGAGGTCTACGAGATCTGCCAGAGCGTCACCGTCTTCCGCGACGCCCGGCACGTCATGACCAGGCCGGTCGCCGACCTCCCGCACGACGAACTCGTCTCGGCGATGACCGGCGAGGCCGCGGCCGCCGCCCAACGGACCGGGCGGCGCGGGGCCCGTGACCTGGTGGTCCTGGAGGCGACGGGCCTGTCCCTGCGCGGGCGCTACGAAGGCGTCGGCCTGAGCGTGCGCGCGGGCGAGGTGGTCGGCCTGGCCGGCTCGGCGAGCAGCGGCAAGATCGGCCTGGCCGAGACGCTGGCCGGGCTGCGTAAACCCGACACCGGCCGGATCACGGTCAACGGCCGGCGGCCCAAGCCCGGCGACGTGCCCGCGTTCCTGGCCGCCGGGCTCGGATTCGTGCCGGAGGACCGGCATCACGAAGGGTTCGTCCCCCTGCTGTCGGTGGGCGAGAACAGCACCATGCCGGTCATGCGCAGGCTGGGCAGCTTCGGCCTGGTCTCGCCGGGGCGGCGCCGTACCCGGGCGAAACAGATGATCAGAGAGCTCGACATCAAGACCGGCGGGCCCGACCAGCCCGTCGCCGAGCTGTCGGGCGGGAACGCGCAGAAGGTCGTCTTCGCCCGCGCGCTCGTGGACGACCCCACCGCGCTGGTCGTCATGAACCCCACCGCGGGGGTCGACGTGAAGTCCAAGCAGGCGCTGCTGGGCGCGGTCGAGGACGCGGTCGAGCAGGGCGCCGGGGCGGTGCTGGTCTCCGACGAGCTCGACGACCTGCGGATCTGCGACCGGGTGCTGGTGATGTTCCACGGCAGGATCGTCAAGGACGTGCCGCGCGGCTGGACCGACCACGAGCTCGTGGCCGTCATGGAGGGCATCGAACAGTGAGCGTCAAACCCTTCTACAAGCCGGACGTGGAGCCGGGCGCCCACGGGCCGGCCCTGCGGTTGACCCGCTTCCGCGACCTGACCCTCGTCCCGGTGATCGTGCTCCTGCTCGTCGTGGGCGCGTTCACCGACCCGGTCTTCCTGACCGGCGGCAACATCAGCAACATCTTGCAGCAGCAGGCCTCGATCTCGCTGCTGGTGCTGGCCGAGGCGATGATCCTGATCGCCGGGAAGTTCGACCTGTCGCTGGAGTCGACGGTCGGCACCGCGCCGGCGATCGCGGTGATGCTGGTCATCCCCGCGGCGGCGGGCGGATTCGGGCTCGGGCTGCCGGGCGCGCTGGTGATCCCGCTGGCGTTGCTCGTGGGCGCGGCCATCGGGGCCTTCAACGGGTTTCTGATCATCAGGTTCCAGCTGTCGGCGTTCATCGTCACGCTGGCCATGCTGATCATCGTGCACGGCCTGCTGCTCGGCCCGACCGAGGGCAAGACGCTCTTCCAGCTACCCGACTCCATCCTCTACCTGGGCAGCGTCACCTGGCTGGGGCTTCCGGCGGCGATCTGGATCGCCGGGGTGCTGTTCGCGGCGGGCATCTTCGTCCTGGGCTACACCCGCGCCGGCCGCTCGCTCTACGCGATCGGCGGCAACGCCGACGCCGCCCGTGCCGCGGGCATCCGGGTGCACCGGGTGCTGTTCGGCGTCTTCGTCATCGGCGGCATGCTGGCGGCGCTGGCGGGCATCCTGGAGACGGGCCGCCTGGGCGCCATCGGCAGCAACATGGGCGTCGGCTGGATCTTCATGGTCTTCGCCGCCGCCGTCATCGGCGGCGTCAGCATGGACGGCGGCAAGGGCACGATCCTCGGCGCGCTCACCGGCGTGCTGGTGATCGGCCTGGTGCAGAACATCCTCACGCTCAAGGGCGTCTCCGGCTTCTGGCAGCCGGTCGTCTACGGCGCGATCATCCTCATCGCTCTCATGATCAGCCGCATCGCCGGCGGAAAGGCTCAAGACTGATGGAACGGCTCGCGCTGCGCTCCCGGCTCAAACCCGGCGCCGAGCAGCTTTACGACCGCGAGCACGCGGCCATCCCGGCCGAGCTGGAGGCGGCGATGCGTGAGCACGGCGTGCGGTCCTGGCGTATCTGGCGCGAAGGACTGGACCTGTTCCACCTGGTCGAGGTCGAGGACTACGCCGCGTTCCAGGCGGCGATGAAGGACCATCCGGCCGACCGGGCGTGGCAGGCGAAGATGAACAGGCTGCTCGACGGCGACTTCGACAAGGACTCCGGCGGCCTGCGCCTGGTCTGGGAGATGACATGAAATTTCCTGACTTCGGGCTTGGTGGCGCGCCGCTCGGCAACCTGTTCACCGCCGTCACGGACGAGCAGGCCCGCGCCACGGTCGACGCCGCGTGGGAGGCGGGCGTGCGGCTGTTCGACACCGCGCCCCACTACGGGCTGGGCCTGTCCGAGCGCCGCCTCGGCGCCGCCCTGGCCGGACGCGACGGCTACGTGCTGTCCACCAAGGTCGGCCGCCGCCTGGTGCCCGCCGGCCCGGCCAGGGACGACGAGGGCTTCGACGTCGTCGCCGCCGAGCGCCGCGTGTGGGACTTCTCGCGCGACGGTGTGCGCCGTTCCCTCGACGAGTCTCTGGTACGGCTCGGCCTCGACCACGTGGACGTCGCCCTGATCCACGACCCCGACGCCCACGAAGGCCAGGCGCTGGCCGAGGCGTACCCGGCGCTGGAGGAGCTGCGCGCCGAGGGCGTGGTCAAGGCCATCGGCCTCGGCATGAACCAGTGGCAGGCGCCCGCCAGGTTCGTCCGCGACACCGACGTCGACGTGGTCATGCTGGCCGGCCGCTACACCCTGCTCGACCGCTCCGGCCTGCCGCTGCTGGACGCCTGCGCGGCCAAGGGCGTCAAGGTGCTGGCCGCGGGCGTCTTCAACAGCGGCATGCTGGCCACCGATGAGCCCGGCGGCACCTTCGACTACCAGCCGGCCGCCGCGCCGCTCCTGGAACGGGCCCGGCGGCTGGCCGCGGTCTGCCGGCGGCACGGCGTCACGCTGCCCCAGGCCGCGATGGCCTTCCCCGCGCGGCATCCGGCCGTCGCGACCGTCGTGCTCGGCGCCCGCTCGGCCGATGAGGTACGCCGCAACGCCGCTTTGTGGGCCGAACCGGTGCCGGAGGAGTTGTGGGCGGAGCTAGAGCTCGTATGAGGTGATCCACAGGCCCGGGATCACCTCGGCGTCGCCGGTGTTCGTGAACCCGAGGCGCTCGTACAGGGTGCGCGCCGGCGTGTTGTCCCGGCCGGTGGAGACGATCACCTTGCGGCCGCCGGCTCGGGCCAGCACCTCCTTGACCAGAGTGCGGCCGATGCCCTGCCGCAGCGCGCCCGGGTCCACGACCAGCCGGTTGATGTCGACCAAGTCGGCGCTCTCCTCCCAGGCGACCGCGCCGGTCAGCGTTCCCTCGTCGTCGAAGGCGCCCAGCCAGGAGAGCGGCGCCCTTCTCAGAGCCGTCAGGTCCTCGTGGAGCGGGGGGATGCGGTCGTCGCCGATGATCTCGGCCTCGATGGCGTAGGCGGCGTGCTGGAGGTCGAGAAGCCGCTGGTCGGGCGTGATGCTGGTGAGGTGCACGTGCCGATTATGGCTGTTATGTGGGGATGAACGCCCACCATTTTGAGTGGCCTGGTTCGTAGGGGGAGTCGAGGCGCTTGCCGACGATTCCCGGCAGGCCCTGCTCGCGGGCGGCCTGCCGTACGGGCTGGGCCTGGGCGGGCCAGGACGGGGCGGTCTGCCAGCGCGCGCCCGAGAGGTCCAGCGCGTCCAGGGCCGCGCGGCGCTCGGTGAACGGCCTGGCCACCAGCGAGTGGCCGTCGTCGTAGAGCAGATCGGTGCAGACCAGGATCTCCGAGTCGCCCAGCCGGACGATCTCGCCGTCGAGGACCGCGCTCCTGCTGCCGAACGCCTCGGCCATCGGGCGCAGCCAGGAGAACTCGCGGGCCAGGTCGGTCCGCCCGCCGTCCACGTGGACCAGCACGCGGCTGCCGCCCCAGGCGAACTCGAAGGCGTAGGCCTCCTGGTCGCGGGGGAGTTTGGCGCGTCTGACCGGCAGCATCGGCTCCAGCGGCGGCAGCGGGTCCACGGCGGGCGGGTCCATGCGGTGGATCATCCAGTTCTTGCCGTCGGTCCTGAACAGCACGTACCGGCCCTGGGCGCGCTCGCCGTGCAGCACCACCTTGACCTCGCGCTCCGACCATTTCTCCGTGTCGTAGGTGCCGGTGTCCCAGATCGTCATGCTGCCCGCGCCGTACTCGCCGGTGGGGATCTCGCCGTGGAAGCCGAGGTACTCCATCGGGTGGTCCTCGGTGTGCACGGCCAGGTGGTTGACCCGCGGATCGGCCGGAAGTCCCTTCGGCACCGCCCAGGAGACGAGCACGCCGTCGCGCTCCAGGCGCAGGTCCCAGTGCAGTGACCGCGCGTGGTGCTCCTGGATCACGAACGCGCGGTCGTCCCCCTGCTGGGGTGGTTGCTGGGGGACGGGCTCGGGGGTACGGCTGGCGTCCCGCTTACTCCGATATTTCGCGAGTTTGTCGGCCACGCACCCTACCTACCCGGCGCTCGTCCCCCCGATCCTTCAGTCGAGCGCCTTGCGCAGCCACGCCTCGACACCGGCCACGTGGACCGTGGCCCAGGAACGTGCCACATCCGGCTGGCGGGCGGCGATGGCGTCGTAGATGGCAGTGTGCTGCTCCATCGTCTTCTCCAGCGCCCCCTCCTGGGTGAGGCCGCGCCAGATGCGCGCGCGGTGGGTCGGACCGGCCAGGCTCTCGATGAACGAGCACAACACGTTGTTGCCGGAACCGCGGGCGATGCGCTGGTGGAATTTCAGGTCGTTGTCGACCAGCTCCTCGATCGTGGGGTCCTTGGGCAGCGAGCGGAGTACCTCGCCCAGTTCCTCGATGTCGGCGTCGCTCATCTGGACCGCGGCCATGGCTGTGGCGGCGGGTTCCAGGATGCGGCGTACCTCGAAGAACTGGATGACGGTGTCGTCGCGGTGCAGGTCGAGCACGAACGACATGGTGTCCAGCAGGAGCCGGGGCTCCAGGCTGGTGACGTAGGTGCCGTCGCCCTGCCGTACGTCCAGGACGTTGATGAGCGCCAGCGCGCGTACGGCCTCGCGCAGCGAGTTGCGGGACAGGCCCAGCCGTTCGGCGAGATCGGCCTCTTTGGGGAGCCGGTCGCCGGGGGCTAGCTCGCCCGAGAGGATCATCTGCTTGATCTTGTCGATCGCAGCGTCGGTGACCGCCACGCTTCTCTCCCTAGACATCGGATGTCTACGAGTCTAGAGCCTGGAAGCGTACGGGATCGACCCCGGACACGCGGCGGATCTCGCCACGTGCCTCCAGGGTGCGAAGGTGGGCGGCGGCTTCTCCGGCCGCCAGTCCTCGGAGCATAGGGGACAGATCATCCCATGCTCGGTTCCAGGTCATCATCGCGGCGATCTCCCAGATGGTCAGCGGCTCGCCGGTGCTGGTCAGCAGTGTGGCGAGCGTGTGGAGTCTCTCCTCGTGATGGTGGCGGATCTGGACGGCGCGTGCCGCCACATCCGGAAATATCCACTCATGCGCGGGCAGGGCGGTTAGGGGCCCCTGCTCGGCCACCTTCTCCAGAGATTTCAAGAAATCGCCGAGCGGGTCTACATCGACGCGGTCATAGGGATAAATACCGACATGCGGGGTGATGTCCGGCAGCACGTGGTCGCCCGTGAACAGCCGGTCCCCCAGCCGCAAGCACAGATGCCCAGGCGTGTGCCCCGGAGTGTGAATGGCCCGCAACTCCCGCCCCGGCACGTCCACGACCTCCCCGTCGCGCAAGGTCCGGTCCGGCTGCGCGGGCGCCACCGGCCGCTCGGCCACCGGCACACTCACATCCAGCCCCTCGGCACCGGCCCGCCTCAGCATCTCGGCCTGGAAATCCCGGTGCTCGTCGTCGGCCAGCCCCCGTATCAGCGTGACGATGGCCGCGTCCGCCTCGTGCATCGCGATCCACGCCCCCGACACCTCCCGCACCTGCCCCGCCAGCCCCGCATGATCAGGATGGAAGTGCGTCACGACGACCCCGTACACCTCGGCCACGTCGATCCCCAGCGCCGCGAACCCGCCGCTCAGCGCCTCCCAGGCGTCCGGATGATTCCACCCCGCGTCGATGAGCACCGGCCCACGCGGCGACTCGATCGCGTAGACCAGTGTGTAGCCGAGCGGATTCCCGGGAATCGGCACCGGCACACTCCACACCCCGCCACCCAGATCCCGCGGCTTCTGACTGCTGTACGGCTGCCGCCGCGTCTTCCCCCGCGCCCGCTGTGCCTGCTGTGTCCGCTGTGTCTTCCCGCTCGGTCGGCCATCGCCTTGCGTCGTGACATGAGGCTGCTCGTCGTGCTGCGCGGCTACCGGGGGTGGTGCCTCGCGCCGTGAGTTCCCGCGCGGTCGGTCATCGCGTTGCGTCGTGACACGAGGCGCCCCGTCCTGCCGCGTGGTTGCCGGACCTTGCTCCCCGCGTCGCTTGGTCCCGCTCGGCTGGTTGTTGTGTGAGGTGGTTGCCGGAGGTGGGTTGTCGGGTCTGGGCTTTTCGGGAGGTTGGCCGTCGGGTTGGGGTGTCACGTGAGGCGCTCGAGGACGGTGGCCGTGGCCAGGGCGCCTCCGGCGCACATGCTGACCAGGGCGGTGGCCGAGTCGGAGCGTTCGAGTTCGTGCAAAGCAGTGGTGATCAGCCGGGCGCCGGTCGCACCCACCGGATGGCCCAGCGCGATGGCGCCGCCGTTGACGTTGACCCGGTCGAAGTCGGGCTCGTGCACGCTCGCCCAGGACAGGACGACCGCGGCGAACGCCTCGTTCACCTCGAACCTCTCGATGTCGCTCATCGCCATCCCCGTCCTGGCCAGCACCCTCGCCGTGGCGTCCACCGGCCCATCCAGGTGATAGTACGGCTCCGCCCCGACGAGCGTCTGGGCCAGGATTCTGGCGCGGGGACGCAGGCCGTACCTCTGAGCGGCCTTCTCGCTCATCAGCAGGACGGCGGCGGCCCCGTCGGAGATCTGTGACGACGTGCCCGCGGTGTGCAGGGCGCCCGGCACGACCGGCTTCAGCTTGGCCAGGCCGTCGGTGGTGGTCTCGCGTAAGCCCTGGTCCTTGGTGACGCCGTGGACGGGCACGATCTCCCTGTCGAACCGGCCGTCGGCCCACGCCTTGGCCGCGAGCTGCTGAGACCGGGCGCCGAACCAGTCGAGCCGTTCCCGGGTCAGGCTCCGCCGGGCGGCGATCCGCTCGGCCGCGGTGAACTGATCGGGCAGATCGATCGACCAGTCGTCGGGACGCGGCCGCGCCGGCTGGACGTTGCTGCCCAGCGGCGCCCGGCTCATCACCTCGACCCCGCACGCCACGCCCACCTCGATGACGCCCGCCTGGATCAACGCCGCCACCAGGTGCACCGCCTGCTGCGACGACCCGCACTGCGCGTCGATCGTGGTCACGCCGGTCTGGTGCGGCAGCCCCGCGTAGAGCCAGGAGTAGCGGCCCACATGTCCGCCCTGCTCGCCCGCCTGGGTGACACAACCGGCGAAGACCTGCTCGACGGTGGCCGGGTCGATGCCCGACCGTTCGACGAGGCCGGTCAGCGCTGCGGCTAGAACTTGTTGCGGCTTGAGCTCGGCCAGCCAGCCGTTGCGCTTGCCGATGGGAGTCCTTACGGCTTCTACGATCACGGGTGTGCCCACAGCGCCTCCAGAACGATGCTCTGGAAGCGAATGTAACGCGTTCTAGTTTCGACCCGCAATGCACCCGGCCCAGCGACCACCTCCTCGACCGGCCGTCCGGCATCCCCGGCGCGCAACCGGTGGGGTCAGGCGGGCAGGGTGGTGGGGAGGCCGAAGGTGTCGAAGAGTTTGAGGTCGAAGAACTGGCACACGTGGGTGACCCCGGCCGCCGACAGCGTGAGTACCGGAAGGCCGAAGGCGTGGTAGAGCCCGTCCTCGCCCAGCAGGTACATGCCGAACGCCGGCTGCCCGTTGGCGTGGCAGGGCACCAGCTTGAGGTCGCCGGGCCGCTTGGCCGGGCAGTGGGTGGCGATGAGCCGCCCGATGTTCTCCGCGCCCTGGTACCACCCGGGGAACGGCGGCATCTCGAAGACCGCGTCCTCGGTGAACAGCTTGACGATCGCGTCCACGTCGTAACTCTCGAAGGCCTGCATGTAGCGGTCGAGCAGTTCGCGTTGCTCCCGCTCGTCAGGCTCGCCCATCTGGTCCTCGGCCGGGGAGACCTCGGCCAGCTGCGCCCGCGCGCGCTGCAGGCTGCTGTTGACCGCGGCGGTGGAGGTGTCGAGCAGATCGGCCACCTCGGCCGCCCGCCACTGGAGCACGTCGCGCAGGATGAGCACCGCCCGCTGCCGGGCCGGCAAGTACTGCAGAGCCGCCACGAGGGCCAGCCGTATGCTCTCCCGCGAGGTGACCACGGTCGCCGGATCCCGCCCGTCCGCCCCGACCGCCTCGTCAGGGACGGGTTCGAGCCACTCCAGCTCCATCATCTCGCCCAGCGGCCCGTCACCCCTGGCGCTCGGCGCCCCGAGCCCGGTGGGCATCGGCCGCCTGCCCTGCTTGTCGAGCGCGGTCAGGCAGCGCGTCGTGGCGATCTTGTAGAGCCAGGTGCGTACGGAGGAGCGGCCCTCGAACTTGTCGTAGGCCCGCCAGGCCCGAACGTAGGTCTCCTGGACGGTGTCCTCGGCATCGTGAACCGAGCCGAGCATGCGATAGCAGTGCGCGAGCAGCTCCCGCCGCAAGGGGTCGGCAAGCTGGGCGAAGTCATCGCTGACTGTCATGTTCCCTGTTTAGCCGATGCGTGTGACAAAAACCTGTCCGCGCGGCGATGAGCTGTGAACATGCCCGGGGTCTAACCCTGTGGCCGCACCGGATGGCGAGCCTTTTCCAGGTTTTCGATCCGCGGCCTCAGGACGGGGCGGGTCCGGGCTCGGGCTCGCCCCTCTGGCGCGTGCAGCGGCAGGAACGAGGGGCCCTGCCCTGCACGCGCCCTTTCTGTGGGTTCCACACCCTCTGAGAGGTCACGGGGTGAGGACGATCTTGCCGGTGGTGCGGCCGGTCTCGCCGAGTTCGTGGGCCTTGGCAGCTTCCTCCAGCGGGAGGACGGCGGCGATTTCGGCGCGTAGGCGGCCGGCCGTGGCCAGGGCGGCGATGGCCTTCATGGCGGCGAGGTCCGGTTCGACCAGCATCGCGGCGGTTCGGATGCCGCGTGCCGACGCCTCTTCGGCGAGGGCGGGGTCGAGCTTGGACAGGACCAAGGAGACGATCGTGCCGCCCTCGCGCAGCGTGCGCAGGGAACGGGCGCCGTAGTCGCCGCCCATGGTGTCGAGGACCATGTCCACGTCCCGGACCACGTTGGCGAAGTCGGTGCTCCGGTAGTCGATGAGTTCGTCGGCTCCCAGGCGGCGGAGGAAGTCGTGCTTGGCGGCGCTGGCCGTACCGATGACGAAGGCGCCGCGCGCCTTGGCGATCTGCACGGCGAGATGTCCCACCCCGCCCGCCGCGGCGTGCACGAGCACCCGCTGTCCGCCCCGCACGCCCGCGGTGTCCACCAGCGCCTGCCATGCCGTGAGCGCCGCGAGGGGCAGCGCGCCTGCCTGCACGTGATCGATCTCGGCGGGTTTGCGGGCGAAGGTTCGGGCCGGCGCGGTCACGTACTCGGCGTAGGCGCCGTGCGCCTGCGGGTACCGGAGCATGCCGAACACCTCGTCGCCCGGCTGGTACAGCGTGGTCCCCGGCCCAACCGCCTCAACCACACCCGAGACATCCCAGCCCAGCGTGAAGGGCGGGGCGCCGATCAGCCCGCCGTTGGCGCGATGCTTCCAGTCGGTGGGGTTCACACCTGCCGCCCGCACCCGCACCAGCACCTCGGTCGGCCCCGGCTCCGGCCTGGCGACCTCGGCCACCCTGAGCACGTCCGGACCACCGAGCACGTCCTGCGTGACCGCCCGCATCATCATCCCGCCAGTCTCGCAGGTACGCGTTACCCGTCGTCGGCGGGTCGTGGGCAGGCGGTCCGGCGGGGTGGGCTTCGCCGGTGGCCGGCCATGTCCGGTCAGCCGCTGTCGGCCAGGAGGAGCTGGGCGCCGCGGAGGAGTTCGGAGCGGAGTTCGGCGTCGGGGATCGGCAGCGACAGAACCATCGGGTCGGCGACGGCGGCGAGGGCCTGGGCCGCGCGGACGGTGCGGCGGCGGGTCGGGGCGGGGCCCGCCAGGAGGGCGTTGGCCCGGTCCATCCAGGTGACGACGCGGGTGGCCAGGTGTTCTTCCTCGGAGTAGACGGTGGTGTCGCGCAGGAGCAGCGTGAGCACGCGGCGATGGCCGACCATCGTGTCCACGCATCGTTCCAGGAAGGTCTCCGGGTGTTCGAGGGCGGCGTCGAGGTTGTCGAGGAAGGGATCCAGGAGCTGCTGGATGATCTCCGACTTGGAGCGGAAATAGTGGTAGAGGGTGGGCTTTGTCAGCCCGACCTGTTCGGCGACCTCGCGCATGGAGGTGGTCCGGTAGCCGCGTGCGGTGAACAGCTCCAGGGCTGCCGCCAGGATCCGTCCCTTGGTGTCACTCTGGATCACCAACCCACCCTACCGCCCGGTCGGTAGCCTCCCGCCCACGAGGACACCCCACCGGGCTTCCGAGCACTCCCAGCAACCCGCCCACGCCGTGCCCACGCCCTGCCCACGCCCCTTGGCCGGGTCAGCCCACGCTCTTGGCCGGGCCAGGCATGGTGGCCGGTCAAGGGGGGCCGTTGCGGTGGGGACCACGTCCGACGTGAGAAGCGATCCCCACGATCGGCGCCCGCCCACGACGGCGGGTGGCGGTGGGGTGGCTTGCCGTAACGGAAAAGCGCCCTTGGCGACCGCGCGGAGCATCCGGTTAGAGGTCGGACACCAGCCGGGCGGCGGCGATTTCGATGCGGCGTTGGATTTGGTCGTACGTGCGGCGGCCGCGCAGCATTTCGAGGAGTTCGTGCACCCACACGCTGGACAGCGACCCCGCCAGCGCCAGTTGCTCCTCGCTCGCCTCGTCGCGGGTCAGCCCGCCGGCCGACACTCTCAGGATCAGGCCGGTCATCCGGTCGCCGAACGGCGTCTCCACCTCGGCCATGATCAGCGACCGGATCAGCGCGTCGGCCAGTTCGGGCTCGCGCATGAGGCCGCGGGTGGCGCGCATCAGGACGTCGACCGCGCGGCCCGCGGGGGTGCCGGCGCTGGGCGGGCGGCGTTCGATGCTGTTTTCCAGCAGGTCGATCTCCTCGCCCACGACCGCCACGACGAGGTCCATCTTCGAGGGGAAATATCGGTACAGGGTCCCCAGCGCCACACCGGCGCGTTCCGCCACCGTGCGCATCTGCATGGCCTCGACACCGCCTCGGGAGGCGAGGGCGGCGGCGGCCTGGACGATGCGCTTGCGGCGCTGGTGCTGGCTGCGGGTGCGCACGCCGGACCCACCGGCGCTCGGAAGAGGGGCCTCGGGGTCGGGAGGTGGCGCTGCGACAGTCGCAGGCGGGGTGCGCATAAGAACACGTTATCTGATTTCTCCGTAACTCGGCTTGTTACTCGCGAGTCACAAAGAAGGGGCATAGCCGCATGTCCATCCGGTTATGAGGAAAAGTCGTGTTTCCTGGGCGGGAACGGTCGCTGGACAGATATTAGAATCTGTTCTAGTTTTGCGGGCAGTTGGTGACCGAGCGCTTGGTGGAGGCCGGATGACCGCGGACACGTTCGCCGCCCTGCTCGCGGCCCGCGCCGACGACGACCGGCCGTCGCTGCACTACGCCGACCGGGTCTGGTCGTGGCGGGAGCAGGTCGCGCTCTGCCGTACCTATGCGGGGTGGTTGCGCGGGGCCGGTCATGTAGGCGTATTGCTGGACAACGTGCCGGAAATGGTCTTCCTGGTGGGCGCGGCGGCGCTGGGCGGGCCGGTGGTGGTCGCGCTCAACCCCACGCGCTCGCCGGTCGAGCTGGTTCGTGACGCGCGGGCCGCCGACGTCGAGCTCATCGTGTACGACGGCGTCCACGCCGAAGCCGCGCGAGCGATCTCCGAGGACCTGGGCATCCGGCGGATCTCCTTGGACGAACTCCAGGCGACCCACGATCGCGAGCCCGCGCCCCCCGGCGACCTGGTCATGCTCGTCTTCACCTCCGGCACCTCGTCAGGCCGTCCCAGAGCGGTACGGATCACCCAGCGCAAACTCGCCGTCCCCGGCCTGTCGCTGGCCCGCATGCTCACCCGGGACGACGTCGTCTACTGCTCGATGCCCCTCTTCCACTCCGGCGCGATCATGGCGGCGTATGCGCCTGCCGTGGCCTCGGGGGCCGCGCTGGTGCTCAGGAAGCGCTTCTCGGCCTCCGGCGTTCTTCCCGATGTCCGGAAATATGGCTGCACGTATCTGCACTATGTCGGCAAGGCCCTCTCCTACGTCCTGGCCACCCCGGAGCGCCCCGACGACGCCGACAACCCGCTCAAGCTCGCCTTCGGGAACGAGGGCAGTGCCACAGCGACCCGCCGGTTCGGGGAGCGGTTCGGGTGCTTCGTCATCGACGCGTTCGGGTCCACGGAGACCGCGGTCTCGATCACGCCGGATCCGTCGGGGCCGCCCGGCTGCCTGGGCCGCCTGCCCGACGGCGTCGAGATCCGCGACCCGGCGACCGGCGAGCGCTGCCCGCCCGCGATCGTCGAGGGCGGCCGTCTCCTGAACGCGGAGGAGGCCGTCGGGGAACTGGTCAACGTCCAGGGGCTCGGGCTGTTCGACGGCTACTACAACGACCCGGAGGCCGACGCCGAGCGGATCAGGGAAGGCGCCTTCTGGTCGGGTGACCTGGCGTATGCCGACAAGGAGGGGTACGTCTTCTTCGCCGGCCGGGGCACCGAACGCCTGCGCGTGGACGGGGAGAACCTCGCCGTCGCCCCCATCGAGGCGGTGGTCCGCGAGGCGCCGGGGATCGTGGAGGCGGCCGTCTACCCGGTTCCCGACGCGGCCGCCGGGGACCAGGTGATGCTGGCCCTGGTGCCGGACGAGCGGTTCGAGGTGGCGGACTTCGCGGAGTTCCTGGGCGCGCGGGCCGACCTCGGGGCGAAGGCCGTACCGCGATATATCCGGATCTGCCGGGAGCTACCGCAGACCCCCTCCCACAAGGTGCTCAAGCGCGTCCTCGCCCGCCAGGCCTGGCACGGCGCCACCGACCCCGTGTACCTCCGGACGGCGACCGGCTACCGGCCGCTGACCGGCGACGACGTCGTGAAGATCGAGACCGAGTTCGCCCGGTACGGGCGGCAGCACTTATTGGAGAACTAGTGGATTTCGCATTGGACGAAACGCAGCAGGACCTGCGCCGGCTTGCCGCGGACCTGCTCGCCAAGCAGGCCGGCGAGGACCAGCTCAGGGAGGCCGGCCTGCTCGGCGTCTGCCTGCCGGAGGACGTGGGCGGCGCGGGCCTCGGCGGCGTCGAGATGGCCGTCGTGCTGCGCGAGGTGGGCGCGCGCGAGCTGCCGGCCCTGCCCGTCCTGGTCAGCTCACTGGCGATCAGCCGGTACGGCTCGCGCGAGCAGCAGGCCCGCCTCGGCCAGGCCAGGGTGAGCACGGTCGCGCTGAAGGAGGCGGGCAGGGCACTGGCCGACCCGCCGCAGACGCGGGCCCACTACTCCGGCGGCTGGACGCTGACCGGCCGCAAGTGCGCGGTGCCGTACGGGGCGGTGGCGGACGTGGCGCTGGTCTCGGCGGCGGAGGGACTGTTCCTGGCCCGTCCCGGCCAGGTGGTGCCGGAGTTCGCCTCGACCGGTGAGCCGCTGGCCACGCTCGTCTTCGACCGGACCCCGGCGGAGAAGGTCGCCGACGACGCCGACGGTGTCCGCCTGATCTACACGGCCGCGGTCGCCGCGCAGGCGAGCGGCGTCCTGGCGGGCGCGCTGGAGCTGACCACCGAGTACATCAAGACCAGGAAGCAGTTCGGCCGCGCGCTGGCGGAGTTCCAGGCGGTGACGATGCAGATCGCCGACGTCTACGTGGCCTCGCGGGCGCTGGACGTGGCGATGTGGTCGGCCGTCTGGGGCTTGGAGGCCAGGGACGTCGCGGTGGCCGCGTACCACGTGAGCGAGGCCTTCCGCGCGCTGTTCACCTGCCAGCACCTGCACGGCGGCCTCGGCCTGGACGTGACCTACCCCCTGCACAAGAGCTTCGCGCACGCCAAGCACCTGTCCCACCTGCTCGGCGGCGCCGACGCCCAGCTCGACCTGATCGGAGCGCTCGCCTGATGCTGATCGACCTCACCACCGAGCAGAAGCGGCTGCGGGAGGAACTGCGCGAGTACTTCCGCGCCTGCCTCACCGGCGACGACCGCAAGAAGATCGCCGAGGACCCGTTCGGCGAGGCGTACATGGAACACTGCCGCCGCCTCGGACGTGACGGCAAGCTGGGGCTCGGCTGGCCCAAGGAGTACGGCGGCGCCGGCTTCGGGCCACTCGAACAGCAGATCTTCGCCAACGAGATCGCGCGGGCGGCGGTGCCGTACCCGATCATCACGGTGCAGACGGTCGGGCCGACGCTGATGCAGTACGGCACGCCCGCGCAGAAGGAGTTCTTCCTGCCGCGCATCCTGGCGGGGGAGTGCCACTTCGCGATCGGCTACAGCGAGCCGGAGGCGGGCACGGACCTCGCCTCGCTGCGGACGACCGCGGTGCTCGACGGCGACCACTATGTCGTGAACGGGCAGAAGGTGTTCACCTCCGGCGCCCACTACGCGCAGTACGTCTGGCTGGCGGCGCGGACGAACCCCGAGGCCAAGAAGCACAAGGGCATCACCATGATGATCGCCGGGACGGACGACCCCGGCTTCTCCTGGACGCCGATCGTCACCATGGACGGCCGCCACCACACGAACGCCACCTACTACCAGGACGTACGCGTACCGGTGGACATGGTCGTGGGCGAAGTGGACAAAGGCTGGGACCTCATCGTCAACCAGCTCAACCACGAGCGGGTCACGCTCGGCCCGGCGGGCAACCTCGGCCAGACCTACGACAGGTTCCTGGCCTGGGCCCGCAGAACGGGCAACGACGGGCATCCCGACGTACGCCGCGCGCTGGGTCGCGTCTACGCCTACTTCCGCACCAACGAGCTGCTGAACTGGCAGGTCGCGGCCAACATGGACCTCGGCTGGCTGGGCGCGCCCGACGCGTCGGCCACCAAGATCTACGGTTCGGAGCGCATGCAGGAGATCGGCCGGATCGTGGGCGACATCCTGGCGCGGTTCGGGGATCCGGCCGACCCGGAGACGGCCGAACTGCTCGACCGGCTGGACCATGGCGTGAAGGGGGCCGTGGTGCTGACGTTCGGCGGCGGGGTGAACGAGGTGCAGCGCGAGCTGATCGCCATGCTCGGCCTGAGCCTGCCGAGGCCGCCGCGATGACCGATCTGCACGAGATGGCGCGCAGGCAGGTGGCCATGGGCGAGTTGCGCGGCCTGCCCGCGGCCGATCCGGTCAACGAACCGATGATCCGGCACTGGCTCGACGCCATGGGCGACCAGAACCCGCTTTATCTCGACAAAGGGGTGGCGCCTCCGGCCATGGCGCAGGTGTGGACCATGGGCGGGGTACGGCGCGACGTACGGGACCGCTCGCCGGTCGACGACATGCTGGCCGAGCTGAACGCCCAGGGATACACGGGGGTGGTGGCGACCAACTGCGAGCAGACCTACCACCGGTACGCCCGGCTGGGCGACGTGCTGACTCCGGCCACCCGCTTTTCCGGACTTACCGGACCGAAGGCGACCGCCCTTGGAGAGGGATATTTCGCCACCTGGAATGTCATCTGGTACGACCAGTTCGACGAGCCGGTGGCGGAGATGCTCTTCCGGGTCCTGAAATTTCGCCCGCGGGTAAAGGAAAGGCGCGAGCCGTATCCGCTGAAACCTGCCGTGAACCGGGACACCCAGTTCTTCTGGGACGGCGTGAAACTCGGCGAACTGCGCGTCCAAAGCTGCGCCGACTGCGGCGAACTACGCCATCCACCAGGCCCGATCTGCCCCGCCTGCCGCTCGGCGAACCGCGGCCACATCGTCGCCCGCGGCGAGGGAACCGTCTACAGCTACGTCGTCCACCACAATCCGCCCGTGCCCGGCCGCGAAACCCCGTTTGTGGTGGCGGTGGTGGAACTTCCGGAAGGCGTGAGGATTGTGGGGAACATAGTGGACTGTCCCGTGGACGCGGTGGGTATCGGTATGACGGTGCGGGCAACGTTTCGCGCAATGGATGACGAACTGATCCTTCCGATGTGGACGCCACAGGAGTCATGATGCGGACGTTGACCGGAGAGCAGATCGAAATCGGCATGGTTCTGCCAGAACTGTCCATCAGCATCACGCCCACCCTCGTGGTCTCGACCGCGATCGCCACCATGGACTTCACCCCGGTCCACCACGACGTCGAGATCGCCCGCGCGCAGGGCTCGCAGGACATCTTCCTCAACATCCTGACCACGATGGGGCTGGTCGAACGGTATGTCACCGACTGGGCGGGCCCCGAGGCGGTGATCCGCCGGATCAACGTGAAGCTCGGGGTGCCGGCCTACGCGGGGGACCTGCTGGCGTTCACGGGGGCGGTGATCGCGCGCGAGGGCGAGGAGTTCACCGTCGAGGTCCGCGGCAAGGTCTCCCTCGGCAGCCACGCGACCGGATCGGTGGTCCTCTCGCTCCCGTCTTAGCGTCCCATAGCCCTGCGGGATCTTAAGAGCACGGTCCTGCGGACCTTCAAGATCATGGGCTCTATACGTTACGGCGAAGCCACCCCCACGCCACCCGCCGACGTGGGCGGGCCCAGGTCGGGGGGATCGCTTCTCACGTCGGACGTGCTCCCCACCGCAACGGCCCCCTTTACCCACCGCCGCGGTCCCCCCGGCCCCGATCACATCCCTCGCCAACCGCCAACCGCCAACCGCCAGCCCGCCAGGCCACCACCCCATCTACCCACCGCCACCCCGCTCGCCCGCCTCCGCCCGTTCGGCCAACCCCCTCTCCCGCCTTCACCCGCTGGGCCACCGCTCCATCCGGCCCGGCCGTCTCCACCCGCTGGCCCGCCTCCGCCCGCTCTGCCACCTGCCCGTTCGGCCAATCCCCTCTCCCGCCCTCACCCGCTGGGCCACCGCTCCATCCGGCTCGCCGTCTCCCCCCCGCTTGGCTGTCGGCTCGGCTTGGCTCACCGTCACAGTCGATGGCCGTTCCTGACCTGATCTGCCCGTCCTTGCCCCCTCTGAGCGGTTGTCGTTCGGGTCGGGATGTTGTGAATACCTGAAGGGTTTCCTTATGAAAGCCGCCATCGCCGGGATCGGTGCCACCGAGTTCAGCAAGGATTCCGGGCGCTCGGAGCTGCAACTGGCCGCCGAGGCCGTTTTCGCCGCGCTCGACGATGCCGGGCTCTCGCCCGGGGACGTCGACGGCCTGGTGACCTACACCCAGGACACCAACCAGGAGATCGCCGTCGCCCGCGAGGTCGGGATCGGGGACCTGACCTTCTTCTCGCGTGTTCACTATGGCGGTGGCGCCGCCTGTGGCACGGTGATGCATGCCGCCATGGCCGTGCGGACCGGCATGGCCCGTACCGTCGTCTGCTACCGCGCCTTCAACGAACGATCCGGCCGCCGCTTCGGCCAGCCCGACGCCCGGCTCGGCGGGGAGCCTTCCTCGCAGGGGCTGGAGATGAGCTGGCACGTGCCGTACGGGCTGATGACGCCCGCGGCCTGGGTGGCCATGTTCGCGCGGCGGTACATGCACGTCTACGGCGCGACGTCGGAGGACTTCGGCCGTGTCGCCGTCGCGATGCGGCGGCACGCGGCCACGAACCCGGCGGCGTGGTTCCACGGGCGACCGATCACGCTGGCCGACCATCAGGCGTCGAAGTGGATCGTGGAGCCGTTGCACCTGCTCGACTGCTGTCAGGAGAGCGACGGCGCGGTGGCGCTGGTCGTCACCTCGGAGGACCGGGCCAGGGACCTGCGCCGTTCCCCCGCGGTGATCACGGCCGCCGCGCAGGGGGCGGGCGCCGGGCAGATGATGATGACCAGCTATTACCGCGACGACATGACCGGCCTTCCCGAGATGTCCGTCGTCGGCCGCAAACTCTGGGAAATTTCCGGCATGGGGCCCGCTGACATGCAGACCGCGATCCTCTACGACCACTTCACGCCGTTCGTGCTGACGCAGCTTGAGGAACTGGGCTTCTGCGGTCGCGGCGAGGCGGCCGGGTACGTCGCGGACGGCGGCATCGAACTGGAGGGCCGCCTCCCCGTCAACCCGCACGGAGGCCAGCTGGGTGAGGCCTACATCCACGGCATGAACGGCATCGCCGAAGCCGTCCGCCAGGTCAGGGGAACCTCGGTCAACCAGGTCAAGGACGTGTCGAACGTCCTGGTCACAGCCGGTACCGGCGTCCCCACCAGCGGCCTCATCCTCTCCACCCCCTGACCCCACCCCCGCCGGGCCCGGTCATGCGGGCAGGGGCTCCGGGGCAGGTAGCCGTCAGAGCCATGGGGTCCCGATCGGGACAGGCACACCGCGGTGCCGCTGACCGGTCGGGAGAGGGGGTGGTCAGGGGGAGCCGATTACCGGGACTGCGAAGAACACCAGCATGGCGATCAGCACGCAGATCAGGAAGCCCGCCACCTCCCAAGCCCAGTCGCGGTGCTTACGCTGCTTGCGCTTCCTCGCCTGCTTCTTGGCCGCCGGGCCGGTGCGCGACGGCTTCCGGGGACCGGTGGGCTGCTTGGCGCCCATGTTCTGCCGGGATGCCGCGAGCCGGGGCCTGCCCTGTACGCGGCCGTCGCGTCCTGGCGCCTTACGGCCGTCCAGCGGGTCGCGGCCGTCCAGCGGGTCGCGGCCGTCCAGCGGGTCGCGGTCGGCCCGCGTCGGGCGGTCGCCTGGTGCCCAGGAGTACTCAGGCGCCGGCTCAGGAGGGGTGGCCGAGTCGGATACCCAAGGGGCATTCAGGACGCCGGGGGCCTCGTCGGGCTGGTCCAGCAGGGTGGGGTCGCTGGCGGCCAGGATGTCGGAGGGCATGGGGAGCCGGTAGACGGGCTCGTCGGCCGGGCGGCGGGTCCGGGTGAAGGGCTGGAACGCGGAGAACGTGTCCCCCGCCTCCTGGCCGCCGTCCGTGGTCCTGGCATCCGGGCTTCGGCCGGGCTCCGGGGGGCTGGGCGTCGAGGTGTCCTGCCGGGAGCTGTGGACCAGTACGTCTCCGGGGGAGGGCAGGTCCAGCGGCGGCATGATGTCGGTGGGCGGGTCGTCCAGTATGTCCGCGGGCACCGGAGCCGACATCAGGAACCCGGTCCTCGGCGGCAGCCCGTCCCGGACCCTGGGCCTGGGCGGCAGGCCCGCACGCCGGCCCGGCTCCTCCCCATCGGCGCTGGACGCCTCTTCCTGGGCGGAGGGGCCGGCGGCGGAGGGGCCGGTGAAGGGGGCGAAGGGGTCACGCCCGGAGGTGAACGCGCCGGACGGAGGCGCCCCGGCCGACGGATCGCGGGTGGGAGCCGCGGTGAACGGGCCGCGCACAGGGGCTTCGCCCTGTGGGTCGCTGACCGGATAGGCGGTGAAGGGGCGGGCGGGCGAGCCGGCCTGCGGGTTGGGAGTGGGCGAGCCGCCCGGCAGGTCACGGGCAGGGGACACGCCCGGCTGATCGCGGGTGGAAGGTCCGCCCAGCACATCGCCGCTGGGAGAGCCCCACCGGTCGCGGGTGGGAGAGCCGGTCGATCGGTCCCGGGGGGAAGTGGTGCCCAGCAGCGGCGGGAGGCCGGTCAGGGGGTCGCGGGGGGAAGAGGTGCCCAGCAGCGGTGGCGGGCCGGTCAGGGGGTCGCGGAGGCGGGGCATGGGGGCCGTGGTGGCCTCGTGGTCGGCGCGGCCCGTCGGGGGTGTGAGGAGTTCCGTGGGGAAGATGCCCGTCGCCGTCCTGGGGTCCGATTCGGCGAGCGGCTGTGGCCAGCGGGGTGGCGCGGGCCAGCGGGGCTTGACGAAGAGGGGGGCGGCGCCGGCCGTACGGGATCCTGCTACGTGCACGCGCAGTACGGCGGCAGGGGCGGGCCACGGCAGGCGGCACAGGATGTCGCGCAGCGGCGCGACCGACAGGGCGCCGTAGACGTCGGCGACGGAGGCGGGGACGCGCGCGCCCGTGGAGGCCAGGGCGGTGGAGAGCGTCTGGCGGAAGCGGTGCGCGGCGCTGATGGCCAGCTCTTCCGCGGTGTCGGGGGCGACGTCGAGTACCCAGGCGAGTTCGGTCGTGGTCAGGCCGCAGACCTCGCACAGGAGGAGGACCTCGCGCTGGTGGGGCCGGAGTTCGCGCAGGGTCCGTTCGACCAGGGCGGAGGCGGGGTCGACGAGCGGGTCGACGACGGGGGGCGCGTAGACGATGTCGCGCCGGTGGATCTCGCGGCGGGCGAGGGCGTAGAGGGCGGCGCGCGGCGGCGCTTGGGCGGGCACGCTGGAGAGCACGGCGACCAGCGCGTACCCGGCGGAGGCTGGGTCGCCGAGCTGGTCCGCGCAGTACGCGAACAGCCCGGTGGCGTGACGGTCGTAGAGCTCGGCGATCAGGTCGTTGCGGGAGCGCTGATCGGTGAGCGGTTGAGTCACTGGGCCGGATCCTCTGGTGGAAAACGGACGCTGGGGGGTGAGGGGTGCGGCGTCGGAGTTTGTGCTGGCAATCATGCCAACTCCTACAGGTGTTGCGCACTATGAGAACGTCATTTGATATGAATCCTCCCAGGTCGGTGAAGCGTTTAAGCACAGGCCGATGGGACAGAAGCACCCTCATCGCCGTAGTCTGAGGTCCGCAAGAGATCATGCGGCGGACGTGGCAGGGGGGCTACGGTCCCGCCACGAACGGAAGGTCACGCGTGATCACGTTCGACTCTGTCACCAAACGCTATCCAGACGGAACGGTCGCCGTGGACAACCTCAGCCTTGAGGCGCCCACGGGCCAGATCACCGTGTTCGTCGGGCCGTCGGGGTGCGGCAAGACCACCTCACTGCGGATGATCAACCGCATGATCGACGCGTCGGACGGACAGATCCTGCTGGACGGCACCGCCGTACAGACGATCGACCCGCCGACGCTGCGCCGGGGGATCGGCTACGTCATCCAGCAGGCCGGGCTCTTCCCGCACCGGAGGATCGTCGACAACGTCGCCACGGTGCCGTTCCTGCTCGGCTGGGACAAGAAGAAGGCCCGCGACCGGGCCATGGAGCTGCTGGAGGTCGTCGGGCTCGACCCGGCGATGGCCCAGCGCTACCCGTTCCAGCTGTCGGGAGGTCAGCAGCAGCGCGTCGGGGTGGCCAGGGCGCTGGCCGCCGACCCGCCGGTGCTGCTCATGGACGAGCCGTTCAGCGCGGTCGACCCGATCGTGCGGACGAGCCTGCAGGACGAGCTGCTCAAGCTGCAGTCCGAGCTGAACAAGGCCATCGTCTTCGTCACCCACGACATCGACGAGGCCATCAAGCTCGGCGACCGCGTGGCCGTGCTGCGCGTGGGCGGGCGGCTGGCGCAACTGGCCGATCCCAAGACGCTGCTGTCGGAGCCCGCCGACGAGTTCGTGCGCGAGTTCCTGGGGCACGACCGGGGGATCCGGCGCCTGCAGTTCATCTCCGCGGCGGGGCTACGGCTGCGCACCGACCTGACCGTCGCCGAGGACGCGTTCCCCGCGGACTCCGATGAGCCCTGGCTGCTCATCGTCACCCCGGACCGGCGGCCCGTGGCCTGGGTCACGCCCCGGCGGCCGGAGGAGCGGGAGCCGTACGGGACGTTCCTGCACGGCAAGGACAACATGCGGTCGGCGCTCGACGCGGCGCTGCTGTCGCCTTCGGGCTGCGCGGTGGCCGTGGACGAGAACGGGAAGGTGGTCGGGGTGGCCACCCGCGAGGCCCTCGACGAGGCGCTCGCGGAGGCGGCCGATGTCTGACGGTCCGCCAACACTCTGGGAGTGGTTCGCCCGCAACTGGGACACCGGGCGGGTCGGCAGCATCAGCAACCTGCTCAGCGACCACCTGGTGATGTCGCTGGTGCCGATCGTGGCGGCACTCGTGCTGTCGCTGCCGCTGGGGCTGGCGTGCGTGCGGTTCCGCTGGCTGTACCAGCCCACGTCCGGGCTGATGAACATCCTCTACGCGCTGCCGTCGCTGCCGATCTTCATGCTGCTGATCTCGGTGACCGGGCTGTCGCAGACCACGGTGATCATCCCGCTGACGTTCTACGCCATGGCCGTGCTGATCCCGTCGGTGGTCGACGGGCTGGGCGCGGTGCCCGACCACGTCCGACAGTCGGCCGTGGCCATGGGCTTCACGCCGGTCCGCCGGCTGGTCCAGGTCGAGCTGCCGATCGCCACCCCGGTCGTGCTGGCGGGCCTGCGGGTCGTCGCGGTCTCCAGCATCTCGCTGGTCAGCGTCGGCGCGCTGATCGGCCAGGGCGGGCTCGGGATGCTGTTCACCCGGGCCTACCAGAACCCGTTCCTGCCGCCGGTCATCGTCGGCATCGTGGGCATCGTGCTGCTGGCGCTGGTCGCCGACGGGCTCCTGGTGTTGGCGCAACGGCTGCTGACGCCGTGGGTGCGGGCGAGGAGGGCGTCGTGAACTGGCTGACGGACTTCTTCGGCAACCCCGAGAACTGGACGGGACCCGGCGGCATCCCCATGCGGCTGCTGGAGCACCTGGAGTACTCGGTGCTGGCCCTCGTGCTCGCGGTGCTGATCGCGATCCCGCTCGGCCTGCTGATCGGGCACACGGGCAAGGGCGGGGTGATCGTGGTGATCTCCGCCAACCTGGCCAGGGCGCTGCCGACGCTGGGCATGCTCGTGCTGTTCGTGCTGCTGCTGGGCACGGCCTCGATCCTGCCGGTGATCATCCCGCTGGTGCTGCTGTCGATCCCGCCGATCCTGGTCAACACGTTCGAGGGCATCCGGGGTGTGGATCCCGAGTTGCGCGACGCCGCGTACGGGATGGGTCTGCGCGGCGGGCAGGTGCTCGGACGGGTGCTGGTCCCGGTGGCGCTGCCGCTGATCCTGCTGGGTCTGCGGCTCTCGGCCATCCAGGTGGTGGCCACCACGACCGTCGCCGCGTACGTGGGCCTGGGCGGGCTCGGGCGCTTCGTCATCGACGGATTCGCCACCAAGGAGTATGCGAGCGTGGTCGGCGGTTCAGTACTGATTGTGCTGTTCGCTCTGGTGGTGCAGCTGGCGTTCACCCTCGTCCAGCGGGTGAGCGTCTCTCCGGGGGTTAGTCAGAGAGTTCGCTAGTCTCCTACTCAACCCCCCGCTAAGAAGGGAAATCTTGATGAAACGCATCTTCAGCACCGCTGCGGTGCTGCTGTCGGCCGGACTCGCGCTGGCCGCTTGCGGATCCTCCGGCTCGGGAGGCAACCCGCTCGACACCACGAGCGCCCAGCCCAGCGGTGCCGCCAGCAGCGCGCCCGCCGGCGGCGGCAAGGCCATCATCGGCTCGTTCGACTTCGACGAGAGCGTCCTGCTCGGCTCCATCTACGCCCAGGCGCTTGAGGCCAAGGGCGTCCAGGTCGAGGAGAAGCCGCGCATCGGCAGCCGCGAGGTCGTCTACGACCAGGTCAAGGCCGGCGGCCTGACCATCGTGCCCGAGTACAACGGCAACCTGCTGGCCTTCATCGACCCCAAGACCACGGCCGGCACCACCGCCGACGTGGACACGGCGCTGAAGGAGAAGCTGCCCGACACGCTGGAGATCCTCACCTCCTCGCCCGCCGAGGACAAGGACAGCCTGTCGGTCTCCGAGGCGTCGGCGACCAAGGACTCCCTGAAGTCCATCGAGGATCTGGCCAAGGTGTCGAAGACCATGGTCGTCGGCGGCCCGCCGGAGTTCAAGAAGCGCTGGGAGGCCCGCTTCAAGGAGGTCTACGGCCTGGAGTTCAAGGAGTGGAAGCCCACCGGCCCCACCACCGCTGACGCCATCAAGGACGGCACGATCCAGGTCGGCAACGTCTTCACCACCGACCCCAAGATCATCGCCAACAAGCTGGTCCCGCTCGCGGACCCGAAGAACATCTTCCCCGCCCAGAACGTCACCCCGCTGGTCTACAAGGCGGGCGCGAACGACACCATCAAGACCACGCTCGACGCGGTCTCCGCCAAGCTCAGCACGCAGTCGCTGATCGAGATGATGACGAAGATCTCCGTCAACAAGGACGAGCCGGCCACCGTGGCCAAGGAGTGGCTGTCGGCCAACGGGCTCGGCTGAGCTTGAGCGAGTTCACCGAGGCGATGGCCCAGCTGGCCGCCGGCGTGGGGGGGGGGGGCCCGGGGGGGGGAGCGCCCCCCCCCCGGGGGGGGGGGGGGCGCCCCCAGGAGGGGGGGGCGGGGCGGC